>CAWDOZ010000117.1:0-33906 GCA_963803935.1 uncultured Fibrobacterota bacterium | reverse complement strand
GCCTCGATAAAAACATTGGCATCCAGCAGGAAAATCTGCGCCGGGTTATTCATTTCAAGGGTAACCCTATTGTGGAGGCATATTTTTCAAAGGTTAATCCGCTCAAGCCGGTAAGCTTGTATGCATCATTATAAAGGAGACGCCCCTCCTTGGCAGCCATGACAACGGCAGACCCGAACCGGAAACCGATCCTGACATTCTGGGTTTTCCAGAAATCGCCGCCTTTGGATTTGGCTTTTTGTTTTCGCCGTTCATCGGTCATATAATGTTCATAAAACGCCAAAAACCTGTTTTTATTTATCAAATTCAGATCGAGACAGCGGCGAGCCGCGACCAGGCTGCTCACTTTAAAAAATCGGGCTACGTACTGAAAAGGTTCGGCTTCTTTTTCCGAGCCAGGCCATATTTTTCTTATTTCGCGTTCCGGTACCAGAAACTCTGCGGCTACGGCGTTGCAATAACTTTCAATTTTCTGGGTGGACGCAAGCATTGCATCAAAATTGGAAACCCCATCCTGACCAAGCCAGACATGGGTCAATTCATGCGCAATGGTGAACATCTGAGCAGATTGAACGTCCGCCCCATTTATGAAAATTAACGGAGCATAGGCATCGCTAAGCACAAAGCCCCTGAATTCATTGGGATCCAATTTACGACTGGTGTTGTTGCCGACAATGCCGTTTATAAAAATAAGAATGCCGGCAGCCTCGACCTGCTGCCGAAGATGACGGAGAGCATCAGCCCAACCCAGCCGTTTATTTGCCCAATCAGCCGTGATTCCCAGGACCTTCCGCATTTCCTCGGCAATGTGTTCCGGAGTATCATGATCCTTTGCACTGCCGACAAACGGAAGGGTATCGACGGCTTCTTCAATTAAAAAATCACGCATCCATTCCTGGCGGCGCTGCATAGTATAAATCGTTTCAAGCAAATCCGGGCTGGGGTGCCTTAGCGGCTCGTCCCCGACCGTTCGAAAATCCGGAATGGGCAGCGCATCGCTCAGCGGCTCGGAAAGAAACAGATAACCGAAAGGGGTTCGTGCATAAGAGGCCAATTTCTTGGCCCGGGATAGAGTAAGATCGCCGGTTTTTTCCCAGCGCTGTACCTCTTCCGAAGGAACCTTCATCCGCTGGGCCAGATAGGCAACATCCAGCCCCGCCCTTTCACGGGCCCATTGGAGAACAGCGGGAACGAAGTGTACCGGTTTCATAGATTATTGATAAAATACTTCCGATGCGGGTCCTTTGACATGATTAGCTATTCCTGAAGCTCGGCGACTTCCTCCTCAACCAGTTCTTCGCCATTTTCTTCGGGATCCACTGCCTCGACAGTATCGTCGATGCCGTCGACCACATCAGGAACATCGATGCCGCGGACATCGAGTTTGCCGGTGACGACGTCGGCGATGAGGCGGGTGCGGTATTCCTGGAGAAGGGAGATTTCGTGGGTGATTAAATCGATTTTATCGCTAAGTTTTTTGGTTTCGTTATCTATATAATCAATGATTTCACGTTGTTTGATCAATGAGGGAAATGGACAATAAATTCGCTTAAATTGATCATAATAAAGTCTATTGCGATCTGAAACAATACCGCGAGATAAATTATTAATCTCATTTTTGCAAGATTTGGTGCGAAATAAAACTTCATAATACTTTGTACAGATCTCCTTAAGTGCACGAGCAACAACATAAGCAGGACTGACTAAACCAGGAACAGGCACCACACCAACCGCACCTTGCCACATCCTCATCATATTATAGGCGATATCGCCTTGATCAGCAAATTTATACTTTTCAACATCAGCGATTAGTTTCCGAGGCCGTCCATCTTCATCATAATCTGATCCTTCGGTGACACCAGTTCTAAGCGAGACAATTAAAATTGGTAATCCAGTTCTACCGCTTTCATTTCGTTCATTAAACAACCATGAAATTCTTTTAACCTCCCAATCCTTCGGCACTTTCCCCAGCCATTCCACCCCGCTCTCTTTATATTTCGGATACGGCTTCCCAGTCCGCACATCGATCTTCCCGGTCACGGCATCGTTGATAATAGCTTGTTTCTGCTCCTTGAGGAGCTCGATCATGCGCTTCTTCGCACGGATGAATCGGGAGATTTGGGAGGAATTGAATTCAATATATTTAACTATTTTCCATTGTTCATCAGTTGGGGGAACCGGTGAATAGAGTTGCTTAAAATCTCCAAATCGTAGGCTCAATTGGTCATCGCAAATACCATAGGAATATCTATGCGATTCTTTTATGTAAGCAGGGCTTCGGAAAAGAAAATGATAGTACCATGAATTGGCCTCATTACGAGAATGGATGACAATATATGCAGGACTAACTATGCCTTCATAATTTGAAGCACCAACAGCACCTTGCCACATTCGCATTTTATTGTAGGCAAGATCTCCTTTTTTTACCAATTTATAATTAGATTTATCATCATTCGAGGAATCTTTTTTGCTTGTATTGGATATCAATTCCTTTTGTGGAATCACGCCCCTTGTTATTACAACCGAAAGCATATCTTTTTCAGTTTGGTTTTTGCTGTTGCGCTCATAAAAAAGAGCACGATTAGGAAAAACCTCCCAATGCCCCGGCACCTTTCCCAGCCACGGCACCCCGCTCTCTTTATATTCAGGATACGGCTTCAATTTCATATCATCCATTTCCCTCTGTTACCCATTGAAAACCGGGCACCCACGCAGGGGTGCCCCTACAAAATCAATCCGTCATCGGTTTCCAAAACGGTTTTGTTGCCGTTTCCGTTGATGTTTCCGTAGGGGCAACCCTATGTGGTTGCCCCAATTTTTGACGGTTGCCTTTGTTTTTTTTGGTCGCCCCCGGTTTATTGGTTTTCCCCGATTTCAAAACCGGGCAACCCTATGTAGTTGCCCCAATTTTTGACGGTTGCCTTTGTTTTTTTTTGGTCGCCCCCGGTTTATTGGTTTTCCCCGATTTCAAAACCGGGCACCCACGCAGGGGTGCCCCTACAAAATCAATCCGTCATCGGTTTCCAAAACGGTTTTGTTGCCGTTTCCGTTGATGTTTCCGTAGGGGCAACCCTATGTGGTTGCCCCAATTTTTGACGGTTGCCTTTGTTTTTTTTTGGTCGCCCCCGGTTTATTGGTTTTCCCCGATTTCAAAACCGGGCACCCACGCAGGGGTGCCCCTACAAAATCAATCCGTCATCGGTTTCCAAAACGGTTTTGTTGACATTTCCGTTGATGTTTCCGTAGGGGCAACCCTATGTGGTTGCCCCAATTTTTGACGGTTGCCTTTGTTTTTTTTGGTCGCCCCCGGTTTATTGGTTTTCCCCGATTTCAAAACCGGGCACCCACGCAGGGGTGCCCCTACAAAATCAATCCGTCATCGGTTTCCAAAACGGTTTTGTTGACATTTCCGTTGATGTTTCCGTAGGGGCAACCCTATGTGGTTGCCCCAATTTTTGACGGTTGCCTTTGTTTTTTACGGAATTATCGCGGCCATTGTTTAAATCGTCCAATTCCCAATTCACCGGGTTATTCATTATGTATTGTCGTACCAGATATAATTCTCTATTATCACGGATAATATGCTCCCAATAATTTCGTTGCCATAATCTGCCGTCGATTTTCGGCCACCCGGATTGCCTTACACCCCGAATATAGGCGTTTGTAGTCATGGTTTTAAACCAATCCACCATATCGGCCAATGTTGGAATTCCTGCATTGTTTCCCATCATTTCCGTATCGGAAACGGGCGGTGTACCATTATTTGCGGTTGTTATGCGCACAATGCCGTGAAAATGATTGGGCATGATGATGGCGTCGCCTGTTTTAACGGTGTCGAATTTTTTATTCAATTCCTGCCACCAATGAAAAATCATCTTTCCGGCATCGTTCATTACCATTTTTTCGCCTGAAACATCACCAAATAGATGCAATCGATTTTCAATGCAAATGGTAATGAAATAATATCCGGGACTGGAATAATCATACCCCTTCAAACGAATTGATCGTCTATGATGGTTTCCGAAACTACCGGTCATTTTTATATCTTCCCAACGATCTCGGTCAAAAGCCCTTCCGTCTCCTTTTCCACTTCCCGGATGTCGGCCATGATCTCTTCCAGCGTCCTCATCTCCACCGGCTTATAGAAATGCCGCGTAAACGAAACCTCATACCCTATCTGCGTTTTGCTTGCATCTATCCACGCGTCCGGCACATACGGCAGCACTTCTCTTTTAAAAAAGGCCTCGATACCGCCTTCTTCCAATAGCGGCACTTGTTCAGTATCCCTCAAGGAGGCGTCGGGCTCGTACTCAACCAAAGTTTTCTTTCCCTCTATTTCGCTTTCATAAACGCCGTAAAATGGATTCCGTTTTTCCTTGCCCGCCTTATAGCGCTTCGCGATTATCGGCATGGCGGATTCATCGACCTGGCTAAGGTCTGATTGAATCAGTTTCTTGCGCCGAGGCGTGAGCTTCAGGTTGTGCTCATCGGCATCGTTTTCGAACGCGTCCATGATTGTATTAAAATCCTTATGCGGGCCGGGGCCGAATTGCTTTGCAATCCGGCGCGCGGATTTGGCAAGGGGGTCTTCTTCGGCAACTTTGCAGACCCGGTCAAATTTCTTGAGGTTCCCTTCGCTCAAATCTGTAAGGAGCCGCAACGGCCTTTCCACGGTTATCTTATGGTAGCCGAAGGCTTCATTTGGAAAAATCTTTGATTGCTCGGTTTCGCGGGGATTCACCGTAAGGTTGCATATTTTGGCAATCTGCTCCTCCGAAAATTCGCAATTCTTCTTCCCCAGGTTCTTCCGGAGCGGCACAAACCATCCGCTTGCGTCAATGAGCTGCACCTTGCCTTTTCTTGCATCGGTTTTTCGGTTGGAGATCACCCAGATATAGGTGGCAATGCCGGTATTGTAAAACATGTTTTCGGGCAGCGCAATGATGGCTTCGAGCCAGTCATTCTCGATGATCCAGCGCCGGATATTGCTCTCTCCCTGCCCGGCATCGCCGGTAAAAAGCGAAGAGCCGTTATGGACTTCGGCTATCCTGCTGCCAAGGGCGGTGGAGTGTTTCATTTTGGAAACTTTATTCACCAGAAAGAGCATCTGGCCGTCGCTTGAGCGCGGAATCATGCGGTATTCGGGATCGTCTTTGTAATTAATGAGGAATCTTTCGTCGGTGATGTCGCCCTTGCCGCCCATCTTTTCCATGTCGGTTTTCCAGCTCTTTCCATAGGGCGGGTTGGAAAGCATAAAATCGAATTCGTTGGTTCGAAAAACATCATGGGTGAGGGTAGAACCAAATATCATGTTTTCCGCTTCGGCGCCTTCGCCTTTTAATAGCAAATCGGCTTTGGTGATGGCGTAGGTTTCCGGATTTATCTCCTGCCCGAAGAGATGGATCGCTACTTCCTTATTATGTTCGGCGGCTAATTCCTGCAAAGTTTCCTCGGCAACTGTCAGCATGCCGCCGGTGCCGCAGGCGCCATCGTAAACGAGATAGGTCCCTGATTCAATCTTGTCGGCAATCGGAAGGAATATGACCTTTGCCATGAGCTTTACCACATCACGCGGCGTGAAGTGCTCTCCGGCTTCCTCATTATTCTCTTCATTAAACCGTCTGATCAACTCTTCAAAAACGGTGCCCATGGAATGGTTATCGAGGCCCGGCAGGCGTACCTTGCCATCGGCATCCAGAACCGGTTTCGGGCTGAGGTTTATTTCCGGGTTGGTAAATTTTTCAATGACCGCGCCAAGGATATTGGCTTCCATCATCGTGGGAATCTGGTTTCGAAATTTGAATTTTTCGAGGATCTCCTGAACGTTATCGGAAAAGCCATCGAGATAGGATTCGAAATCGGCTTTAAGCTGCTGCTCCCTGGCTCTGGATTTCAGATCGCGAAGAACAAAGGGGCTTGCATTATAGAAGGCTTGCCCGGCGGATCTGCACAGGGCGGGATTCTGGTTGGTAACTTTGGTCTTATCGAGGTTTTCTTTCATCTTGAGGACTTCCTGCTTCGTCGGTTCGAGCACTGCATCGATGCGGCGAATGACGGTCATCGGCAGGATAACATCCCGGTATTTTCCACGGACATACACGTCCCGCAGGCAATCGTCGGCAATGCTCCAGATAAAATTGGCAATCATGTTATGCTGGGCTAAATCCATCCCTATATCCTTTCAAACTTTCAATTCCATTGATTATCGCGGATTGATGAGTTGTTCATGTCGGGGGCTGCTCCCGTAAGGCCGAATTAAACGCTTAAGTCTGACTGTCGAAAGAATGTTGAATAATATATGTTCAAATCTGGCGGGGAGTCAATCTGGTTTAAGTCGAAAGGATGAAGGGGGAAGAATGAAGGATGAATAAGGATTGTAATTCAAAATCAAAGAGACGGGCGACCATCGGTCACCCCTAAGAAATCCCCCGACCTGCGACGCAGCGTGCTACGTCTCTACAAAATCCCTGCTTCAACCCCGGATAGATAAAAAGCCCCCTGGGTCGAAGACCCAGGCCACACAGGTTTTAAATAAGTTACAAGTTGCAAGTCCCAGGTCTCAAGTTAAAAGCGGAAAATGGGAACCGAAATTGGCTGTCCCATGCTCCTCTACCCAAAAGGGGGCGTTGGACTATGAATCTCTTGATTTCCTCGATTTTTCTGTTCAAAAAATCATTTAAATCACGATAATCAAAAGAATCACCGGTCATAATCCAGGTTCAGATATCCTTTTTATCTTCCTTATTTTCAACAATTTAGCTATTTATTATCATTTTATAGCATTTTTTTATTGACTTTCATCTAAATTTTTGTTATATTAGTCTTTGAATAGCAGGCATACTGCGGTGAGCATGGGGCCCGTCGTGAGTTTGTGCTGGCCGATGTGCGGCCTAACGTTAGTGAGTATTCGTGCTCAACAAACTGCAGCATGCCCTGAGAGGGTAGCGATCTTTCAAAAGGTGTTTGCGTTCCGTCACACAGCGTCCGGCACGGGGCCCGTCGTGAGTTTGTGCATACCGATGAGCGGCCTAACGTTAGTGAGTATTCGTGCGTGATCGTTGGTACAGCTCGTGTGGCAACAGGGGCAGAGGCGGCGCCGCTTCTGCCCCGGCAATCGCCTGCTCTTTTACATTTTCGGATGGGGGCGAAGCACATCTGTTCGCAAGCTTTTGACCTCCTTCCGCCCAGGGGCGACCCTTCCTCCTATCAGAGGAAGGATAGCGCTTCGCGCCGGTAGACCTTCGCATTTTTTTGCCTTTTCTTCCGCGAAGCGGGTCTTCCCTCTCATTATGATTTGTCCCCTCTCCTTGTGGGAGAGGGGAACGGGGAGAGGTCAGAGGGGCGGCCGCTTTGGGCCGGGGAGAGGTCAGAAGGGTCAGGGGCGGGGCAAAAGAGCCTTGCGTGAGCTATACCCGGAAACAAGCCGTTTTTCGGAGATTTTTACCATGCGGCAGTCATTAATTATCGCTTGCCAATCTCAAAATATTCTCCCTGGTGAAGTTGATGCCGGATCTGCAAGTCTTTGGAATTCTTTGAGTTATAGCCATGAAATCTTTTCCGGTTTTATTCGCTTTACTTCCTTCTATCAATTTTTATCATCAGGAATTCTTTACAGTTGGAGTTTTGACCCATCGAATTTACCAAAAGGGATTGAAATTCAGTTCCATCTTTATATTTTTCATGGCTTTGGAGTTTTGACCCAACCGGTGTTCCACGGTGGGTCAAAACCCCCCTTAAAATGGCCATATCGGAAAAATAAATGTAAAGGAACTTTGATGTTTGCAGTTGCGATAGAAGGCAGGAAGCAGACAGAGACAGGCAGGCGAAAGGCAGACAGAAGGTACAAAGGCAGAAAGGGAATAAAGGCAGGAGCCGGGAGAAAGATAATAATGCAAGAAATCATGTTGTGGCCACAATTCCGTAGGGGCACGGCGTGCCGTGCCCTTATAGGTCATGCAAATTCAATAGCCCCTGGGTCGAAGACCCGGGCCACACGATTCTTTTTTATGGGTTTTTCAGGTGTTTTCTACCTAATATGAACGTTGCGGAAGGGGTGAGTCGGAAACGCGGCTTTGCGCGGCTCCGACCAGGGGCTGGCACAATTAAAACTAATAATTCCCTTTAGGGGAAAATGGATAACCGCCGCAGGCGGTTTCCCCACCAGAAGCACTAACCATATTTGAAGACCTAACTATTCTTTTATGTATTTTATTCAAAACCTTCCTCCCCTTCCTGAAATTCCCGGAAGGTTCGAACCGAGGTACTATGCTCAAAAAAGTTCTTCTGCTGCTCTGTCTCACCGCAGCCTCCCTGCAAGCCGCGATGTTCGCCGGAATCAATGACCGGGGCTTCGATTTCGGCCTGGGAAACGATCGATTAAATGGTGTCCTCCAGGGAGATTTCACCTATGAATGGATAGTGCCCAACTATTCCGGATGGACCTTATCGCTGAGCCCGAATATCGAATATCGCGTATTCAAATCCTCGCGCTTCAAGCTCTATGCAATGTGCGGCGTTTTCGGCGTTTATGGCCGCTACGGACCTTCTTCACTCTCGCTGGGAGCGTACCCCGATATTACCAACGGGCTGCAGGATATAGCCGCCGGGGTCAATATCCTTATTCTGCGTCCCGAGGCCCTTCTGTCTAAAAACATTTCGGTCTATGCCAACATTCCGATTCTCCAATATGAGGAAGGCAACCAGGCGGGCCTGAATATATGGCTCATAGGCGGAACCGCCGCCGACCCATTGGGCTACATAGGCGCATCATCCCCGATCGCGATCGGCATCAAGTTTTATTTCTAATGGACAGAGAACGCGATAAGTATCCTCGAATGACTGCCGGGATGCGCCCCATCTTGACACTGGCTATTTTGCTCGGTTCATGCATAGCCGCCGCCGCAACCGCCGCCACTCCCGATTATCTCAACATCAGCCTCCCCGCCGACCGCAGGGCTGCCGACCTTGTCGGGCGGATGACGATGCTGGAGAAGATATCCCAGCTGGGAACCGAGGCTCCCGCAATCGACAGGCTCGGCGTCCGGTCTTATGGCTATCAGAATGAGGCGCTTCACGGCGTCGTCGCCGGAAACGCCACGGTTTTTCCGGAGGTCATCGGGCTTTCGTCAACCTGGGACGATTCGCTGGTCCAATCCCTGGCCTCGGCGGTATCGGATGAGGCCCGCCTTTTTAACCTGAGCACAGGCAAGGGCCTGGTGTATTTCGCCCCGGTGGCGAACATGGCCCGTGACCCCCGCTGGGGTCGGGACCAGGAGAGCTACGGCGAGGATCCCTGGCTTACGAGTAAATTCGTTACCGCCTTTGTCCGGGGCATGCAGGGAAACGATCCGCATTACCTGAAGACCGTCGCCACTGCCAAGCATTTCGCCTGCAACAACGTTGAAGACGGGCGGGAAGGCCTCTCCTCGAACGTCGACGAACAAAGCCTGCGCGATTACTACCTGCAACCGTTCATGGCGGCGGTCATTGACGCCGGGGCAGGATCCGTCATGGGCGCCTACAATGCCGTGAACGGCATTCCCTGCTGCTGCAATCCGGAGTTGCTGGAGAATATTCTCCGGCAACAGTGGGGGTTCGCCGGATTTGTGGTGTCGGACTGCGGTGCCGTGGAAGATATCTGCCAATACCACCACTATGTCGGCTCCATTTCGGCTGCGGCGGTTGCCGCCTGCCGGTCGGGATGCGATCTCTGCTGCGGAACCACCTATCAGCAGTACCTTCCCTTTGCACTGGCAACCGGGCTCGGGTACCTTTCTGCCGGTGCTATCGACAGCGCCGCGGTGCGGATTTTCACGCAGCGCATGCGCCTTGGTGAATTCGATCCGCCCGGCCTTGTCCCGTACAACTCACTGCAACCCGGCGGTGCGGCCGACAGTTTACGGAAGCAACTGGCCCTCACTGCCGCGCACGAATCGATCGTGTTGCTCAAGAACGACAGCCTGCTGCCCCTCGATACCGGAGCTGTCCGGACCGTCGCCGTCATCGGACCCAATGCCGCGATCTGCCAGTTCGGCGACTACAGCGGAATACCGGCAACATCGGTAACCCCGCTTCAGGGAATAATCGGCAAACTCGGACCGGCCCGGGTTACCTATGTGCAGGGATGCACGATATCGGGCCCGATCGTGAGTGCCGCTCTGGACAGCGCAACGGCAGCCGCCCGGCAGGCCGACGCGGTTATCATGGTCCTGGGCACCGACCAGACCGTGGCCACCGAGGGGCACGACATGCAAAGCCTTGCTCTTCCGGGCGGCCAGGAACAGCTTATCGAGGCAGTTTATGCCGTCAATCCGAAGGTCATTCTTGTGCTCGTCAACGGGAACCCGCTGACGGTTACCTGGCCGCAGGCGCATCTCCCCGCAATTGTCGAAGCATGGTTTGGCGGACAATCGCAGGGAACCGCCATTGCCGATGTGCTCTTCGGCGATTACAATCCCGGCGGCAGGCTGACTGCAACCTGGGTCGCCGCGACAAGCGACCTTCCGAGTATGCAGGACTATACCATTTCCCACAACCGCACCTACTGGTATTTCGATAAAACGCCCCTCTACCCCTTCGGCTACGGGCTGAGCTACACTACCTTTGCACTGGGCCCGATGACCGTTGGGCCCGCAACCCTCGCCCCCGGCGACACCGCAACGGTAACCGTCGGCGTCACCAATACCGGCAGCCGCGCCGGCGATGAGGTTGTTGAGCTGTATGTGCACAACGACGATCCGGCAGGTCCGGCACGACGTCTTAAAGGATTTAAACGGGTGAACCTGGGTCCGGGCGACAATACGGTTGTCACCTTTGCACTGCCCTTTTCGGCGCTTTCTTTCTGGGATGCCGGACGGCAGGCGTACGTTACGCAGAACGGGAACTGGAATATTGAAATCGGAACCTCATCGGCGACTATCGTGGATTCGGCATCGATCACGGTTACCGGAGGCGGGTCGCTTTCGTCGGAGCCGCAGGCCACTGCCCGCGCGGCCGGCGCCGGGGTCGATATTGCCAACTATCGGATCACCCTTACCGATGCAGTGACCTGGCAGGCGACCATCATCCGGCCCGATGGAAAGATCGTCTGGTCATCGCTGGGCTCCGGCCCCTCCACCTTGTCATTTCATCCCCCGTCGCGGGGCATCTATCTCCTGCGTCTGCAGGAAAAAAACAAAGCTCCCCGGCTTCTCAAAATTATGGTCGACCGGTAATTGATTCATTAATGTTGCAGGGGATTTAATTTAACGTTATTGTATAACGATTCTATTCCAGCTATTTTATCTTCTTGGGAAAATTACGCAAACTATTCAGCTGAGGAATATCCGCATGCATTTTCTAGGGGTCGATATAGGAAGTTCATTTGTCAAAGCATCCGTCATCGAAGCCGAAACCGGTCGCTGCTCGGGAGCGGCAACGGTACCCGATCGCGAAATGCCGATCGGCGCATCACAACCCGGGTGGGCCGAACAGGACCCGGACCTGTGGTGGAAGCACTGCTGTACCGCCGTGCGAACGGCAACGGCAAAGGCGGCGCTCGCCGGTCCGGTGAACATCGGCGCCATCGGAATATCCTATCAAATGCACGGGCTCGTGCTCCTGGGAAAAAATGGAAAGGCGCTGCGCCCTGCCATTATCTGGTGCGACGGCCGGGCCGTTGAAATAGGCAACCAGGCCTTCAAGGCTCTGGGTCCCGAGATGTGCCTGTGGCGCTTTCTGAACTCTCCCGGCAATTTTACCGCGTCAAAGCTCAAGTGGGTGAAGGATAACGAGCCGGAAATATTCTCCCAGGTCTCCAATCTCCTTCTTCCCGGCGATTATATTGCCTATCGCATGACCGGAAACGCCACGACCACCATCGGCGGACTTTCCGAAGGCATTCTCTGGGACTTTTCCGAGAACAAGCCTGCCGCTGCGGTGATGGACTATTACGGCATTCCCGCCGATTTCCTGCCGAAGATAGTACCGACCTTCGGCATCCAGGGAGAGCTTTCGCAGGCAGGTGCCGAAGAACTCGGGCTTGCCCGCGGCACGCCCGTTACCTACCGCGCCGGCGACCAGCCGAACAATGCCTTTTCGCTCAATGTGCTCGAACCCGGCGAGGTCGCCGCTACGGCGGGTACCTCGGGAGTTGTTTACGGCGTCAGCGATACGCTCGCGGTCGATCCTGCCTCGCGCGTGAATGTTTTCGCTCATGTCAACCATTCGGAGCAGAAGAACCGGCTCGGCGTATTGTTGTGCGTCAACGGTACGGGAATCGCCAACGCCTGGACGAAGCGGCTTCTGGGCGAATCCATGACCTACGAGGAGATGAACCGGCTTGCGGCAACCGTTCCGGTCGGGAGCGACGGCCTCTGCATGGTTCCCTTCGGTAACGGTCCCGAAAGGATGCTCAACAACCAGGATATCGGTGCATCGCTTCACGGCCTCGATTTCAACCGCCATACCAAAGCCCATGTCTGCCGGGCGGTGCAGGAGGGTATTGCCTTTGCCCTGCAGTACGGCGTCAAGGTCATGGAGCGTATGGGCGTGAAAGCCCGGAGAATCCGCGCCGGACGCGCGAATATGTTCCTGAGCGAAGTATTCAGGGATACCCTTGCCGGAACCATGGGCGCGGTTATCGAGCTCTATGCCACCGACGGCGCGCAGGGAGCCGCCCGCGGAGCAGGAAAGGGACTCGGGGTTTTTCCCGATTTTCCCTCCGCATTCAGGGGACTTTCAAAGGAAACTTCCATTGAGCCCGATGAGAAAATGGCGCCTCAATACGCTGCGGCCTACTCCCGCTGGCAGGACGTCATGGAGAAGCAGCGCAAACCGGTTTAGCTTTACATACGACATTACCGTTATCGCTTCACATATTCAGCCTCAACTCAATGTAAAAGAAAGGTGAACCATGACAACGATCCTGCCGGCACTTTCAGTAGTAACCGGGGACAAGGCCTTTTTCCCCTCTATCAAAAAGATCTCCTTCGAAGGACCGTCATCGGATAATCCACTCGCATTCAAGTATTACGACGAGAATCGTCTTGTCGGCGGAAAATCCCTCAAGGACCTCATGCGGTTTTCGATGGCATACTGGCACACGCTGTGCTCCGACGGCAGGGACCCCTTCGGAGCGCCTACCAAAGACTGGGCGTGGAACCAAGCCGCCGACCCGAAGCAGCTGGCGCGCGATAAGATGGATGCCGCCTTCGAATTCATGACCAAAATCGGCATTCCCTTTTACTGCTTCCACGATTTCGATCTCATTGCTGAAGGCGACTCCATCGGCGCATCCGAAAAGCTCCTCGCCGGGATAGTCGACTATGCAAAGGCGAAACAGCAGGCGTCGGGCGTGAAGCTGCTCTGGGGGACAGCGAACCTGTTCAGCCATCCGCGCTACATGAACGGCGCATCCACGAATCCGGACTGGAACGTCGTGGCGCATGCCTGCGGGCAGCTCAAGAACGCAATCGATGCCACCATTGCCCTGGGCGGCAGCAACTACGTCTTCTGGGGAGGTTGTGAAGGATATCTGTCGCTCCTCAATACCGACATGAAACGCGAAACCGCCCACCTGGCACGCTTCCTCACCATGGCGCGGGATTATGCCCGCAAAAACGGTTTCACCGGAACGTTCCTCATCGAGCCCAAGCCGATGGAGCCGACCAAGCATCAGTACGATTTCGATGCTGCGACAGTACTCAATTTCCTCCGTCTAAACGGACTCCTTGGCGATTTCAAGCTCAATATCGAAGTCAATCATGCGACCCTTGCCGGCCATACCTTCCAGCACGAACTGCAGGTAGCCGCCGATGCGGGAGCGCTCGGCAGCATCGATGCGAACCGGGGCGACTATCAGAACGGCTGGGACACCGATGAGTTCCCGACGGACCTCTCCGAGGTAACCCAGGCGATGCTGGTCATTCTCGAAGCCGGCGGTCTTGCTCCCGGAGGAATCAATTTCGACGCAAAACTCCGGCGCACCTCCATCGATACCGAGGATATCTTTATCGCGCATATCAACGGCATGGACACGTTCGCGCGTGCCGCAATTACCGCCGACCGCATCCTGAAAGAATCTCCCTACAAGTCATGGCGCAAGGAACGGTATGCATCCTTTGACCAGGGCCCGGGAGCGGAGTTCGAAAAGGGTGCGATGACGCTCGAACAGGCCCACGATCTTGCCGTGAAAAAGGGTCAACCCGACCCCATAAGCGGGAAGCAGGAGCTCTATGAATCGCTCATCAACCGGTACATTTAATTAATTCCTGCTTACAATCGGTATCAGGGCCTCATTGGTACAATGAGGCCCTTTTTTTGCTCAGGTGGGGAAACCAGGCTTAAGTCAAATGCCCTTGGTGGGGGAACCATTTAAAAATGGTTCCCCCTGGTCGGAGCCGCGCAAAGCCGCGTCTCCGACGCACTCCTTCCTGCGGAAGGAGGAGGCGATGTTTGCCTGAAGGCAAACGCTCTCCCCCTCCCGCAACGCCCTCTTTTAAGGTAGAAAACACAAATACGGCAAACCAAAGCCGAAGAAGAATAGATGCGTTAATTCAAAAGATTCAATATCTTATTCGCATCTATGCTTCTACCTTCTTGTTGTTCTTTTCACAGAGGCTTGTGGGTCCCCGCCGCAGGGTGCCGATTATGAAGCACTCCCACCTCGTGCGGGTGACCCGGCTCAGCCATCCAAAAGAATTTGAATTTTCACAAAAAGCTACCTGACCGACAACATCTAAAACAATCGTCCCGCAAATGCGGGGATCGCCTGCTCGACGCGAAGGATTCGTTTGCACAGGGTTACCGGCAGGAACCCGATTCCGGTGAGTAAATCGATTTCATAGGGGATAAAACCTCCCTCGGGCCCGATGGCGAGAACCACCGGCAGGTCCGAATGGAAGGGACATTCCACACCCGCTGCCGGATGCCCGACCAGGGCGCGGGCGCCCTTCAGGAGGGAGGGTAGTTCATCCTCGGCAAACGGCTTGAATCGCCGCCTGATCTCGACAACCGGCATAACCGTATCGCCGCTCTGTTCGAGCCCCAGGAGGAGATGCTCTCCGATTACCTCGGAATCCAATACCGGGCTGGTCCAGTAGCTCTTTTCGACGCGCCAGCTCTCCAGGAGGACAATTTTCTTGATACCGAGTGCAGTTGCCGTTTCAAGGCACCGCTTGAGCACCTTGGGCCTGGGCAGAGCAAGAACCAGGGTGAGCGGCATCGGCTCCGGGGGGGCTTAGAGAGCTCGACCGACAGTTCTATGAAAAGCGGATCGATAACGGTGACAATGCCAGTACCGATGGCACCGTTAAGCAACCCCACGCGCAGCGTGTCGCCGGTTACTATCCTGCAAACCGACAGGGCATGCTCCCGCCGCCGTCCGGACAGGCGGACCATGGTTTTTGCGGGGTCGATAAAGTCGGATTCGAAGAGGAGGATCAGGTTCATGGATTTTTAAAATAAAAAGGCCCTGGAAGGATCGGCTCCAGAGCTATACGTAGCTTTACATAATCAGACATCATGCTACAGATCGTATTGCAATTTCAGCCACCAGCCCCACTCATCCTTAGTCTGGAATATTTCATCGACATCGGTATTGCCGAAGAAATAGACATCATGTCGCGTATGGTCGCGGGCAATCTGGCCGATTACAGAAAAGTTACCATAGAGGGTCTTCCTGGCATTGATGGAGTACTTCCATTTCGAGCCGGTATACTGCGTACCATCCGGTAGCGGAAGAAGGTATTTAAATCCTTCAAGATCATAAAGGCTGGGTGAATAGGTACCCCCGAACCACTCCAGTTCGCCGGATAAATAATCAAGAAGCCTGAATGTGGGGAAATTGAACCCGAACATGACCGGAATGCGCTTCCAGATATCGGAATAAGCATTATTTATGGTGTTTCCCGTATCGGCAACAAAAACATGGGGAGTCAGCGGCAGACCGTTCGAACCCAGTTCAAGCGAGTAGGCCGTAATACTTTTGACACCCAGAATAGCCGATTCGCCATACAATATCCCATCTTCCTTGCCGAAGATGTTTGCTAAATCCGAGGGAAGAAGCCCCTTCGGATCAAATGAAAGTCGTGCCACGACCTTGGTCCCGCCCCAGCTGAAGGTATCCAGCTGACCGGAGCTCGTATAATAGGTGTTATACCCCGAAGTACTTGGTTTGTCCAGCAGCGGCACTGCAGGAATCAAACGGTCAAGCATGATTCCGGCGCCGAAATCGACAAGTCCCGGTACTTTATACCCTGCCAGAAAGGAAAGCGACCAGTCATTCATCGGCTGGACCTGGGTTTCGGTGGTAAAAAAAAGATCCAGGGAGAGATTACGGAATATTTCGGCATTCGCCCGTAATCCGGTCATCGTTGCATACGCCTGATCAAACGAAGTCTCGATATAGGCAGGATGTTCACCGGTGCGAAAAAGGTATTCGCCGAGATTCTTCGCCTCAAGATCGTATTTATAGGGTATGACTCCGCCCGAAATAGTCCATGCAATCGCATCGGTAGTGCCCAGGCTGAGAATCCCTTCGGCATCTGCCAGGGATACCGTCGCATGTTGATTGAGCGGATTCGCGGCGCCGGTTGACGAATTCATCCGCGTCCAGTCCCAGGTGTCGTCCCAGAGCCGAATTTCCGGAATTACCGCAAGGCTGAAATGCCGGTTAAGCGTTGCTTTAACCCCTATCTCCGCATATTCATCGGCTACCCAAGGCGAAAACGGTATGGGCGCGAGGTCCCCGACGTAATTGGATTTGACGAATTGACCTTCTTCAATGGCCGCCATGCCGGTCCATTGAATTCGCGGACCGGTGGAGTCCTGCGCCGATATCGATGTACCGAAAAACAGGCATCCTGCAATTAATGGAGCATAAAAGCAACGGAATTTCATCAAGGTATCCCTTTCATAGCATGCAGAACGTGAGAGCATTACAGACTGTACTGTAATTTAACCCACCAGCCCCACTCATCGTTCTGCAAAAAGACCTCCTCGGGGTCGGCAAATTCGGCATAATAAGCATCATGGCGCGTATGGTCCCTGGCAACTTGCCCGATGATTGCAAAGCTTCCGCCGATCGTTTTCCGGGCATTGAGGGACCATTTCCAGTTGTCCCCGCGCGTGTAAAGTGACGTTTGATTGGTTTGAGAATTTACAATTGGAATGATCGGCTGTGGAAGGGTATAGACCAGACTCTGGTAATTGTACAGGCTCGGCGAATACGGCCAGGGATTGTATTCAACCTCCACAGAAAGATAATCGAGCAGGGCAAATCCGAATAGGCTGGTCAAGGCAGGGCTGAACGTCGGGAAATTGAACCCGGCCATTCTCGGAATGCGCTGTTTAATATTCGAGTAAAAATTCATGTTGCTGTCAATGGGGTAGGTTGTATCACCATTGACAATTAATTGACTGTGCGCGGTAATGTTATTCAAGCCCAGTACCGATGCTTCGGCATAGATAATACCGTCTTCCTTGCCGAAAATCTTCGCAATGTCCGAGGGCAGGAGCCCTTTGGGATCGAAGGATGCACGCGCCATCAGCTTGGTGCCGCCCCAACTCAAAGTATCGAGTGTTCCGCTGCCGGTATAATACGTATTCGAATTTCCGGAATCCGGGTGGTCAAGCACCCCGGACACCGGGAGCAGACGGTCGAACATGACGCCGGCGCCGACATCGAGCAGATTCGGCACTTTGTATCCGGCAAGGACGGACAGCGACCAGTCGTTAATCGGAATGATCTGCGTTTCCTGCGTGAGCAGGACGTCAACGGAAAGGTTATTGAACATCTGGGCGCTCATTCGCAAGCCGGTCAGGGTAGCATAGGCATCATCGAAGGAGGTCTCGATATACGCAGGATGCTCACCGGTCCGGAACAGGTATTCGCCGAGATTTTTCGCCTGCAGGTCATATTTAAACGGGAATACCCCTGCTGCAAGAGTAAAGGCAAAGGCATCCCTGCTTCCGCAGGTGTAAATTCCCTCGGCATCGGCGAGCGAAATAGTCATGTGCTGGATGAACGGGTTGTTGGCGCTGCCGTTTTCGCCCATGGTTGTCCAGTCCCAGGTATCGTTCCAGAGCCTTATCTGTGGGCAGATTACCGCGCTTATGTGGGAGTTGAGCGTAGCCCTGACCCCCACCTCCGCATACTCGTCATTCAACCACGGGCGGTACAGCATTGGCCCCCGGATGTACCCCTGCTGGCCTGCGCCGTTTGGCAGATGCGTATAATCGCATTTGACAAACTGCCCCTCCTCAAGGGCGGCATTGGCCATGACATCGATCTTCGGGGCGACGGTGTCCTGGGCAAAGGTTGAGGTCATGAATACGACACCGAACAGCCAGGGTAATGCAGCTCCAAAACGGTTCTTCATCAAAGATTCCTTTCAAGCAAGGTTATCAATGGAGTCCGGATCCTTACCGAGCGATAAATAACTTTTTCGTGACGCCGCCCTCGCCCTTCGAGCTTACCGTCAGCAGGTAATTCCCCGGCGCAAGCCCCCTGGTACCGATGCTGAGGCCTGCGGGAACAATGGAAACCGGGCACTGGATCACTTCCCCGTTGAGATCCACCAGCCTCACGTTCCAACCGAGAGATTTCTTGTTGGCAAATGAAACCATGACCGAATTCTGCAGCTGCCGGATAGTAATCCTGTTGGGAGCGAATGCCGCGGCAGTGCGCTTCAAAACCGCCGTTGAAAGGAACGGCAGGGATGAGGTATCGGCAGCGACGCTGCGCAGGGTAGTCGATGCCCCCGTATACCCGGTTGCCGATGCGGAAACCGTGATTACACCCGGCGTATTGGTCGCTTTGACCATTATAGCACATTTTCCCGCATAGAGCTTGTAGGGATTGGTGCCGAAGGCATTCGCCGGGCCGGTAACCGTGCACGTAACGGGAATGGTATCGGTGTTTTTCCCGACGTCCGTATTATCAACGCAAATGCCGGCTGCATTTCGGAGAGAAATCGTGACAATTGACACATCGCAGCTGTCGGCAACCAGAAGCGAGGTATCGGCATCAAGCTGCAGGTGCGTTGCAGTAATGTTCGGAACGGGAACGCTGTCGGGCACCCCGGTCCAGAATTTCCGGTAGAGGTAAAACATCGCCTTCGGGATTCGCATATGGTCCACGGCACCCATGGGATTCACCCCTCCCGAATGATCCGACCAGTAATCGTTGAACGACCAGAGGCAGGCTCCGGCCAGGGTATTAAGCCGCGAGGTAGTGAGCAATCCGACCCAATCGTTCCAGGCCTGGTAGGCATCCCCGCCCGGGGTCAGGTCGTCGGACATCTGCCCGCCGTTTCCGGCGCAGCCGCGATAGCACCAGTATATCCACCCCTGATGATATTCCGTATTGATTATCCGGTTCACCAGAGTTGCACATGGGCCACTCAATTCCCCGTAATTCTGTCCCTCGATATCGGAGTTATCGCTCGTAAGCAGCTGCGGAATATCGAGATTATTATCGGCCAGATAGGTATAGCGGGTCGAGTCCAGCGTATGGGCAATCAGGCCCTCCGAAGGGATCTGTTGCGGGGCATCGTAGGGAGCAGGCGGCTCGTTGTACAGACCCCAGGCAATGATGGAAGGATGGTTATAGCCGACCTCGATCAGTTCCCGCATGCAACTGTCCAGGCGCAGGAACAGGGAATCCGGATAGGTCCAGCCGTTTGCAAGGCAGCATCCCCAGGTAGGTACCTCTACCATGACCAGCATACCCAGTTCGTCGCACGCATTATAGAAAGAAGGATCACGCGGAAAATGGGCACAGCGGATCAGATTGGCACCCATCTGCTTGACCTGGCCGACCTCTTTGAAATAGCGGGAACTCGGCAGCGCGCTCTCGATCCAGCCTAACGATTGATGCAGGCTCACCCCCTGCAGCGTGTCGGTAACGCCATTAAGGGCGAAACCTCCCTGCGGTGTCCAGGTATACCACCGAACGCCGAACCGATCGACATAATCATCGACCAGCACCCCGTTCAGGAATACCTGCGTATAAAGGTAATAGAGGTTCGGATGCTGGGTGGTCCAGAGCGTCGGGTTGCTGATGGTGATCATCGTATCAAAGGTGGCTCTGCCGTTTGGCGAGCTCAGCGTCATGGTCTGGCTGTCGATCGCCACCTTTGTAGCAGAGGGGAAGGCGATAACGTAATGAACGGAAATGGTTCCCGGAGCTATGGAGGTTACCGGGGTGGTAATGTGCACCTGTGCACTTGTCTTCGAGGCGGTTGCCACAGGAATGGAGATTCTCTGGCTCCAGAGAGGAATGCTGCATGAATCCGCGCAGACGAGCCAGACATTGCGATAGATACCGCTGTAAAGATAGTAATCGGCATCCCCGTTATAGTTTGTCCGCCCCGGAGGAATAACATCGCTCAGGGTGTTATCGAGTTGCACCGCAAGCACATTTGTCCCGCTCAGGGATACCTGATTTGAAATATCGAACTGAAACCAGGTATACCCGCTGTTGTAATGTACCCCGAGCGGCTTTCCATTCAGCCAGACGGTGGCAACCTGCATGGCTCCTTCAAACTCTATGGTGACTTTCCCGGTATGCTTTGCCGAGGCTGGTACGGTAAAGTGGAGCCGATACCAGCAGATCCCTTGATAACGGGTTATTTCACCGGTGGTAGCACCGGTGAAAGCAGGAATAGCGGGGTCATCGTACGATGCTGAGTGGGGTACATTTACGGTCTGCCAGCCGGCATCGCTGTAGCCGCTATCGTAGGGATTGCCCGACCCGCCCGGGGTGCTGCCCTTATAGAACTTCCATCCGTAATCGAGGCTGGTTTTGGATCTCTGCTTATAAATCCTCTGAGGATAAAACTCCGCCTGAGAGGCTATAAAAAATAGTCCTACGGAAATGCATACGGCTGCCGCCCACTTTTCAAACCGCATAATTCCCCCTGCCTGCCCTTTGGGACAGTGATAATAGTTATACTACCAAAAAAGCTTTATTTTCACCGGTAAGCTGAATTCTTATCTCGAAAAATTCTCATTTTTAATTGAAAATGCCGGCAAAGCCATAAATTACGCTGTGCGGGTAACCTTTTCAAGAATTTTTTGCCTCCGCACTACGGCAGCCATGGTCCTTGCCTGGAGCGTTTGGTTAAACCGGATTCCGTATATATGGAGCGATAAATCTCCAGTTTTTCTGGAGCCAGGTCTTGAAAGAAGGACGAGTCCGGTCATTGAATGATGTAAAAATCGACAGCCTCCTGATTAACTGCAGTTTGCTGCATCACGGTAGTGGATTATCATGGTCCCCCATAAAACTGTATCAGCGTACTATCACAGATACCCTTATCTCTTTTTTAGACTTTACTCACTCAATGCAGGCCTTCTTACCTCATCAAAGCGGTTATCTTTGAAGCAGGATCCAGCATCGTAACGTGCTTTGGCGCCGACTTATTTGAAAACCAACCTATAAATTACGAAATAGTGAGAAATAAAGCAAGGAAGTTATTGTAAATATGGCATTTGAATCGCTCTTCGACATTTTTTTAAGTTTGCACACTCTCATAACTTCTTAATGACATGGAACCATACCAGGAATGGCCTACCGCAATCGGACCCTCCGCAGGCGCAATGCATTACCGATAACCGAAACCGAGCTGAAGCTCATGGCAGCAGCTGCAATAATCGGGCTCAGGAGAATTCCGAATGCAGGATAGAGCACTCCGGCGGCAATGGGGATCCCGAGTCCGTTATATATGAAAGCAAAAAAGAGGTTCTGCCGGATGTTTGTCATGGTAGCCCTGCTGAGGGATCGGGCGGTTTCAATGCCATTCAACCCGCTTTTAAGAAGCGTTACCGGGGCACTTTCAATCGCCGCATCGGCACCCCTCCCCATGGCGATCCCGACATCGGCGCCGGCAAGGGCGGGAGCATCGTTGATGCCGTCCCCGGCCATGGCGACTACCCTGCCGTCCTTCCTGAGCCGGTCAACTATCGAAGCCTTTTCGAGCGGTGAGCAATCGGCGAATATCTCGCGGATCGACAATTTCGCCGCCGCCGACTCTGCCGCTGCGCGTCCATCGCCGGTCAGCATGACGACACGGATCCCGTCCCGCTGAAGCCGGGTAATTGTTTCCCCGACGCCCGGCCTGAGCGGGTCGGTAATGGCTATATATCCGGCGGCAACTCCGTCTATCGCCGCATTTAGAACGGTATAACCCTTGTCCAGTGCCTGCGTCCGTGTTCGGAGCGCGGAAATCCCGTACAAGGGAACTCCCTCATCTTCCAGCAGGGCATCGTTCCCGAGCACCACGGCGCGGCCGCCTACCATCCCCGTCACTCCCCTGCCGGGAATTGCGAGAAACGTATCCGCCGCCGGTGCCGCAATGCCGCGCCCTCCGGCCGCATCCAGAATCGCCGATGCGTATGGGTGCTCGCTGCCGCGTTCCAGGCCGGCCGCATAAAAAAGCAACTCATGGGATGAAAGGGACCCGCACGTTTCAACCGCCACCACAACCGGTTTTCCTTCGGTTAAGGTACCCGTCTTGTCGATGACCAGCGTATCGACTTTCTCAAGCGTTTCGATGGCCTCCGCGCTTCTGAACAGCACGCCCATTGCCGCGCCTCGTGATGCAGCCACCACTATCGACACCGGGGTAGCGAGCCCGAGGACGCAGGGGCAGGCAACGATGAGCACAGCGATTGCGTTCATAAGGGCAATGGCCGGATTATGCCCCATAGCGCTCCAACCGATAAAGGTTGCGAGCGATGCCAGCAGGACCGCAGGAACGAAGAGCGCCGCAATTTTATCGGCCAGCCGCTGGATAGGCGCCCTCGTCCGCTGTGTCTCGGAAACGAGGTGCACGATCCGGGCGAGGACGGTCTCTTCGCCAACCCGGCGCGCCTCGATAAGCAGTGAGCCATTACCGTTCAGGCAAGCTCCGATAACGGTGTCGCCCCTTTGCTTTGCGACCGGTACCGGCTCCCCGGTCATCATCGATTCGTCCACCCAGCTCTCGCCGTCGAGCACAACACCGTCTACGGGTATTTTTTCGCCGGGCCTCACCCGCAGCCGGTCCCCCTTATGCACTTCGGCAAGCCCACAATCCTGCTCCGTGCCGTCGGCCATGACCAGGCGGGCAGTCCGGGGCGACTGCCGCAGGAGCGCACCGATTGCAGCACGGGATGCGCCCCTGGCCCTGAGCTCCAGTACCTGGCCGAGCAGCACGAGGGTGGTGATCGCGACGCACGATTCAAAATAGACTCCGACATTTCCCCGCATGTCGCGGAAAGCAGGAGGGAAGAGCGAGGGAGCGATCGTGGCGGCCAGGCTGAACAGATAGGCAGCGCAGATACCGATGCCGATCAGCGTAAACATATTCAGGCTTCGATTTACAACCGATGCAACCGCCCGGACAAAAAAGGGCCATGCTGCCCAGAGTACTACCGGGGTAGCAAGAACCAGCTCGACCCTGTTGAAATATTCAAAGGGCAACCGGGAAAAAAACTTCAATGAAATATGGGGGGCCATGGCGATACCTACGAGCGGCACCGAAAAAACGAGGCTCACCCTGAAGCGGCGGACCATGGCGATAAGCTCGGGATTGCTTTTTCCCGCAGCGGTGTCGCGCGGCTCAAGCGACATGCCGCATTTGGGACATGCACCGGGAGCAGACCTTACAATTTCCGGATCCATGGGACAGATATAAACCGCCCCGGGTCCCGGCTCCGGCTCCCGCCGGACCGATCCGTCAAGATATGCCTCGGGAGAGGCGGCAAATTTTCCTGCGCAGGTTTCGCAGCAGAACCGGTAATCGGTTCCCCGGTACCTCCGGGTAAACCTTGCAGCCGCGACTTTCATTCCGCAGACGGGATCGATGCCGGGCAGATCAGGCTGGTTCATGGATTCGCCAACGTCAGGCTTTTGTATCAACCTGCCCCATCCCATCGGTCCGGTTCTGCAGCACCCAGTGGAGCACCACATCCGCCTGCTTCGCGGCGGCAATGGCAACACAGGGTGCATAGGGTTTCAATGCCCCGCCGACTCCGGAAACCGAATCGCCGATGAGGTAGAACCGGTCATGAACCTTCCGGGTAACTATGCGATCGCTTTCGCCATGGCCTGCCAGCCCGCTTGCGCCCACAAGCAGTTTCCCTGAGTTCATGAAGGTTTCGACCATGAGCGCCTTGCACGCAGGGTCGTCAAACGCTTCGATCACGATATCGCACTCCCGGAAGAGCTCCCGCACATTCCTGCGATCGATCCGCACGGGATGGGTCTCGATGACAATAGCCGGATTCAGCCTGGAGAGCATTCCGGCAAGGCTTTCGGTCTTCAGGCTGCCGATATGTTCGGGGAAATAGATCTGCCGATTGAGGTTGGTTGCTTCGATGCGGTCGAAATCGACCGCCACGAAGTGCTCGAATCCGCATCGCGCGAGGTACAGGGCAGCGTTGGACCCGAGGCCCCCCAATCCCGCAATGCCGATAGATACCGATTGTATGGCAAGAAGCTCACCGGACGTAAAATAGTGGGGAAGCATACCCTGAAAGACTGTATCCATGTAGAAGAACCTCCCGCCGGCCGTGACCTTCCGGGTCCCGGCTCACCCGCATAAAATACCATAATTATTTAGTTTGACCGATACCTGCCGCAAATGTAATAATAAGTTCATTGAAGATTGAATCTCCGTTGCACCCTGCAGTACCTGGATATTCCTGACGTGGGGCAGCCATTAACATTCAGAAGGAGGGGGTATGTCATTTTTAAAGGTCAAGAAGTATTTCCCGGTAATCATCGGTCTGGCATTCGCCTGGGCAGCCGGGGCCCAGACTCCGGTAGCGCCGGTACTTTCGACGCCGACCAACGGCGTCGTGGGTCAGGGAGCCGCGCTGACGCTATCATGGGGAACCGTCGATACTGCAGCGACCTATACCGTGCAGCTGTCCGCCACATCGGATTTCAGCGTTCTCACGATTAATGCCCCGGGTCTTACCGGCTCTTCCTATGCGGTAACCGGACTTGCCATCGGCATTACGTACTACTGGCAGGTGAGCGCAACGAGCGCCGCCGACTCTACGGGACCATGGTCCGCAGTCTGGAGTTTCTCGACTCTTGCGGTGCCGGCAGCACCGACGCTTGCCGCTCCCGCCAATGCCACCGCCGGCGAGCCGACCGCCCTGACCCTTACCTGGAATTCCGCGGCACGGGCAACAGCCTACGATGCGCAGGTTTCCCTGGTTTCCACCTTTGCGACAACGATTCTTGACGAGCCCGGGCTTAGCGGCCTCCAGGCAACAGCGACAGGATTGTCCGTCGGGACTGAGTATTTCTGGCATGTCAATGCAGGCAATACCAGCGGTTCCAGCGCCTGGTCGGGTGTTCGGAATTTCACCACCGCTCTTCCGGCGCCTGCTCTGAGTTCGCCCTCCGACAGCGACACCGGCATGGCGACCCCGCTCGCGCTTTCGTGGGGGACGGTCACCGGAGCTACATCCTATTCGATCCAGATATCGACCGGATCGGGCTTTACGACGCTCGCTGCCAATCAGGCCGGCCTGACCTCAAATTTGGATTCAATCCCGGTGCTTGCAACCGGAACCATGTTCTATTGGCGGGCGAACGCCAAGAATGGATCGGCAACCAGCGCATGGACAACGGCATGGAGCTTCGTGACAGCCGGAGCAGCGCTTGGAGCACCGGTGCTCGCTTCTCCGACCAACGGCACGACCGGACTTGCAACGTCTGTGACACTTGCATGGAATACGGCAGCGGGTGATTCGATCTACTCTCTTGAGGTATCGACAGGGTCGGCCTTCACTACCATGATTGTCAATCAGCCGGGTCTTTCCATGAACTCCTGCCCGATCAGCGGACTTAGCGCCGGCACGACGTACTACTGGACGGTGAACACCGCTGCAACCGGGTCGATAAGCCTCTGGTCAACGGTTTGGAGTTTTTCGACGCTGGCGGTACCGGCAGCGCCGGCGCTTGCCGCTCCGGCCAATGCCGCGGCCAATGAAGCGACTTCCCTGACTCTCTCCTGGAATGCCGCTGCACGCGCCGTTACCTATGGTGCGCAGGTAGCAACGGTATCCACCTTTGCAACGACGATTTTCAGCCAGACCGGCCTGACAGCCTCGCCTGAAGCATTGAGCGGCCTGGCAGCCGGAACGGTCTATTACTGGGAAGTTAATGCGACCGATGCTGCCGGATGCGGCGCATGGTCGGCCATTCGCAGTTTCACCACCGGAATCGCCGCACCGGTACCGGTTATTCCTGCAAACGGCGAAACCGATCTCGGGAAAACGGTACCGTTTACCTGGAGTTCGGTCAGCGGCGCAGTTACCTATACGATGCAGATTTCAACCAGCATTTCATTTGCTACCACGGTGATGAACAGCACCGGAATAACCGATACCGCATTGTCCTTCAGCAACCTTAACGATAAGACCATCTATTTCTGGGAGGTCCGCGCGGTCGGCGCAGCCGTTTCGAGCGCCTGGTCGACGGTTCAGGATTTTGAAATCGACTATACCTCGTTGCGCTCGCCGCTTGCAAAAGCCGCAGGCATGCCGACCTTCGAAATCAGAAATGGCGTCATCGTTTATTCGCTGCAAAAGACCGGTCCGGTGGCGATGGCCGTCTTCGATCTCCGCGGCAGGAGCGTTTTCGCTTGCAATCATATGCAACCGGCAGGAACCTATTCAATAGACCTCGCCAAAGGCTCCCTGTCGGCAGGCCGGTATCTCGTATGGTTCAAGTCCGGCAGTTTTGAGAGGCGGACGGCACTGGCAATTACCGGAAACCGTTGATTTATTTAATAGTTCGTCGTTATTCGCGGTGGAGCCCGTACGGGCTCCACCGGTAAGGTTATCCTCATCGTCTTCCAACATCCCCCGCCTTGCCCGGCACCCTGGTTCCCGGCAATAAAATGCCATAAATTTTTGTTTTGACACCGTTTTGCCGGATTATTTATATTGTGTGCCGGGGAGTCAGGTTCAGCAATGCGGTATACTCCGCTCTATCCGTTTTTTTTATCTATAGTGTAAATTATCATCACGCGTTTTGTACGCGTGTCTCGTATAACGTTTCAAGCCGTTATTTCGACCGCGCCGGGAGGAGCGCAGCGGAATCCCGAAACGTCCATACCTTGACTTAAAATATCGTGCCGCGGGTTCAGAACGGTGCGGGTGCGTAATCCGGATCTCTCTGCGCACGCATCGTTTCGGCACACATGGTCATATCGAGGGCAACCATTAACATTATGAAGGAGGGGGTATGTCATTTTTAAATGTTAAGAAGTGTTTACCTTTTGTCATGGGTCTGGCCTTTGCATTCGGAGCCGGCGCCCAGACGGCACCCGTTCTTACCGCGCCGACCAACGGCGCCGCAGGCGAGGCTGTTACGCTTAATCTTACCTGGGGAACCGTTGCCGGAGCGGCTTCCTACTCGGTAGAGTTGTCCACCTCTTCGGCGTTCAGTTCAACCGTCCTGAGCGGAACCGGGCTTACCGCCGCCACGTACCGGGCCACCGGTCTTGCAAATTCCACAACCTACTACTGGCAGGTGAATGAAAATAACGGCACTGCCACCAGTGCATGGTCGACGGCATGGGATTTCACAACCGTGGCAGTCGCTGCGCCGGCAGCACCGACGCTCGCCGCTCCGGCTAATGCCGCCACCGGCGAAGCCACCTCCCTGACGCTCACCTGGAACGCTTCGGCGCGGGCGACAAGCTATGGCGCACAGGTTTCGACCGTTTCCACCTTTGCCTCGACCGTTCTCAGCGAAACCGGTATTACCGGCCTCTCTGCAGCAGTAAGCGGTCTCGCCGATTCGACCACCTATTACTGGCATGTCGATGCAAGCAATGCCGGCGCAACAAGCGCCTACTCGGCAGTGCGCAGTTTTACCACGGTCGCTGCAGGAGCCCTGACAGCCCCGGTGCTCGCAACGCCGACTAACGGCTCAACAGGTCAGGCAACAGCCCTGACACTTGCCTGGGGAACCGTAGCCGGTGCCACCTCCTACACCTTGCAGGTTGCTACCGGATCGACCTTCACGGTCCTGACGGAAAACCAGGCGGGCATTACTGCCGGCTCGATCGGGATTACCGGCCTTGCTGCAGGAACCGAGTATTATTGGGAAGTCAATGCGGTAAACGCAACGACAACAAGCGTTTGGTCATCAGCATGGCACTTCACTACCGGAGCAGCGCTGACAGCGCCTGCGGCACCGACGTTAGCCGCGCCGGCCAATGCGGCAACGGGCGAGCCTGCCTCCCTGACCCTCACCTGGAACACGGCAGCGAGGGCAACCAGTTACGAAGCGCAGGTATCGCTGGTTTCAACCTTTGCGACAACGGTTTTCGACGAGGCGGGCATCACGGCGCTTAATGCGGCAGTGAGCGGACTGGCCAGCGGGACGATGTATTACTGGCATGTCGATGCGAGTAACGCTGCCGGAACAAGCGCCTACTCTGCCATGCGAAACTTTACTACCGGGATTCCCGCGCCCACTCTTACCTCGCCGGCGAATGGATCGACCGACCTTGGAAAGACGGTGGCGTTTGCCTGGAGTTCGGTAAGCGGCGCGGTTACCTACACGCTGCAGATCTCAACCACCCAGTCCTTTGCTACAACGGTCCTGAGCAGCGCCGGAATGACCGGCACCACGATGTCTCTCGCCGGCCTATCCAACAAGACCATCTATTTCTGGGAAGTCCAGGCGGTAGGCGCGACCCTCACCAGTGCATGGTCGACCTCTCAGGATTTTGAAATCGACTACACCTCGGTGCTATCGCCAGTTGCGGCAGCTGCCGGTGTTCCGACATTCGAGGTCAAAAACGGCGTCATCGCCTATTCGCTGCAGAGGTCGGGTCCGGTGGAAATCGCCGTCTTCGATCTTCGCGGAAGAAGCGTTTTCGCTTACAACCATACCCAGCCGGCCGGGAATTTTGCAATTGACCTCACCAACCGATCCGTAGCACCGGGCAAATATTTCGTATGGTTCAAGTCCGGGGTATTCGAAAAACGAACGGCAATAGCCTTTACCGGCAGCCGTTGATTTTTTTGATTGAAGGATGATAGTGGAAATGGGGCGCCCGCAGTGGCGCTCCATTTTGTCCTGTTTCGTCTTCTGCTTTTTCTTCCCCGTATCTGGGGCAGTTTCGCCCATGAAGAGCTCCGGTAACCCACCGTTTGAGGTCCTGCTGGTAATTTGCCCTTTTGGTACTTCCGACTGTTTTATTTGACCTGCTATTTTGAAATATCTATATTACCCGATTGAAGGGTATTTCGTAATCAGGTATTTCATTTAACTAACCATTATACACCACAATCATTCTTGCAGCCGGAACTGTGCATACTACCATAATGCCGGTGCGGTGCGGCAAGATCCAACCATTAATTGAAGGAGGGGGTATGTCATTACGAACTAGTAGAAGATGGTATGTCCCGATTATCGTCGGGCTGGCCGTTACTTTCTGTGGCTTTGCGCAGGCGCCCGTAGCTCCAACCCTCGCAACGCCGGCCAACGGAGCCGCCGGTGAAGCAACATCCCTGACGCTCACCTGGAATTCCGCTGCACGGGCAACCAGCTATGGCGCCGAGGTTTCCACGGTTTCCACCTTTGCCTCAACGGTTCTTGACCAGACCGGTTTGACTGTTCGTGACCTGGCGGTAAGTGGATTGGCTGCCGCTACCACCTATTACTGGCATGTCGATGCGACTGATGCGGCCGGAACAAGCGCCTACTCAGCGGTGCGCAGCTTCACCACCGCCGGTGCAGCAACCCTTCCGGCTCCAGTGCTTGCGACGCCTACCAACGGCTCTACCGGCGAGGAAGCAACCCTGACGCTTGCATGGGGAACGGTTGCCGGTGCAACTTCCTACACCTTGCAGGTAGCTACGGCTTCGACCTTCGCGGTCCTTACTGAAAACCAGCCGGGCATCACGGCGAGCTCCATAGGGATAACCGGACTTTCTGGGGGAACAACCTATTATTGGGAAGTCCGTGCTGTAAATGCAACGGCAACAAGTGCCTGGTCTTCGGTATGGCACTTCGCCACGGTGGCAACGGTAACGGCTCCGGCTGCTCCGACACTTGCCGCTCCGGCTAACGCAGCTACCGGCGAGCCGACCACACTGACTCTCACCTGGAACTCCGCAGCTCGGGCAACCAGCTACGGGGCACAGGTATCGCTCGTTTCCACCTTTGCCACGACGGTTTTCTCCGAGGCGGGCATCACCGGGCTTAACACAATGGTGAGCGGGCTGGCCGGCGGAACCATGTATTACTGGCATGTCGATGCAAGCAATGGAGCAGGCACAAGCGCATACTCAGCTGCCCGCAACTTCACGACCGGCATCGGAGCGCCGACGTTGACGTCACCCGCCAATGGAGTGACCGACCTCGGAAAAACCGTTGCGTTTGCCTGGAGCACGGTAAGCGGCGCGGTTTCGTACACGCTGCAGATTTCGACCAGCCAGGTTTTCGCAACGACAGTCATGAATGAGGCCGGATTATCGGCTACCGCTGCGAACGATTCCGGCCTCACCAATAAGACTATCTATTTCTGGAGGGTTGAGGCTGTTGGCGCGACCGCTACCGGCGCATGGTCGACCGTCGAAGATTTTGAAATCGATTATACGTCCGTACTGTCGCCGGTTGCCGCAGCGGCAGGAATTCCGACTTTTGAGATCAGGAACGGCGCAATCGCCTATTCGCTGCAGAAGTCGGGCCCGGTTGAAATGGCCGTCTTCGACCTGCGCGGCAGAAGCGTATTTGCCTTCAGCCACACGCAGTCGGCCGGAAATTACACCATTGAGCTCGCCAATCGTTCCGTAGCACCGGGCAAATATTTCGTATGGTTCAAGTCCGGGACCTTCGAAAAGAGGGCGGCAGTGGCAATTACCGGAAATCGCTAAACTTTTATCTTTGCTCTTTTCACGGCGGGGCGCAGGATGCGCTCCGCCTTTTTTTTTCAGTGAAAACAAGGAAATGAAAGACCTGGTTTCGGAGTTGCCCTTTGATTTTTTCGCAGAGGCTTGAGGGTCCCTCCGGAAGAGGTAACGTATGAAGAACTCCCACAACAGGGGGATGACCCTGCCGGCCATTCCAATGCATTTGAATTTTTAAGAAAAACTTCCTGAGTGGTACCAAATAAAAAAACTATTTTTACGGGGCTCCCGATGACAGAACCTGTCGGCCACGGGATAACCCTGCACTATGAACGATTCGACGCAAAAAACCTCTCCGGGAAACCACCCTCCGGAAATTAGTTGGCTGGCTACCGGCGCAGCGGTGATTTTCACCCTTTCGCTCCTCCTCCGGCTGGTGCATGTCCTCTGCATGCGCCACTCGCTTTTTTTCACTCATCCTATCCAGGATGAGTGCACCTACAACCAGTTCGCCCGCACTGCCGCAGAAATGGGAGACTGGGCCGGCAAGGGTGCTTTCTACCAGGCGCCGCTTTACCAGTACTTTCTTGCGGTGCTGTATAAGCTTTTCGGCCATGGCTACCTCATGCCGCGACTCGTACAGGCGTTTATCGATTCGCTGTCGGCAGGCGGCATATTCCTTATCGGCGCCCGTTTTTTTTCGAAACGGACCGGCATTATCGCCGGCATCGGGGCCGCGCTTTATTCGCAGTTTATCTTCAATACCGGGACCCTCCTGCCTCCCACAATCACGCTTTTTCTCGACGTCGGCCTGCTCGGCCTCCTGTTCTCCCTATCGGAAAGAATGCGCCGGAACCCCTTGCCGGGCGGCAGTGTCGTAAAGCAGTGCCTGCCCTGGATTGTTCCGGGCATGCTTTTCGGGTTCCAGGCCCTGGCCGCAACCAACATCCTGGCCCTCGCCCCCCTCTTCTGCGCATGGATATTCTGGGGCGTCCCGAACGGCAGGAAAAAGCAGGCCGCCGTCAATCACCCTCGTAAAGATCCCGCACGGAAGAAGAGTCCCGGTTCGGCGCAACCCGCCGGAATACCGGCAACCGTTCGTATGGCGGCAATCGTTTTTTTCCTGGGCGGCGCCGGGCTCACCATCCTTCCCGCAACCATCCACAACTATGTTGTCGGCAAAGAGGCGATTCTCATATCGTATAATGCAGGTATCAATTTTTACATCGGCAACAGCGGCGACTATGAGAAAAAGGTCCTATCCCGCGTCGGCTACGAGTGGGATGCCATCAAGGCGGTCGGCGAGCGCGCTTCGAGCTATAAGGAAGCCTCGCAGAAATTCATGGAAGCCTCAGAGGCCTATATTGCCGACCATCCGGCCGACTACCTCCTGCTGCTCCTCCACAAAACGTACCTGCTCATCCACGGGAATGAGATCTACCGCAACCAGGCGATCTATCCCGACCGGCTGTTGTCGCCGGTTCTCCGGATGCTTCTCTGGAAGGCGGGCATTCCGGGAGGGCCGGGTATCGCCTTCCCCTGGGGGATACTGTTCCCGCTCTGCATCCCCGGCCTCTACCTTGCATTCAAAAACCGCGAACGGAAAGGCCTGTTCCTCGTGGCCTTCTGGGTCGCCTATGCGGCTACCATCATCGCGTTTTTCGTCACCGAACGCTACCGCATCCCGCTGGTCCCGCTCATGCTCCTCATTGCCGCCGACGGGTGGGTGCGCGTTCGTGAATGGTGGCGGACCGCCGGATATGTCCTGGTCGGGACCATGGCCGGGGTATTCATTATTGTAAATTGGAATCCCGGCCCCATGGAGCGGGACACGAACCACGACGCCTACCTGAGCGTCGCGGAACAGTTCTTCGCGGCGGGCGATACTGCCAATGCCGGTATCTGCTACCGCAAGGGACTGAGCCTCGATCCCGCAGATGCCAACGCCTGGTACCTCCTTGCCTGGCATGTCTTCGAGGCAAAGGGAAACCTTGACAGTGCCGAAACCTGTTTTCTCAGGGCGAATGAACTCCTGCCCCGCAACAAGGATATCCTGATGGGACTGGCGCGGGTTGCCGCCCGGCAGGAGCGCTACGGGGAGGCGGAAAACCGGGTGGAACAGGCCAGGGCTGCATCCCCGTTCGACGTCGGCAACGCCTTTGAAAATCTCGGAAGCATTTCCCTGCAATCGGGCGATTTTGCTACCGCATTCCGCTACTATACGGTTGCGCTCATGAGCGATCCCGAATCGGCCCGGTCGCTTTTAGGTCAGGCAATTTCCGCTTTTGAACTGAAGGAAATCGGCGGCGCGCTCCCCTGTTTCGACAGACTTTTCAGCGTTTACCCCCGGTCGGTCGACGGCTACATGAATCTTGCCATCGTCTATTCCCATTCCGGAAATCACAGCAAAGCGATGGATGCGGCAATGAAGGCACTGTCAATCGACCCCTCGGTTTCCGCCGGCCCCATGATAATGCAGGAGGCGGCGCTCTGCGGTCGACAAGCGGAGGCGCAGGCATTCCTGAGGCACTGAGGTCTCCCGCCCTGCCCGGCAACCACCCTACGATGGAGCTGAATCCCTGAAAACCAGAAACTCTACACCACAGCGGCGGGCGACAACCGCGCTGCCTGCAACCGGTACCCTGCCGGAAAGGCGAAGCCGGATCTCCCTGCGCCGCCGGATTGCACTCATCCTGGGTCTTGCCGGGTTCCTTCTGTATGCCAATACGGTGCGCAATGAGTATGCCGTTGACGACGGTACCGTCGTCACCTACAATACCCTCACCACGCAGGGACTGAAATCACCATTCCTGCGATCTTTACCTCATCGTATCGCGCCGGGGACAACGATCCGAGCAAAAAGGAGCGCGTCATCCTCTACCGGCCCTTGTCGGTTGCGTTTTTCGCCGTGGAGTGGCAAGTCATGCCCGGCCAACCCGCACCTGAGTCACCTGGTAAACGCGCTCCTCTACGGCCTCACCGGGTTTCTTCTGTTTTTAACACTCAGCGCGCTCTGGAGTCTCAGGCTCCAGGAGGACGAGCAATACATTG
>CAWDOZ010000116.1:0-17631 GCA_963803935.1 uncultured Fibrobacterota bacterium | reverse complement strand
AAGCGTATGTAAAAACCCATCCGAACATCCTCAAACAAATCGTAAACCTCGGGCTCGACCTGCAGGGCGGGATGCGGCTGGTCCTTGAAATCGACCGGACCAATGTCGACAAGGACCATGACAAGGATCTTCTTGACCGCGCCTTTACGGTCATCGAAAACCGTATCAACAGCCTTGGTGTCGCCGAGCCGACCGTTCAGAAGCAGGGAGCCGACAGGATTATCGTCGAACTTCCCGGCCTGAAGGACGAGGAGTCTGCGAAGAGCATTATCGGCAAGACTGCCCAGCTCGAATTCATGCTCCTGCGCGAGCCGACCGAGCTCGACCATGCCATCACGGTTATCGATAACGCCATGGCGGGCAAGTTCCAGAAGGATACCACCGCCGCGGCCAGGGATACCGCCAGCCAGCAATCCAAAGAGCAGCAGTCCATGGCCGAGAAAATCTTCAAGGGCAAGGGGGCTCCCACCGAGAGCGCCGCTGCAACCGCCAGGGCTGCGGAATCGACCGCAGAGGCGGCCGCGCCCGTACAGTCGTTCAAGGATCTCCTCGTTTCAATGAATGATCAGATTGCGGTCCGGATGGAAAATGTCGACCAGGTGAACACCATCATGGCGCGCCCGGACGTCAAGGAAGCGCTCGAACGCGCCGGCCTGGGCGGGAACAAATTCCTCTGGAGCCACGACACGGTGCATGCTGAAGGTTCCATCGAGCGAAGCCTCTATTATGTAAAAGGCACTCCTGAGATGCGCGGCGATGCCATCAAGGATGCCCGCGGCTCCATCGACCAGACCGGGATGCACCCCGGTGCCGGCAAAATCGACCTCGAAATGAACTCCAAGGGCGCACGGCGGTTCTCAGCGGTCACTGCGGCGAATGTCAACAAGTTCCTTGCCATCGTGCTCGACAGCACCGTCTATTCCGCCCCGCGGATCATCCAGAAGATATCGGGCGGCCGCGCCGAAATTACCGGAAACTTCAACATCCAGGAGGCGAACAACCTCGCCATCGTTCTTCGCGCCGGTGCGCTTCCCGCCCCGGTTAAGATCATCGAAGAGCAGGAGGTCGGTCCCTCCCTCGGGCAGGACTCCATCAACAAGGCCGCCTTCGCCGGGCTCATCGCCGTGCTGTTCATCATCGCCTTTGCCCTTATTTACTATCGGCTCAGCGGCGCGATTGCACTATGCGCGCTTGCCATCAATATCCTGGCGGTGCTTGCCATCATGGCGCTCCTGAATGCAACGCTGACCCTGCCCGGCATCGCGGGTCTCATCCTGCAGCTTGCCATGGGCATCGATGCCAACGTGATTATTTTCGAGCGCATCCGTGAGGAGGATCGTACCGGCAAAACGCCGCGCGCCGCCATCGAAGCCGGGTATAAAATGGCCACCTGGACCATCATCGATTCGCATTTTACCGCGCTGATTACCGCCGCAATCCTGTATTGGAAGGGCACCGGCGCAATCAAGGGATTTGCGGTGACGCTGAGCCTCGGCATTCTCAGCAATCTCTATACGGCGCTCTTTGTGACCCGGGTACCGCAGGATATCATTGTCGGACGAAATAAACAGAAACTGAGCATCTAATCCCTTTTCGGAGAAAAGCCATGCTGCGAATTTTCAAAGAAACTAAGATCGATTTCATCGGCTTCCAGAAATGGGCCATAGGGTTTTCGCTCTTTCTGACGCTGGTTACCTTTGTCTCTATCGGCTACCACTGGGTTGCGCACAAGGCGCCCTTCAACTGGTCAATCGAATTCGTCGGCGGCACGCAGGTGCAGCTCAAATTCAATAAGCCGATCCATAACGAGATCCAGCGGGTCCGCGACGTCATGAACCAGCTCGGCTATGTCGGTTCGGAGATCAAGCCGATCGGGACCCAGGCGGATAACGAACTTCTCATCATCGTCCGCAAGCAGGGTGAGGCCTCCGCAGTGGGCAAGGAAATCCAGGACGCGCTTGCCAAGGCGATGCCCGATAATACCTTTATTGTTCTTCGCCATGAAGCCATAGGCCCGAAAATCGGCGGCGAGATGAGGACCGATGCCCTGATAGCGGTGTTTCTCTCCCTCATCGGCATCCTGATCTATGTCTGGTTCCGCTTCCAGGCCTCCTTCGGCGTCGCAGCGGTTATCCCGCTCTTTCACGACGTGATCATCACCATCGGATTTTTCTCGGTGCTCAACCGGGAATTTTCGCTTACCTTCATCGCCGCCCTCCTTACCATCATGGGGTATTCGCTCAACGATAACGTGGTTATTTTCGACCGTATCCGCGAAAACATGAAGAAGGGGCTCAAGGGGAAATCTTTTCTCGAACTTGTCAACATGTCCATCAACCAGACGCTGTCGCGAACCATCATCACCTCGGGCATTACCTTTGTGGTGGTGACGATCCTCTGGGTTATCGGCTACAAGACGTCAATAGGCGATTTCGCCCTGGCCATGATGATCGGAACGATCTTCGGTACCTACTCCACGATCTACATTGCAAGCGTATTATTAGTTTGGTGGCATAAGCGCTGGCCGATAATAAAAGCATAATTATAAAAGCTTTTGGTGGGGGAACCGCCTGCGGCGGTTCCCCCTGGTCGGAGCCGCGCAAAGCCGCGTCTCCGACACACCCCTTCCTGCGGAAGGGGGAGGCGATGTTTGCCTCTGGCAAACGCCCTCCCCCTCCCGCAACGCCCTCTTTTAAGGTAGAAAACACAGGGGAAAAGACTTTTCAGCGCCTTCATCGGGTAACCTAAATCTGCACCCCGATGAAATTCCAATTTAGCAATAGAGTTTGCGCTATGGACTATCCCCTCCCTTGTGGGGGAGGGGTGGCGCGTTTCGCGCCGGGGAGAGGTCAAAAACCTGGCACGCCATCCAAACTTTATAAAAACCTCAAATGAATCGATAAATAGTCCCCCCGCATGCCATTTTTACTATCTTCGCCCCATCCATTTTAAGAAAGCAAAAGCATCACAGCATGATTTCCGAAGACCGAATCCAGATATTCCGGTTTGTCCGCACGTATCGGCGACGGCTTATTACCTCCTCCATCGCGCGAGCATGGGTGGCTGCGCTCTTTTGTCTCGGTCTTCTGCTCGCGATTCTCCAGGCAATCTTCGCATTTTTCCCCTGGATTACTTTGCCGGTAATCTTCGATGTCGCCTGCCTGGGAACCGCCCTGTTTTCCGTGGGATTTGCCGTGGTTGCCGCCACGGTCCGGGCGCCCGATCTGGTAGCGACCGCGCGAAGAATCGAGCACCTGTCGGGGCTAGGAAACCCGCTCCTCTCGATTGCACTCGAACTTTCGCAGGATCCCCGGACTGCAGGCAACCCCTTTACCGACCAGACTTGTTCGCGCGTGGCGAGCCGGCTCGGTGATTATCCCGCTTCGCCGCCCAGGCCGCGGTTCGCAATCCCCCTCGCTCTCGGGGCTGCCGTCCTGGCGATCTGGGGCAGCTTTAACCATGCCTTTACGCCACGGCTTCTCGATTACTGGTCGCTGCCGCTACCGGGTGTTGCGCCGGGCGGCTTCGTCGTTACTCCCGGAACAACAACCGTCCCGCTCAATGCAACAGTCCGCCTCCGCCTGACGACCGGGTCGGCCCGGTTTCCCTCCTGCCGCCTGAACATCACCGAGATCGGCGAGCATGCAGCCGGGATCTTCCTGCGGCCCGACGGCCTCGGTGCATTCAACTACCGGATCGATAGCGCAAAACGCAACTTTTCCTACCGCTTCGAATTGCCGGGTCGCGGCGCACCCGCGGCCGATAGCGTTACCGTGGTGGCGCCGCCGATTCTCGCCGGGCTTGCCGTTACCCTCCGGCCCCCGTTGTATACGCATCAGGGGATTCGCAGCCTGCCCGAAGGCCAGGGCGATTTTGAGGCCTATGCCGGGACCGTGGTAAGCTGTGTCGTCAAATCCGGGCCGCGGCTTAAAAGCGCACGGCTTATCCTCGGCGGCGATACGCTATCCCTGACTGTCAAGGGACCGTCCGCCTCGGGCGACTTTGGCGTCCGTAAAACCGGCAACTATACCTTTGCCTTGCAGGACTCGCTCGGCCAGCACAGCGACTCGCTTCCACCCTATCATATAGACTGCACACCGGACCTGCCCCCCTCGGTCCAGATCCTCAAGCCGGGTGTAAGCCGCGACCTTGCACCTGCGCAGGTCGAGACGCTCGTTGTCGAAGGGGTGGACGATATCGGCATCCGCTCCATGGCGGTGAAGTGGCGCGGGGGCGGACAGCGCGCCGGGGACACCGGCACGAAAATCCTTGCCGACAGGGGAGATTCGCCCCTCATCCGTACCGCATTTATATGGCACCTGACCGAGCTCTCGCTCTATCCCGGCGACACCGTTTTTTACTGGGCCGAAGTGACCGATACCCGCCCCGGAAGCCCGCAGACCGGAAGAAGCGATACTTTTACCTTCCGGATTCCGACCATTGCGGAGATGCACAAGGCGCTTGCCGAGGGCGAGGACAAAACGGAAAAGACGCTCGGGGGCATGGAGGAGAAGGAGCGGAGCCTCTCCGAAAAACTGGACAAGGTGCGGCGATCGGGCAGCGGCCGGAAGGAGCTCTCCTGGGAGCAGCGGCAGGCGCTCCAGGACGTCAAACAGGAGGCACAGAACCAGGCCGATTCGCTCCGTCAATCGATAGCCGCGCTCAAGGAAAACATCGAAAAGATGAAACAGCAGGGAACGGCCGGGACCGAACTCGCCGAGAAGCTCGATAAGGTCCGCAGGGCGATGGAGGACCTTCTCAAGCAGTACGGCGACAGCCTGCTCTTCAACATGAAGGATTTCGATAAGCCGCTCTCGCCGCAGGATTTGCGGCAGTCAATCGACAAGGTGCAGGCCGAGCTGCCCAAACTCGGGCAGCAGCTCGACCAGGCCCTGAAGATCCTGAAGATGCTCAAGGAGGACCGGAAACTCGGCGAGCTCGCCATGCGGGCCGAGGCCCTGGCAAAGGAGCAGAAAACCCTCTCGCGCAGCGACACGCTCCAACCGTCGGGCATGGCCCAGGAGAAGGATATCCTTTCGCGGACGCAGCAGCTATCCGAAGAGGCGGCCGATCGGGCAAAGGAGCGGGAGAGCGCTGCCGGGCAGGACTCCCTGCCTTCCAGGGCGGGCCTCGATTCGCTTGACCGCGCCATGCAGTCGTCACTTGACAAGAATCAGGCCCCCTCGCACGAGAGCATGAACCGCCTGAGCGGGTCGCTTCTTTCGCTATCGGAAGACCTGATGCGGATGATGAACTTCGGTACGCAGCAGCGCCTCGAACGGGAGAAGGGCCGCCTCCTTGCGCTTGCGCAGAAGGCGATGTCCCTTGCCGACTGGCAGCAGGAGCTCGGGGAGGCGGGAACCGGGCGCGATCCCTCCTCGGCGGCGCTGTCGCAGCAGGCGCTCGAAGACGCGCTGAAGATGAGCAAGGGGACCGCCGACAGCATTACCATGGCCCCGCCCGACGAAATGCTTGCCATCGGCAAAGAGTTTGCCGATGCCGAGAAGGCGATGCAGATGGAACTCGGTGCCATGAGTTCCGGCAGCGGGAACCTCCAGGGTTCAAGCGGCCCGGTTACGGCGCTGCGGTCGCTTGCAAATTCCCTTCTCGCAACCCTGTCGCACATGGACAACGGCGACCAGCAGGGTTCCGGCGCGGGCGGCATGATGCCGGGACTCAGGAAACTCTCGGGACGGCAGGCGGCGATCAATTCCGCCACCTCGCAATTGCTTCAGTCAATGCTGAGCGGCGGGTCGGCTTCCGGGTCGGGCGAGGGAGGCAAGCCCCGGCCGGGGGAGAGCGGCAAAGAGTACGAGCAGGCCCGGCAAGCCGCGAGGAACGCCGAGCAGGGCATTGCCGACAACCTGAAGCGGCTTAACGAAAAATACGGCGGCCAGGCCGGCGGGGGATTGGCCGGCAAAACCGAAGAGCTTCAAAAGGAGGCGCAGAACCTCGCCGCGATGCTCGATCACCCGACCCCGGATCTCATTGAACACCAGGACCGTTTCCTTGGCAGGATGCTCGAAACCACGCTTTCCATGCATCGCCAGGGCGAGGGGCACGACGAGTACAAGTTGCAGAGCGCAATAACGCCGTACCAGGCGGGAACCTTTGTCTCCTCCGGGACGCTCTTCAGGGAGCGGGACGCGTTCTCGCGGCTCCGCGAGCGGGCGTTCCAGGGGGACTATCCGGCGGATTATAAGGAGGCGTTGCGGAAATATTTTGATGCTTTGGGGGAGAAGTATTTGAAGTGATACAGGCTTTCCTGGTGGGGGAACCGCTGAGGCGGTTCCCCCTGGCCTAAAGCCGCGAAAGGCACGCGTCTTTAGGCACACCCCTTCCTGCGGAAGTGGGCGGCGATGTTTGCCTTCGGCAAACGCCCGCCCACTCCCGCAACGCTCACATTAGGTAGAAAGAATATAAAAGAATTTGTAGGGGCGACCGGCGGTCGTCCTATTGTTCGATTTTGAATTAAAATTCTTTTTCATCCCTCATCCCTCATCCTTCATCCTTTTTTCCACTGGAAATGCTATATTCATAATTCGGGACAACTTCGCCTAATCCCGGCTACGGGACTCGCCTCAAGTGTGCCGCTTTACGAAGGAGCAGGATTTCCAACCACTCATTTAAAACAAGGAGGTAGTATGAAGCGTGCGTTACTTGCCGCAGTGCTTGCGTCAACCATTGCAATCAACAGTTGCATCGGGTCCTTCTCCCTCACCACCAAGCTTTACAGCTGGAACCAGAAGGCCACCGACAACAAATATGTAAACTCCGCCATCCTCTGGGTCCTCGGGATCCTGCCGGTCTACGACATTACCCTGTTCGTCGACTTTGTGCTCTTCAATACCATCGAATTCTACGGCGGGAAAAACCCGGTTGCCTTCACCAGCCCGCAGAAAACCGAAAAGATGGTCATGTCCGGCGGCAAGACCTACAAACTGACCATGGGCAACAACGCCATGGTGGTGGAACGCATGGACGGCACGGTTGCGGTGCGGGAATTTGCCGTCAGGTACGACCAGTTTTCGAGCTCCTTCTTCATGGACGACCGCTACGGAACCTCGATGAAAGTGGCCTCGATCGACCAGGCTACCTTGAAGGTGTACTCTCCGGACGGAAGGGTAACGGTACGGTCGCTGGAATCGGAGCCATCACAATCGGTGGCGTTTGCGAGATAATAAGATAAAGGATTAAGGCCTTTGGTGGGGGAACCGCCTGCGGCGGTTTCCCCTGGCCTAAAGCCGCGAAAGGCGCGCGTCTTCAGGCACACCCCTGACCTCACCCCGGCCCAAAGCGGCCGGACCTCTCCCACAAGGAGAGGTTTTATAAAAGCGAAAAGTCCAAACCTGGAGGCGATGTTTGCCTGAAGGCAAACGCTCTCCCCCTCCCGCAACGCTCACATTAGGTAGAAAGAACGGAAAAGAATTTGCAGGGGCGACCAGCGGTCGCCCATTTGTTCGATTTTGAATTTCAGTCTTTCTTCATCCTTCATCCCTCATCCCTCATCCCTCATCCTTCTTCCCGCTCTCAGCCCGCAAGTCTCGCGCCGCCGTCGACCTCGATTACCGTGCCGGTCATGAAGGTGTTCCGGACCAGCAGGACTATCGCCTCAGCGACGTCCTCCGGCTGGCCGACCCGCTTCACCGGAAGGGAGGCTGCGGTGTGCGCAAAGGCACCCTCGCGCATCTCTTTTGGCATGGCGCTCCACCAGGGCGTGTCGATGACGCCGGGCGACACCGCATTGACCCTCACGGGGGCAAGTTCCCTGGCGAGCGTGGGAACCATTGCCTCGATCGCGCCGTTTATAGCCGCGAGACCTGCCGTTCCGGGAATCGCAGTCCGGGCGCTTCCGGCCGATACAAAGGTAATGGACCCCGCAGCTGCAAGGGTCGGGACCGCTGCCTGCGCCACGGACATCTGGGCGAAAAACTTGCCCTCCATGCCGCCGCGCACATCGTCGAGGTTAAGGCTTTTGAACGGGCCGGCGCCCCTGCCGCCGCTATGACAGAGGATAAGATGGTCGAATGTCCCGGTTGCGGCAAAAAATGAATTGACGGCGACGCGATCGATTGCATTCACGCTCGCGGTTTCAAGCTGTCCGAGCCGAAGCTTCGCCGCATCGAGCCGTGCCCGGTCCCGACCCGCAATAATAACTCGAAAGCCGCTCCCGAGAAGCAGCTTCGCCGTCGCCTCGCCGATTCCCGAACTTCCTCCGAAAACAATTGCCGTTTCCATGGAATGCTCCTTTGCAGGGTGAGTAAAGGAGGAAAATAATAATTGGTGCGGGAACCATTCTAAATGCCTCTGGTGGGGGAACCTATTACGTTGGTTCCCCCTGGCCAAAGCCTCCGCGCCCGCAAAGCCGGGCTGCGGGGTCTTTGGCACACCCCTTCCGCTGGAAAGGGTGTGCATGAAGACGCTTTCGCGGCTTCATGCCAGGGAAAACCGCCAAAGCGGTTTTCCCACCGGATCCAATAATTCGCACCTGCAAACAACAAACCTGCTTGACTTTTATTTTTCGAAAAACTCGATTTTCCGGGGGTTTTGCCCCACCGGGGAGCAGAGGCTGGGGCAAAACTCCAAGGCCCTGAAAAACCGGGAGATAGAACGGAATTTCCGGCGTTTTTGTAAATTTGATGGGGCAAAACCCCAACAGTAAAGATTTCAGGGCTGAGGATGATTGATAGAAGAACAATTTCAAGGCATGAAAAGAGAAGATACGAAAGAGGCAATTTTAAACAAGACAAAGACTTAGAGAATCTGCTGCAACTTCACAGGGGTGAACTGTCAGGGATTGGCATAGGCTAATAAATGATTGAAACATGGGAAAATCCTTGAAAAAATATTCAATTCTGAACATAGCTATCGCAAGGCTCGATGCTTCCGGTGGGAAAACCTCGCTACGCGGGTTTCCCCTGGTCGGAGCCGCGCAAAGCCGCGTCTCCGACACACCCTTTACCTCACCCCGGCCCAAAGCGGCCGGCCCTCTCCTGAAGAGAGAGGGAAGACTCTCTTCGCGGAAGAGGGTCAAAAGAAGAAAAGGCCTTCCAGCGCGAAGCGCTATCCTTCCTCTGATAGGAGGAAGGGTTGCCCCTTGGGCGGAAGGAGGTCAAGGGCTTGCCGAAAAAAAGTGCTTCGCCCCCATCCAACAATGTCAAAGAACAGGCGGTTGCCGGGGCAGAAGCGGCGCCGCTTCTACCCCTGTTGCCACACAAGCTGTACCAACGATCATGCACGAATACTCACTAACGTTAGGCCGCTCATCGGCCAGCTCAAACTCACGACGGGCCCCGTGCCGGACGCTGTGTGACGAAACGCAAACGCCTTTTGAGAGGGCGCTACCCTCTCCGGGCATGCTGCAGTTTGTTGAGCACGAATACTCACTAACGTTAGGCCGCACATCGGCATGCACAAACTCACGACGGGCCCCATGCTCACCGCAGTATGCCTGCTGTTTTGAGGCAATATAACTAATTTAAAGATAAAAGTCAATATATTTTTGCTATATAATGATAAATAGTAGCTAAGAGGCTGAAAATTAAAAGAATAAAATGGTGTCCGAACGGTGATTTTCATGATTTTTGTGAATAGAGTGAGATTTTTTTCAATCAAGGAAACCAAGGAAATCAAGGAAATCAGGGTAATCGTGGTCCGACGATCACAGCAGGTAGAAAACACCGGAAAATTCTTTTTATTATTCCGAATTTCTGATTTTATCTATTAGCCTTTGTGCCTCTGTGCCTTATTTCTGCCTTTCGTCTGCCTTCCCCCTGCATTCTTTGTATTCAACTAGTATCTCCACCCGATGGTATTTTATTTTAAATCCCTGTAAGCGGATTAGAACCTGGAGAAACCATGGATACCCTGCAGTTCGAAGATGCCGTTGCCCGACTGGCGGAGATGATGCGCCAATATGACAGCTCAGACCAACTGGACTCCGTTCTGAAGGATGCGGTCAAGGAATCGCTGATCCAGCGATTTGAATACACGCATGAAATGGCATGGAAAACCGCGAAGCGCTACCTGGTCGAAGTCGAAGGATACCAAAACGACCTCGGGCCAAATACCGTCATCCGCCTCTGCGGGGAACTCGGCCTGCTTAATGCCGAACCCTGGCTTGCCTATGCCCATGCCCGCCAGAGCACTTCGCACGACTACAGCGGACAGAAGGCATCGATTGCCGTCGAAGCGGTCGAGGAGTTCTATGCCGATGCGGTAAAGTTCCTGTCGGCGCTCAAAAAAGGAATCGCCAAGGGGAGCAGAAAGAGTGCTTGATATTCGCCCGGACCTGCTGGAAACGGTAAAAAGCATCCTGTCGCAGCACATCCCGGGGTGCGAAGTCCGCGCCTTCGGCAGCCGGGTTAATGCAACGGCAAAAGATTCGAGCGACCTGGACCTGGTAATAGTAGGGAAGGGAAAGATCGATTGGAAAGTTATGGGGTCGCTCAGGGCGGCATTCGAGGAGTCCTCCTTGCCGTTCCGGGTGGATTGCCTGGATTGGAATGCGATTCCGGAGAATTTCAGGGGAAATATAGAAAAAGGATATGAAATACTACAAGAAGCAATTAAAGAATAAATTGATATAATGCTTTTAGTGCGGGAATTGGGCTTAATTTCGAATAGAGGCTTTTTTCTGGTGGGGGAACCGCCTACGGCGGTTTCCCCTGGTCGGAGCCGCGCAAAGCCGCGTCTCCGACTCACCCCTTCCTGCGGAAGAACGAGGCGATGCCTGCCTTGCTCTCGCTCAGCAGGCGCTCTCGTTCCTCCGCAACGCCTCTGTTAGGTAGAAAGTACACAAAAGAATTTGTAGGGGCGACCCGCGGTCGCCCGGCATAAACGTTCAAAAAATCATTGTCTGAACTTTGATTCTCCTGATTTTTATGATTGGGGTGATTTTTTCTATTCAAGGAAATCGGATAAATCAGGGAAATCATAGTCCAACGATCACATTAGGTAGAAAACACAGGGAAATGCTATAAAAAGGATCGGGTTGGAATTTTTCCCTGAAGCCTGAGGACTGAAGCCTTTCTTTCCGCCCCGCAACACTTGCTTTAACCACCATTTGAAAGACCTGAATGTTTAGCTGGGGTATACGATAGTAGACTCGTAGAAGGAAGAGCAAAAATTGCAGGTATTGCAGGATCCACAGGACTTATAGGATTTAAAAAAAATGGCGGAGAAAACCATAAATCACTCTGGCAATTACTGAGATTGCTTAAATGCTTTGCCATAATAATTACTTATATCAAAATAGTATCCTTCATTTTTATTTTCCTTTAATAGGCTTATCTCAAATAAATCATACCATTTGCCATTTTGCTGTAATAAAGATTGACCACAAAATTGCCAATCCAAACCTTTAACCCCTATTTTAGCGGCCAAATATGCCTGTTCGGCAATTACCGCTTCTTCTTCTGTACAATCTCCCATTATTATTATGGGGTTTTCAATTGATAAACCATCACCCCCGGTATAGTAAATTTCATGTTTAGCAATTTTTGCTTGCACATTTATACGCAGCGCCATCTTTTCTTGCATATATGCAATTTGTTTTTCATCGGCTAAGCAATTTACGTTAAAGAAAAATGTGCTGCATCGATCGTCCTTGGGCAGCTTAGCATCCATGATATTATAATAAGTGCCATTATAATTTAGTTCGGATTCCCCTGCAATGCTCCAATCTTTACCAATTTTGCCAAGTCTTTTCTCAATATATAACTGCTCGGAAATAATAGCTTCCGTGTCACTGTGAATACCTGTAATTACAATGGCCTTTTCTTTCGTAGATCCATCCCCAATAGAAAACTCAATTTTACTCATGTCGATTTTTGATTTGACTGCTTTATATTGATATTCAGTGAAACTCATTAACGAAATGCCGCATGAAGCAAATAGCAACAGAATAGGAAAAAGCAACAGCAAAAACCTTTTCATGACTTGCACCCGCCTACTCGTAGATTGAATGAAAAGAAGTGTTGATTAAAATAGTTATCGGTGCTGTGGGAATCAATAGGAACCAATTGAATTATATCATATCCCATTTTGGCGAGTATACGCTTTGGGAATCATTTCGATTTATTGAAGGGTGAAAGTTGCTTTGCAATCACAAAGACCATTAAGCATCAAGGTCACTTTCTAAATCTCACCTCCGGCATTATCTACCTTTCTCTATAGACCTATTACCCATCTCCCAATCCAAAAATTCGCCAAAAAAGCAAAAAAGAAAGCGAGGCTCTGAAATATGCCCATCGAACTTCGCCCCCTTGGCAAAACCGGTCTGAAAATCACTCCCATCGTATGTCTCCGGTAATACCCGTCTTGTCATGGTCAATTCCCGAAGCGATATTTTATTGTATTAGCCCAAGTTCGGCAAAGGTTTGGCAAAAATGATGCGTATAAAATAACTCTTTTGATGCACAATAACATATATTATGTTACAATGCGAATCCAGCGTTAGTATAATGCATATGAGGCTCGAAATATGAAGGCTCCCGATCTATCCGGACTGACTCATTACTTGAATGAAACGCTTGGTATTTCGGTAACCCCGAAACCATTGGGGAGCGCCTCGCGGCTGGCATATTTCCTGCAAAACAGTTATGCGTTATTTGAGACCGGGATTTTGGACAATGCCTGCATTCTCGCAGTAGACCTGAGCGGGCAGGAGCCGTCACCCGCGATAGTTCGTAAGCACATGGACCAGATCAGGGCCAAGTACGGAGGGGAGGCGGTGTATATTCGTAAACAGGTGACCGCTTACAACCGTAAGCGCCTTATCGAACACAAGGTGCAGTTCATTGTTCCGGGGAACCAGATGTATCTTCCGCTGCTTGGTATCGACCTGCGGGAGCATTTTAAAAAGCAGCGTTTGCAGCCCGTCAAACTTAATCCGTCCACCCAGGCGGTTGTTATATACCTATGCATAAAAAATACAAAGGAAGTAGTTACCCCCGCACGGATCGCGAAACAACTCGGCTACTCTGCAATGACTTTGACTCGTGCCTTTGATGAATTGGAAGGTATTGGAGTCGGTGATTTTTTCAACCAAGGCCGGGAAAGGTGTTTGCGCTGTACCGGCGATAAGAAAGTTTTCTGGGAAAATGCCCTGCCATTTTTACGCAGCCCGGTCAAAAGGCGCTTCTATATTAGAACGGATGACAAGAAGCATCTGGGGCCACTTTCAGGCTTGAGCGCTCTGGCGCATTATTCCATACTTGCCGAACCGAATAATTCAAGTGTTGGTTTAAGCGGTGTTGAGTGGAAAAAGTATTCTCAAAGTCACAAGATATCTCTGCTTACCTTTCCGGAACCCGATGCATATGAAATTGAAATTTGGGCCTATGCTCCGACATTGTTCAGCAAAGAGGGTGTTATAGATAGGTTGTCGCTCTATTTATCGCTGAAAGATAATCATGATGAACGTATCGAATCCGCAATGGATCGGATGATGAAGGACATGGAATGGTAAAAGGGCTTGAGGTCTTTCGTGAACATTTTCGCGATTATGCCGATCGTTATATCCTCATTGGCGGAACGGCATGTGATTTATCCATGGAAGAAGCGGGCGTCTCCTTTCGAGCTACGAAGGACCTCGATATTGTCCTTTGTGTCGAATCTTTGGATAGAGAATTTGTGGAATCTTTCTGGGCCTTCGTGAAGGCTGGAAAATACCGGATTCAGCAGAAGTCCGCAGCCGGAAAGCAATTCTATCGCTTTCAAAAACCGGAGGAAACAAACTACCCCTTCATGCTGGAACTGTTTTCGCGCAAGCCGGATGCATTGGCGCTTGCCGATGAAAGCCGCCTGACACCTATCCCAATAGATGAAGATTTATCGAGTTTGTCGGCTATTCTTTTGAACGACGATTATTACAGGTTCATCCATGAAGGAAGAATGATGGTGAACGGCATACCGGTTGTGGGTCCGGATCGTCTCATCCCGCTTAAGGCAAGAGCATGGCAGGATTTGATGTCACGGAAAGCGCTTGGGGAAGACATTGATAGCAGGGATATTAAAAAACACAGAAATGATGTGTTCAGGTTATACCAGATTATGAATCCCGAGAAAATTATCACGATTCCTGCGATAATCGCTGAAGACATGCGACGGTTTATCAGGCTCATCCCTTCAGAAGAAACCAATCTCAGTGCACTCGGCCTCGGTGAAATAAAATTTGAAAAGGTGCTGACGGAACTTACAAGGATTTATGGGCTTGGGTAAAGAAATACTGAGTGAAGGCATCGTTCATGCGGGGTGTCATGCCCATGCGCGGAGGGGCTTCGATGAAAGTAAATCTTCCAAAAAAATATCGCATTATATAAATCTCTCCGGCATTATCTACCTTTCTCTAGATCCATCCCCCAATCCAAATATCCGCATAAAAGCAGAAAAGCGGAAAAGCAAAAAAGCGAATAAGAAAGAAAGGTCCTGAAAAATGCCCATGGAACTCCGCCCACTCGGCAAAACCGGCCTGAAAATCACCCCGATCGGCCTCGGATGCTGGCAATTCTCGCAGGGAAGGGGATTTATCGGCAAGGTCTGGTCGACGCTCGACGCGGCGACTATCGACGCTGTCGTGAAGGCCGCCCTCGACGGCGGCATCAACTGGTTCGATACCGCCGAATCCTACGGCTACGGCAAGTCGGAGGAGGCCCTTGCGGGCGCACTGACAAGGCTCGGTAAAAAGCCGGGAGACGTGATCGTCGCCACGAAATGGTTTCCGCTCCTCCGCTCGGCGAGTTCGATCATCGATACTCTGCCCGAGCGGCTGGGGTTTCTCGATCCCTTTCCCATCGACCTTTTGCAGATCCACTCTCCGGGCTCCCTGTCGAGTGTCGAGAAGCAGGCAATGGCGCTTGCGAAGCTCCTCAAGGAGCAAAAGGTGCGGGCGGTGGGGGTGAGCAACTTTTCCGCGGTGATCATGCGAAAGTTTCACAAGGTTTTAAGCGGGGAGGGGTTCATGCTCGCCTCGAACCAGGTCCGGTACAGCCTGACCCAGCGGAAGATAGAGACCAACGGCATTCTCGACACCGCGCGGGAGCTTGGCATAACGATCATCGCCTATTCCCCCCTTGCGCAAGGGGTTTTGACCGGGCGTTTCCACGACGATCCGACCCTCGCGCTCAAAGTGTCCCGCGGCCGGCGCATGATGTCGGGCATCAACAGGGCGGGCTTAAGGAAGACCGAGCCGCTGGTACGGTATCTCCAGGAAACCGGCCGGAAGCACTCCGCGGCAGGGGTTGCGGCAACGGCTACCCAGGTGGCGCTCAACTGGCTGGTAAATTTCAATGGTGAGACGGTGGTTGCGATCCCCGGCGCGAGCAAGGCGAAGCAGGCGTCCGAGGCGGCCCACTGCCTGGATTTTACGCTGAGACCGGAGGAAGTAAAGGAGATTGATAGACTGTCGCGATTTTAAGGAGTCTTTCTGGTGGGGGAACCGGGCTTAAGTCAAATTCTTCTGATGGGGGAACCGCTATGGCGGTTCCCCCTGGCCTTAAGCCGCGAACTGCACGCGTCTTCAGGCACACCCCTTCCTGCGGAAGTACGCGGCAATGTTTGCCTTCGGCAAACGCGCGCGTACCTCCGCAACGCCTCCAATAGGTAGCAAACACATAAGAAAAATTGCGAACAAGGAGAAGCTTACTATTCAATGGTTTTGTGAAGTGTGACCCCCTTAGTAAGGGGGCGCCGAAGGCGGGGGATATCTTTTTTTCCGTGTTTTTTCTACCATAGGTGAGCGTTGCGGGAGGGGGAAGCGTTTGCCTTCAGGCAAACATCGCTTCCCCCTTCCGCAGGAAAGGGTGTGTCGGAGACGCGGCTTTGCGCGGCTCCGACCAGGGGAAACCCGCGTAGCGAGGTTTCCCCACCAGAGGCTGTTATTCTTGAAAATCTTCTTTATCCAGTGCAAAGCTCGCAACCTTCTCATGTAACGCCCCTTCTCTTTTCAGAATACTTTCATACACGTGGTATTCCTCTACTGCAAAGGGCTCGGTTTTGAAGAGGCTGTGCTGCGCCACCCAGGCCGCGACCTTGTTCGGTGGGGTATCGTCGAGGCGCGCCACGGTAATGTGCGCGTGGAACTTCCGGCCTTCGGGTTCGAGGCCAAGCGCGACGAGCGCGCGTTCGATGCGTGCCTGCAGGCGCATGAGCTCCTCGTTTTCGGAGAGCCCGACCCAGAGGATCCGCGGGTCCCGGCGCGGCGGGAAGAATCCCACTTTTTCCACCCGGATGGTGAAGGGCGGCCCCCCGGTCTGCCGGAGGGCGGATTGGATACTCTCGGCCTTGTCGCCCGGTACTTCGCCGATGAAGCGCAGCGTCAGGTGCAGCTGGGGTTCACTCGTCCAGCGCGCGCCGGGCAGGGCAATGTAGGTTGCGGTAATGTCGTCCCTGATCTGCTCCGGGAGATCGATGGCGATGAATAGTCGCGGCATTATATACCTCGTTTGACTTTATAGGGGAGTAATAAAAATAGCTAATCTAAAAGCGAAGTCAACTTCTGGGCGTTCCGGAGGGCACCCTGAAGGGTGCCCACCGGCGCGCCTCCGCCGGGCTCTCGGCAGAGCTGAGCCGGTATTTCCAGCCCTGCGGCTTCGCCTTGGTCTGGAAACACTGTCGGGGTCACTTCGTTTACCCCGACACCCTCTGTCCTCGCTAACGCAACGTCAAAAGATGTAAAAAGGGATCAAAATTTTGAGCTCCGAAAAATCTTTTATGTGTTTTCTACCCTGAAAGAGGGCGTTGCGGGAGGGGGAGAGCGTTTGCCTTCAGGCAAACATCGCCTTCCCCTTCCGCAGGAAGGGGTGTGCCAAAGACCCCGCAGCCCGGCTTTGCGGGCGCGGAGGCTTTGGCCAGGGGGAACCCGCGAAGCGAGGTTCCCCCACCCGAGGAGGCTAGCACATCTCCATATCTTTCCGCCATCCGATAACTATATTATTAATCTATTGCCAACAGCCTGAAATAGCCAGGGAGGGGGGAGCATGGTTCCCATCGTTACGGTGTCTCAGATGCGAGTTCTGGACGAAGCCGCAATCGGCCGGGATTTGACAAAAGGCTATTCGTACATGCTCCGGGCCGGAACCGGGGTCTTTGACGCGGTGAAGAAAATGCTGCCCGACCGGGACGGCGAGATCGCGGTGGTATGCGGCAGGGGGAATAACGGCGGCGACGGCTATGTGGCCGCACGGTTGCTCCTGGAGGCAGGGTACCGCGTCATGTGCTTTGCCCTGGGCTCGACCGAGGAACTGCGCGGCGAAGCGAGGCTCGCCTTCGACGAATACGCGGGGCGCAAGGGCAATTACCTGGTTCTCGACGACGCCGGGGACCTGTCCGGCCTCTCCTGCTACCGGATCATTGTAGACGCCATGCTCGGGACCGGCGCAAAGAACGATCCGCACGGCCTCTGCGCACTGGCCATCGAAGCGGTCAATGAATCCCGTGTCCCGGTTGTTGCCGTGGATACCCCGTCGGGGCTCGATACCGATACCGGCATTCCCGGAACCCCCTGTATCGGCGCGGCGGTCACCGTGACCATGGGCTTCCCCAAGATCGGCCACTACTTTTACCCGGGCAGGGCTCTTACCGGCAAGCTGGTGGTCCAGCAATACGTAAACGCCGCAAGCGGCTACAGTA
>CAWDOZ010000115.1:0-6886 GCA_963803935.1 uncultured Fibrobacterota bacterium | reverse complement strand
CCATTGCTGGCATTGGAGTCAGCGCGGGCGGGCCGGTGGCGATCCTGAACGGCTCTCGCGCGGACAGGCCTCATTGCATCTATCGCGGGTTCTGCATTCAGGGGTGCAAGGTGGGCGCCAAGGCCAGCACGCTGATTACGCACGTTCCCGATGCCATCGCGAACGGCGCGGAAGTGCGGGCCAACTGCATGGTTTCCCGAATTCACCTGGGCGGCCACCGGCGTGTGACCGGCATCAGCTACTTCGATAACGCCGGCCGCGAGCACTTTCAGAAAGCCAAAGCGGTGGTGGTTTCGGGCTACGCGATTGAGACGCCGCGGCTGCTGCTGAACTCCGCCTGCCCTGGATTTGAGAAGGGGCTGGCAAACTCGAGCGATTGCGTCGGCCGCTATCTGATGGCCCAGGCCGGCAATGTGGTGTTGGGGCGGTTCGGGGAGCTGGTGCGCATGTACAAAGCCCCGCCCGCGCATGCGCTCACCGAGGAGTTTTACGAAACAGATCCGAAGCGAGGCTTTGCCCGCGGCTTCGCGATTCAGACGGTGGGACCCTTGCCCATCGCGTTCGCCAAGCAGATGATGACCGCGAAGGGCGCGTGGGGATGGGGCTTGCGCCGCATCATGATGGATTACAACCACTGGGCCGCCTTCGGTTTGCTGGGTGAAATCCTGCCCAACAAAGACAACCGCGTGCGAGTTTCGGAAGAGAAGGACCAGTGGGGAATTCCCGTCGCAAACGTCACCTTCGATCTCTACGAAAACGATAAAAAGCTGATTGAGTTTGCCAAGAAAAAGACGATGGACGTAATGTGGGCAGCCGGGGCCGAAGAAGTAGTCCAGGAAGCCCGTTATGCGCACCTGGTGGGCGCTTCACGGATGGGTGCCGATCCCGAGACTTCGGTGATCGATGGATTTGGGCGTACCCATGACATAACGAACCTTTTTGTTTGCGACGGCAGCGTGATGCCTACACAGGGGTCGGCGAATCCAGGCTTGACCATTATGGCGATCGCCGCGCGCACCGCGGATTACCTGATCGCACAGGGTGACTCGATATTTAATAGCGAACGGCGCGACATGCAGGCGCCGAAGATCAGGCGAGACCTCTCACCGCCGGATACCTGGGGCCACGGAATGCCGGCCCTGTAGCGAGCGCGAATGTCAGACCCACTCAAGATCGAAAAAGTCCACGTCTCGGCCTTCACGGTGCCGGCGCAATCTCCGGAATCGGACGGTACTTTGAAGTGGGACAGTACGACACTGGTGCTGGTGCGCATCCAGGCTGGCGGGAAGACGGGCATCGGCTACAGCTATGCGGATGTGGCGGCCGCGCAACTGATAGGGAAAACACTGGCTCCCAAGATCGCAGGACAGGATGCGCTTGCGACCGGAGCGGCATGGCACACCATGGTTCACGCGATTCGCAATCTGGGCCGCCCGGGTATCTGCTCCATGGCGATCGCCGCGGCCGACAACGCGCTGTGGGATCTGAAAGGCAAGTGCCTCGGCGTTTCGGTGGCAGTTCTGCTGGGTCTCGTCCGTCCGGAGATCATGGCATACGGAAGCGGCGGCTTTACTTCCTATACGGATAAGGAACTGGTGGATCAGTTGGCGGGCTGGGCGGGTGAAGGTTTGCGCGCAGTCAAGATGAAAATCGGCCGCGATCCGGCTGCGGATGTCGCGCGCGTGAAACTTGTCCGCGAAGCGATCGGCCCGCATGTCGCATTGTTCGTAGACGCCAACGGCGCATACACGCGCAAGCAGGCGCTGCTGCAGGCGAGGCGCTTTGCCGAGAGCGGTGTCACCTGGTTTGAGGAACCGGTTTCGTCGGACGATCTCGAAGGGCTGCGCCTGCTTCGCGATCAAGGCCCGGAAGGCATGGCGATCGCCGCGGGTGAGTACGGTTACGATGCGCTGTATTTCCGCCGCATGTTATCCGCGGAGGCAGTGGATGTGCAGCAGGCCGATGCCACGCGCTGCGCGGGCATCACGGGCTTCATGCAGGCGGACGCGTTGTGTGAAAGCCACTCGATGCCGCTCTCGGCCCATTGTGCTCCGTCGATCCACGCGCACGCCTGCTGTGCGGCACAGCGCGCCGTCAATACCGAATACTTCTTCGATCACATTCGTATTGAGAAAATGGCGTTCGAAGGCGCGATTGAAGCAAGAGCCGGCGCGTTGCGGCCCGATCTCTCACAGCCTGGGTTCGGACTGGTCTGGAAAGAACGGGATATGTCACGGTTTCAGGTCTTCGGAGGACAAGTGGCGAGTGCCTGAATTCGCCCGCGTGCCGCAAATGTTCGTCAGCATCTTCCATCCCGCATCCCCCCAGGCAACCCACCTTCTCTGGTTGTGGAATGTGTGCATGATTGTGTGCGGTTTCATTCTGGCTGTCGTCACCGCGGCGATCGTTTATATCCTGATCCGGTACCGGCGCCGCGACGATCGCGAGCCCGTCCAGACGCAAGGTAACACCCCGCTCGAGATCGTCTGGACGGCGGTGCCCATTCTGCTGGTGTCCTTTTTGTTTGTGGCGAGCATCTTGACGGCGCGGGCGATCGACCGTCCAGTGAAACGCGCGCCCGATATCGTGGTGCGCGGGCACCAGTGGTGGTGGGAAGTGGAATATCCGGGTAGCGGGCTGACCACCGCTAACGAGATTCATATTCCAGTTGGGCGCGACATGCTAATCGCAGTTGAAACAGCGGACGTCATCCACGATTTCTGGGTGCCGGAGCTGGGCCGGAAGATGGACGCGATCCCGGGACGCCGGAATTTTATCTGGATTCGAACCGGCCGGCCAGGGGATTACGCAGGGGCGTGCGCCGAGTTCTGCGGAGCCCAACACGCGTGGATGCGCTTCCGGGTCATCGCGCAGGAACCGGCGGCTTTCGATACATGGTCGAAGGGACAAGCTCGGCCCGCGGTAACTCCGTCAACAACGGCCGCGAGTCAAGGCGAGAGGCGGTTTAAGGAACTGACATGTATCAACTGTCATAACGTAAGAGGAGTGAACGCCCAGAAGCAGTATGCGCCGGATCTGACGCATGTGGGAAGCCGCAAAATGCTGGCAGCCGAACGCCTCGAGAATACCGCTGAAAACATGCGGAGATGGCTTTATCAGCCGAACATCGTCAAGCCCAACTGTCTGATGCCCAATCTCAAGCTCGGGCGGGACGATCTGCATGCGCCCGCGCCGCAATAAAACCTTTGATTTTTCTCTGTCCCTGAGCTGTCATCGCCGTTTCGATGGCGTGCAGAATGTCGATCCCGTCCCACTGCTCCGTTAAAAAAATTTCTGGAATGACGCGGAAGGGAACGGGTATTGCGCCCATGTACGAACTCCGCCTCAGCCAAAACATCTTTCGTACAATCCTGGGGAAAGCAAAATGCCTCCTTCACCTCGCGGGAAGAGGGGTGGATGCGATCCCCTCCCTCCAAATGAGCCCGCTGAAATGGGGCAACCCCTTGACAGCCAGCTCAAAATGGTCGAACCGCTCCCCGGAAAAGAGGAGATGTTTTTCAGCCAGCGTCCCGCATCCTGCGGCATCCAAGAGTAAAAAGAGAGACAATTCGTCCGGCAGGCAGTGGGCCAGCATCTGAAAATAGTAGGCGTAGGCATCGGCGCAAAAAAGGCGCTTTTGGAGGACTTCGGTAAGTCGGGCTTATCGGCTAGCCAAAGAGCCCAGTTTTCTTTTTGTTTCTCACTCCAAGCAAAAGAAGAACGAGAATCCGCCCGAACCGGCATAGAGAATCGCCCCTTGGGTCCGGTCTTGATACAACGGCCATACTTTCTGGGTGAACTGGCGTAAAGCGCCTGCAAGCGCCTGAAACGACATCTCATCGTCGAGGGAAAATAGGGCGCCTCCAAACCTAAATCGAAGACCCACAAAATCGGCTCTTTTTGCGCCGCGGCCCTTTCCAAAGGGCGCTGCCCAGCTCGAGGGAGTCGGCGGGTTTTCCCGGCAAACGAATGGCTGAGGAAAGGTTCACGGCTCTACCTCAAAACGGATGTGATAGATCTGACGCCCTTTTTTCTTCCAGAGATCGCAGAAATAAGAATCGCCATAGTCGGGCCACTCGGTCTTGAAGTGGGGGGCCTCAAAAAGAGGGCGCCAGCGAGGCCGACCGAGCGTTGTTTGATCATTTCGCCGGCGTAAGGCAGATCGTCGGTGACAAAGATCGCCTGGCCGTTTGGCGCCATGACCCCTTCTAACTCGGCGAGAAATTCAGGGCGGATGATCCGATGTTTGGGATGCCTGCGCTTGGGCCACGGATCGGGGAAATTGACGAAAACCTGGGCCACAGACTGGCGGGATACTTAATGATACGAGAAAAAAGGTTCCCCTCTCCGCAGACGACGAGGAGATTCGGGAGCGCCTCGCGGTGAAGACGGGCCCAGATTTTCCGAGCTCGATCGAACCGTTTTTCCACCGCGATCCAGTTCGCATTGGGATTTTCCTTCGCCCTGTCGCAGATCCACTGCCCGTTGCCGCTGCAGTACTCGACGAACACCGGGTTTTCGTTGCCGAACAAGGAGGGATCGGACCAGGGAGCGGGCTGCCAATCGGCATGCCGATCGTAATGGCCTGGGATATAGAAAAACTTTTCAACCCAGACGCTGCGCCGTTCCCCATGTGAAGGGAATTCTTAAATCGGATACTTTTTTCATCGTGGACAGTATAAACGATCGAGCGCAATTGGGGAAAGACAACGACGAAATTCAAATATTTTATTACCTAAAGAGCGAACAACTTGGATCTTGCGCAATTGCTTCGAGAGTTGGTATCGTTCAAGTGGCTCTTCAATTGGAGGTGTATGAAGTTCCGTACCGTTGCCCTTTCTCTAGCTAATTCGCTCTCGCAACTCCCCTCTTCGCCGATCCCGTCGGGAGCCGTCAAGCAGCCCATTACCACCACGCCGCAGCGCTGATCGACCTCGTCAAAGTCTTTACTGCCTCCCCGATGATCTACACATTCCTCTCTCTCATGTCGGTCGCCGCCCTTTCGATCTGGCTCTACAGCCTGGCTACATTCCGCTCAAAGCAGATGATTCCGGAGGCCTTTTGCAAAGAAATCCGCACCCTTCTCGAATCGGAACATTACGACCACGCCAAGGAATTCTGCGCCAAGGAGTCGAACGTCCTTGCCTCGCTGATTACCGCAGGCCTCCTCACCCGCAAACTTGGACCGCAGGTCATGATCGATTCGATGAAAGCCGAAGGCAAGCGAGTCTCGTCCCCCTTCTGGCAGCGCCTTTCGCTCCTCAACGACATCGCGATCGTAGCCCCCATGTTGGGACTCCTCGGGACAGTCATCGGCATGTTCTACGCCTTCTATGACGTGAACCGCTCGATCGAGAGCATCAACGCCCTCTTCGATGGACTCGGCATTGCCGTAGGCACGACGGTGGTCGGCCTTGTCGTCGCCATCCTCTCGATGATGCTTGCGACGACCCTTAAATACCAACTCGTCAAGACGCTGAGCCAAGTCGAGAACGAAGCGCTCGCCTTAAGCGCTCTCATTGTCCCCGAGCCTGGCCGTAGATAGGAGAGATCATGGATTTAATTCCCCACGAGGAGATCAAGCCGGCGCAAAACTTCAATTTCGCCCCCATGATCGACTTCCTTTTCTTGATGCTGTCTCTCTTTGCCACCCTGGCCATCTCTCGCGCCGTCTTGTATGACGCCGAGGTGAGCTCGTCGAATTGAAGCCTGAAGCCAAGGGGAAGGCTGTGAAGGCGAAGCACGACATGCAGCAGATCAACGTGAGCATCACACGAATCGGGCCAGTACAAATGGCTCACTGAATTCCAGGAATATCCGATGGCCACCCTCCAGGCGATGCAAGAAGAGCTCGCCCGGCAATATCAGATTGGGGCCCTTTCTAAAGACAAGACCAAGACGGAAATCTTGCTCCACATCGACAAAAAAGCCCCCTGGGAGCCGATTGCGGGAGCGATTTTCGCCATCCGGGAATTGGGCTTTAACGCCCGCCCCGTCTATGAGCCAGTGCCGTAAAGGTTCTTTTTCGTACCCAGCTGATGAAAAATCGCTATTTTGGGTAATATGCGGGCATGACCCCGAATGGCAACCGCAGAGTTGCTAGTCGAACACCGCGGGCTGATACCTGTGGTTTTTTTGGCGGAATCCAATCCCTTACCCCATAACAACCGAAATTTTCAAGAGAGAATTGATCAAAAGTCTTCAGAAAGGCTACAATCCCTACATCACCTTGCCCAGGTGGTGAAATTGGTAGACACGCCAGATTTAGGTTCTGGTGCCGCAAGGTGTGTAGGTTCGAGTCCTATCCTGGGCACATCCCCGGAGACATTTTCAGACAGGGAAGTGTCTCCGACATTTTTCATTTTCCAAGTTCTTGGTTTTCTGAAGGATAATCGCTAAGGCTGGATTTACTGGAGTTTGGACTCAATTTGACTCCCAGGGCCGGCTGCGACTTCATCGGATTGCAACCTCTTCGTCGTCAATATCTAAAGATATTGACTCCTCATTCGGTTGCAACCGATTTTGTCTCGCTCGCCCCGGGGAGCCAAATTTAGTCCAAACTCCAGGTGTAAGGCTGATTCATAGAAACAGCCGGGCGGGAGTACTACGAGTACGGGGGAATTGAAGAGAATTATTTTTGGGGAATGTGCAAGGCGCTGGCTTCCCTTACCGGAGCAGAGAAATGCGAAGCATTCGATTTTTTGAATAGTTCATTAGGTTTCCAGAAACTTAGAGACTGTTAACGGATTCCATTTTCGTCGAGTTTTTGGATTATTTTGGCCGCTTTTCGATCGAAAATTGGGGGGCTATATACCTTGTCGATATTGCCCCCCAATCATTTGGATCGAAAATCGGCTTAAAAGAACCTAAAAATCGACTGAAAGTA
>CAWDOZ010000114.1:0-42897 GCA_963803935.1 uncultured Fibrobacterota bacterium | reverse complement strand
AAATTCAGCTGCAGCCGGGTGCGGTAATTGGCCTTGGAATTTTTAGCGAAACGAAGTTCAATCCTTCCGATAGTTTTACTACCGATAGCCGATCCGGATTTCTGGCGGGAGCGGTACTCGATATGGTATTCAACCGATATGTCGCTCTTCGGCCTGGAATTGAATACTCTGTGCGGGGAGGCTCATCCACCAGCCGGGATGCATTTACCGGTTATAATCTTACCAGCATCGACAAATTGGGCTACCTGGCAATTCCAATTGATTTAAGGTTCCTGTATCCGGTCTCGCCCTTTTGCAGTCCCTACCTTCTCTGCGGTATCAATGCGGGAATTCTCCTGAGCGCGACGAACACCATTGCCGAATCCGGCGTATCCTCCGAGGTTAGTATCCGGGAAGGTTTGTGCCCGGTAGACTTCGGATTCGATTTTGCCATCGGGACTGATGTATTCGTTAAATCGCTAGTGCCATTTTTCGAAATAAGCTTTTTCAAGGGGGTTGTCAATGTCGATGCCAATCAGCCGCCGGGATATTCACAGCACAATATAGGCTTCGAAATCAAGGCCGGCATGAAATACAAAATATGAAACCGTACCGGTCCGGGTTATTATTTTTATATGCTCAAGGAACCTTTCAGGCACCGATCGACTCTTTAATTGTTGTCTGGATCCATGCGGGACGGTATACTTTATCATATATTATAGAAGGTCACTTTCCGACCGCTGCTATTGCCGGCCGGATCCGGGTAGGAATATGAAATTCATTTTTGTTCTACTAATGGTTCTTGGTGTGACCTCCACCTTTGCGGAGGCCCGCCTCGTGACCGTTAAAATCGATAAGCAAGGCCTTGAAGCTGCTGGTTTCGGCCGGAATGCGGAGGTCCTTCTCTGCGAGGATGATTGCATCGTGCATGTAGTCCGAATGGAAAATTTCGTCCACTCCTGCAAATCCCAGGTTCGAATCAGAGCTGGCAGCCGATTTCAGGTTAAAGTGCGCGGTAACGGCAATTATGTGACTCTTGAGGACCTGGTCATCGAGAAAAACATTACCCTCCATGTGCCCGATTAACTACTCTTTCCGTCCTATTTCCAGGTTATTGCAGAAGCATTTCTTTTAGGAATTCGAAAATACTGTGTTGCCGGATACCCGAGCATCATGGCGCCGGAAACCTCCTGATCGGCGGGAAGGTCGAGAAGGTCCTTAACCAGAAGCGATGCGGATGCTGCAAGCTTAAAGTACCCGGCCCAGCACGCCCCGAGGCCGAATGCCGGGGCCGCGAGTTCCAGATGGGAGAGCGCAATTACCGCGTCACTTTCCCCCATCCGGTCGCCTCGCTTGATACCGGCAACTGCCAGGTGGGGAGCATTCCGGCAGATCGGATCGTTTCCCTTCCGCCACGATTGCAAAAGATAGCCGAAGTTCATTCTTGACGCTAATGGCGATTTCTCCCGATCCGCCTCGTCCATCCACGACATGACTGCATTGGCAAGTTGCCGCACCTTCGCAGTATCGTGGACCACAATCCATTTCACCGGCTGCCGATTGATGCCGGAAGGAGCATACCGGACAATATCGAAGAGATCCTCGAGCATTCGGCGATCAACAGGCTGGGGCCGGAATTTCCGTATCGATCGACGCTTGAGGCAGTAGGCGGCAAGTTGCTCCGGCGTTATGTCGGCTTCGGGCGAAATTTTCGGGACATTATTCAGGGAAGGGTGATCAACGGTTACCGCATTTTCGGGGCACGCGGCTTCGCAATGACCGCACCGGATGCATACCGCTTCGAGTTGATTGGCGATGTACGGGAACCCGGTCTCAATGTTCTTTCGGATTATCTGTGTGGGACATAGATCGGTACAGATCATGCAGCGGGCGCATTTTGCCGAATCAAAGGAAATTTGCGGCACACGAAGATCCTTTCTGGGTTACACGGTACCAGCCGGGTTGAGCGCAGCAGGTCTGGGGGATTACCGGTACCACCTGAACAGATAGAGCCCCACAATTAGACCGATGAGGGAGAGCAGGCTGAATTTGACCTGAAATCCAAGCATGAGTTTTATGGCAGCCAGATCGAGGACGACCGGCTTAAGTCTGAGTAAAATCGCCAAAACCGATAGGAATACTTCCGGTGAAGAAGGTTTTTACCACGCTGGCGCCTCCAGGAAGCATTTCAACGGCACTGTTCAGGTAGGAGCCAATGATGATCCCGAGAATGGCAGCAAAGAATAGCGATGGAAATGATCGGTCTTTTAAAAGGCCTGCCATAAAGATGTCCTTTCGTCCGGCATTCGGCCGGGTTGCGAATAAATTCGAAAACAAAATACCTTTTGCCGTCGCGCAGGTATCCGATCACTGCTGGGCTATTGCGCCGGAGCCTCCCGGAGCACCATGGGTAGCTGAATATGGACATTTTTCCGGATAATGTCCATCCGTACCGTATCGCCAACATAATAATCGAGAAAAAACCCTTCCAGATCGGCATGGGTTTGCACCCGCCGATTGCCTATCTGGTCGATGATATCGCCCACCCGAGCCCCTGATAACTCTCCCGGACTACCCTTTTCCACGCTTACGACCACAACCCCCTCCGACCGGTTGACCCCAAGAGCGGCGGCGATAGTGCGATCGATATTCTGTACGGCGATACCGGTCCAGATATCGCGACGGTGGCCATATTTAATCAGTTCATCCGCAACCCGGCGCGCCCGGTTTATGGGAATTGCAAAACCGATACCTATGGATCCCTTATTGCTGTTCGAGCCGGTATAGATGAAGGTGTTGATCCCGATCACCTCGCCGTCGGCATTGACAAGAGGCCCTCCGGAATTTCCCGGGTTAATTGCCGCATCGGTCTGAAGCATTCCCTGATAATACACGCCTTCTGCCGGGGCGAAGTTCCGATTGAGTGCGCTGACGACCCCGACGGTAACCGTCGGATGGGCATCATTGATGAACGTCAGAAACGGATTACCGATGGCAATAGCCCATTCGCCGGCCATTGCATCATCGGAATTGCCGAACCTGACCGTATGGAAGGTTCCGTTCGCTACCGATATCACGGCAATATCGGCATGTTCGTCGGTCCCCACGACTTTTCCTTCGATCCTGCGGCCGTCGGAAAAGTTGACATAAAGTTTGGCGGCATTCTGCACGACATGATAATTTGTCAGAATCATGCCGTCGCTGCGGATGACGAAACCCGATCCGATGCTCTCCATCTGCCGAAAACGGGGCAACAGACCGGGGCCGAAAAAGAAATCGAAGAAATCATCCGAAGAGTAAGGAGCATGCACCACCTGAATCTGGGTAACAATGATGCCGACGACGCACGGCGCCACGGCCCGGCAGGCCCTGACAATGGCATTTTCGCGTGAAACGGGAAGAACCTCATCCGGAAAACTGTCGGCATGCTTCTTTTTTGCAGCTGCAGTATCGTCAAGGTTTTTCTGCCGGGATTCAGCAAGGGCGGCTGCTGTGCGGACCCCGTAAATATGACGGATCAATTCCCCTCCGCCAATAAGACCGAAAACCGCTCCGCAGGCAAGGAGCAGTGCATATATGCCGAATCTGGTTGCACCGTCTTTCATCAATCGACTCCCTCGTAGAATACCTTATCGAGCACCAGGCCGCAGGCCGGCGCTGTCTGCCCGGAGCGCCGGCGGTCCTTTGCAGCGAGAAGGTCATGCATCGAGTCGGTAATGCGCCCCCGCCCGATATCGATGAGTGTTCCCATGATGGAGCGCACCATGGTATAGACGAACCGATTCGCCTCGATGGTGAAAATCTTGAGATCGTTTTCGGTGGTAACCGTTGCCTGGATTACGCTGCACCGCGCATGCCGAGCACCGCTCCCGGAGGCGCAGAATGTGCTGAAATCATGATGACCGCAGAGCGCCTGGGCCGAGGATTCCACCTTGTTCCAGTCAACCTGATAGAATACCATCCATACCCGCTTGAAGAGTAGCGGGCGTTTCCGGGGGCATATGAAATACCGGTATCTCCTTGAAACCGCTGAGTATCGGGCGTGGAAGCGTTCGTCAACCGGCTGCAAATGATAGACCGCAATATCGTATGGCAGCAGTGCATTGACCGATACCTCGACGGCAGCCGTGCTGATAACCGCATCGGTGTCAAGGTGGGCCCCCTGGCCTCCGGCATGAACGCCCGCATCCGTACGCCCTGCACCCACTACGCGGCAGTTCGCCCGCAGGGCTGTGCGGAAGGCCGATTCAAGCGCCTCCTGAATGGTCGGCGCATTGTTCTGCAGCTGCCATCCGCCATAGCGGGTTCCGTCGTACTCGACACGGAAAAAGTACCTCATTGCGCCTCCCGCTCCTGAGCCGCAAAGCTCACGCGGACGATCCGGAAACAGAGCATCTCAAGCGCATTTCTTTCGGGCTCGATACCGCCGGTCTTGATACCGAGATCGAACTCGAGAAGCCAGGAGAGAATTATCGCGAGTTCCCGCTCGGAAAAACGATTCGCCTGGTCGACCACTCCCGACTTGATGATCACCGGGTAAATTCTTTTTTCCTGGCCTTCATGCAGAAGCCCTGCCGCTTTACCTATAGCCATAGCGCTCGCCGTCTGCCGGATATTGTTCGATCCCTTTGAGGCGGCAAAGATCCTGCCGGTTTCGGGGTTCGCAGCCAGAAATTTCTTTATCCTGAAAAGCGCCCAGAAATGCCTGGCAAGGGCGGCCGAGACCGTCGGCATGTAAACATTGACCGAAAAAAGATTGTCGATTATAACAAGGGCGTTCTTGAAGTCCTGGCGACCAAGCGCTGCAGCCAGTTCAAAGGGTGCCATCTCGCGATAGCCGCCAGTAAAGTAGTCAATAGCCGTTCGGTCGATCGCCTTTCCCGGCGGAAGCGACAGGTCGATTTTCTGCAGCTCGGAGTTCAGGAGATCCAGGTTATAGCCCACCCGGTCGGCCAGATAATCCGCATCGTTTTTTGCTATACGCCTGCCGGTAAACCGGGGTACGTTTTGAACAAGCCAGCCGCCTATTTCATAATCGCGCGGCCTGCTGAATTCAACGACCATGCAGACAGGGGGAGAAGATTTAAGCCTTTTACCGGAACAGATTTTCTTGATGACCGGATCCGCCTCCTTCCGGTCGCCATCGATTTCAATGATGCAAAACATGCCGGGGATATCGGCTTCAATTGCGGCGTCAAGATCATCGAGCTCCTCGTTTCCGAGCGATTGCGCATGCGGCAGCTGGAAAATGCGGGTTTCCTGAAAGAGCGTCGGCGCCGCCATCCGTGCAATGAAACTTCCCACCGGCTCAAGGGTGGAATTGCTGCGTTCACGGATGCAGGGTCCCTCCCGCCCTGAGATCTCGGCAACGATAGCCTCGCGCGAACGTTCACGGCTTACGGTATCCTCGCCCCAGAGAACGAAACAACGGATGGATTTCGGCAAGGATCCCGATTCGAATTCGCTGGTCATGGTATGAGCGGTTCAAGGATGTGCTGCTGGTTCATCTGCTCGGCAAAGAGCGCCGCAGCAGCCGAAAATTTCGCCGGGTTGATCCAGAGAAACCGCTCAGCAAGGGCAGCGAGCTCCCTGCCGTCGGCTGCTTTGAATCCGACGCCGGCAGCGAGCAGCTTTTCGCATCCGGAGTGCTGGGAGTAATAATAGGGCCCGAAGAAAACCGGGATGCTGAACCGCGCGGGTTCCCAGACATTATGGCCGCCGATATTCTCAAAGGTACCCCCGACAACGGCAGCATCCGCAAGCAGGTACATATTGTCAAGAATGCCGAGCTTTTCGATGACGCATACCTCGAAGACATCGCGGGATTCGATGTCGTGCAGCCGCCTTGCTGCAGGCCCCAGCTCCCTGGCAATCGCCTCGGATTCATCAAGATGGCGCGGAACAACGATACACTTGCAGGACCGGCCATGTTTTTTAAGCTCCTCAAGGCAGATGCGGAGCACCGTACCCTCTCCCTTGTGTATACAGCCTGCAGTGATGACGATATCCCTTTCAAGAAGACGAAGTTGCCGTCTCAGGCCGGCCCTTTCCCTAGCAGGAGGTCGGTTTATCCGGATATACCCTTTGATATTGCCGACGATATGCAGCGTTTCCGCCCGAACGCCGAGTTTAAGGAAACGGCCTGCATACGTTTCGTTCTGGACGAGGACTACATCGAGGCGGCGCATAAACGATCGAACGATTCCGGAAACCCGTTGATAGTTGGAAAAGGATCGTTCCTCCAGCCGCGCATTGGCGATCCCCACCGGAATACCCGCGGAAAAGCATGCATGCAGCATGGACGGCCACAATTCGGTTTCAAGGAGCCAGACGCGTGAAATCGAGAAATTATAAAGAAGCGACCTCATGAGCGGAAGCGTATCGATCGGCAGAAATCCCACGGCAACAACCGACGCATCCTTCAGCCGCCGCAAATAGTCGACACCGCTTCGCGAGGTAGCCGTAACCACATAGCAATCGTCGGGATTGCGCGCCTCGAGGATGGTTAAAAACTGTTGCAGCAATTTGGCTTCACCAAGCGATGCCGCATGCACCCAGACTACGGCACGCGATCGATGCTTCCGCACGATATTCGGCAGACTTTGCCGTTCGACGAGATTCCAGCCTCTTTTCCTGCCGATGGGGGCGAGAAACGGCAGGGCGCATCGGCGAATTGCCTCGAGTACCAGACTGTAGGACTCGACGCAGCATTTAATAACGGTAGTATTCATAAAAGATCAGCCATAACCGCGACGTAATTCAGTTGTTCGCCGCAACCGGAAAGCCATGAATGAATAATCGACGATTCCCCCTATAAAGAAGGGAAGCGCCGAAAATACTGTAATAAAAAATACTTGATGAGTTCCCCGATTAAGATACTGCATGTAAAAAACCAGTGTCTTACATTGACTTCTCTGCCCAGCTGAGGTATTTTTGATGATTATTTCAAATGCAATCGAAAGTGGAGTTGTGATACGTTATCCGATGAACGGCGTTCAAAAGGCGATGCATGTATAAAGGTACCCCATTTCGATTGCTTTCCCCTCTTTTCATTATAATTTTTCTATTCATTTCCTGCAGTACCAATAATTCGACCGATCTTGGCAGCTCCATCATTCAGAATACTTATAAGCACTTCCGCAGTTTTGCCATGGACAGTTCCATGCTGGACAGTATGTTTACGCTTCCCCAGCCGGGCGATTCGGGGTTCGGAATCCACCAGGTTTCGGGCAGCCAGATGGTCATAGGATCCGACAGCGGAGAGTATTCTGCCGGGTTTGTACGGTTTCCCTGCCTTCCCGACACTGCCGGGAGCCGCAGGTATAATCCGCTCACCGATACGCTGAGGTCCATCGTTCTTCGCTTCTGGAACGATACCGCATTGACCGCGTTCAGTCTTCAGGTATGGCGATCGGATTTTATTTCCCATGCTCTCGCTCCTTCCTACAATGCCGGGGATTATTTGCTCGACTCCCTGCAGATTGCCATGAAGGATACCGTGAATGCGCCCGATTCCGTGGTTCTGCTTCCCGGCTCATCGGGCGGGCTGGCGGAGGCGATCTTTAATGCATGCACGACTTCAAGCGTAGCAACGGCGACTTCCCCCGCGTTTAAAGACACGTTCAGCTTTATCATCGCAAACCCCAATCCCTCATCGGGTATTCTCCGCATGTTTGGAAACCCGCAGCTTGCGGTAAAATTCAAGCGGGGAAGCGATACAACCCCGGTAATCAATTATGGTTCCATCCCCTATTACGTTGCTGCCGAACAGAATCCCGGCACCCTAACCCCGCCTCTCTCCTACGCCTCGAAAAGGACTCTTGTTTTTGCCTACGATGCGAGCAAGCTCTGGGACTCGATTACCCTTTTCCCATCCGGGACGGGTTTCACCACCCCACAGATAATTTCTGCGTTCGATTCCCTGTACAGGCCCGGCGCCACCGATACCATCAGCCTCCGTTACCTGCTCTGGGATACGCTGACGCATAACGGAATACTTCTTGATTCGCTGTTTGCGAAACCGGTGAGTCCGCCCGGAGTCGTGACCCTCTATGGGAACGATACCGCGCAGGCAAATATGGCTCAGTCGCTGCAAATCATCAATATCATTGAAAACCAGAGAGGACTGGGACCCCGGCCGCAAAAGCTCTACCTCTATCTCCGGCTCAGTGAAGATGTAAACCAGATTTGGAGAAAGTCAAGTTATGCCAGTCTCCCGCTCCTGAACGTGACCGCGGCTTCGCATTGATGGAAATACTATGAATAATAAAATAGCCGGGACCGCGATCGTTGCGCTTTGCCTCTTCGGTTCCGTCAGCGCCCAATCGATACTCTCGCTGGAATATCCGGGCGGATTGCCCCTGGCTCATTCAACCGGGACCTCGCTTGGTATGGAGGGAGCCGGGACCGGCGTCGTAAATGATTATTTCGGTATGAGCGACAACATAGCGAATATCGGTGCAACCACCCGAGCCGTTTTTTCCGGGGTCGCTTCGCTCAATTTAGTAAATATCAACGATAACGGGGCTAACGACTTCCTTTACTCAGCACTGCCGCGGCTGATCTCCTTTGCGGTCCCGGTTTCAACGCTCGGGACCTTCGGTTTCTCCTTTGATGAGCGCAGCTCAACCGATTTTGATCAGAGCACCGTCAGCGGGCTGGCGGATACCAGTCGCCTCGCCAGTGTCGGGGGAATCAAGGCCTGGCAGCTCGGCTGGGGACATGCCATCAGCCGCCTCATGTTCGTAGGGCTCAGCTACGAGAGGCTCGTTGATTCAAGCTACACCCTCAATCGATTTTCGACCAACGATCCAACGGGCGGCTTCCCGCTTGTCGATACCAGCCGGTATTCTACGGGTGCCAACGCCTTGAGGGCTGGAATCCTCATCCCCATCCACAAATTCACCTTCGGGTTGGATGGCGAGCTGGTGTTCAACGGGCCCAATGGTACCGCGAAATTTTCCCAGACGGGAATTGTCGATTCGCAGCTGAGTATTTTCCAGAATGACTCCTCGGAGGGATTTGCGCTCAGGTTGCCCTCATCGTTCTCGGTGGGAGCTTCGTACATGCCTTCTTCCAAATGGCTTCTTGCATGCTCTGCGGACATGACCTTCTGGAGTCCGTATTCATATGTTTTACCGATCAACATCAATTCGACGAGCAGCTACACGATTCACAATACGGTTTCGGTTGCTGCAGGAGCGCAGTTCATCCCGGCCCCGACCATGCTGATGCCCCAGTATTGGCAGATCATGCAGTACCGTGCGGGTATTCGGTACACTCAGTTGCCGGACGGCACTTCCTCCGAATCAGCATTTACTCTCGGCCTCGGCATTCCCCTTTTGAGCGGCGGGGGTCTCCTCGATCTCGATGCAGAGTTCGGACGGCGAACCGACTCCCATTTCAGCGGATACCAGGAAAATTTTCTGCAATTTTCAATCGGTCTCGATGGCGGTAGGCAGTGGTCGCAAAATACCGGGGTCCATTATTAAGCTTCGGGGGGACGCCGGACGGTCCGGTGAACGATAGCCAACCCATTTAAGCTATATTCCGGATAATCCATGGCTACCTTGAATTTGCAAAAAAGATCTGATCTTTCCTCCCGGGCTCTTCCGAATCGCGGCCTTCAAGCAGCTTACGACGACACCTATCTTCGCGTTTTGATACGGAATCCCGGAGAGCTTTTTGTCTTCTGGGAGTGTTCGCCGGATGCCATCCGCGCGGCAGTAAAGGCAGCCGACAGGGAAGGCAGCGGATTCCAGCCCGTTCTCAGACTCTTCATGATGGATTCTACCTCCCCATGCCCCCAGGAAGTCCTGGATATTCTCATTCAGGAGGGGGAAGATTCCCGGTATGTCCCGGTACCGCAGCTGGGGCGCCGCTACCGCATCGAATATGGGTTTGCGACATTATCCGGCGGGTTTATACCCCTTTGCTCCTCGAGCGAAATCCGGACTCCGGAGGCGACGATTCATGAGCCCCCGGCTCCAGTGGAATCGGTTATTAAACCGGGAACCGATTCGGCGACACCCCCGCAGCCCCTTCCGGGACTACTGTGCGGTGCCATCGGCGGTTTCTTGTCCGCAGGACCGTCGCGGGTTACTGAGCCCGGACGTCTTCCGAAGGACCTGCCCCTGCTTGCCGGCAGCAGCATGCTCGGCATTCCTCATACTGCATTCGCGAAACCTGCGACAGGCGTCCACCGTTCTCAGATATGACAGCATTGCATTACCCGTCACCCGGGGTAGCTCCTGAAGGGTATCTCTGTCTTGTCCTCCATGCACATCTGCCCTTTGTCCGCCACCCCGAGCACCCCTATATGCTTGAAGAAAACTGGTTCTTCGAGGCGCTCACCGAAACCTATCTTCCTCTTCTTTCCCATTTAAGAACGCTGCACGATGACGGGGTTCCTTACCGGCTTACTATTTCACTCTCCCCGACCCTCTGTGCCATGTTTTCGGATCCGCTTCTGCAGCAGCGGTACCGGCGGCACCTTGAAAAACTCATTGAACTTGCCGGAAAGGAAGTTGGCCGGGCCCGCCCCCAGGAGCACGACTTTGCCGCAACGGCACGGATGTATCGCGACCGGTTTCTCTTCCTTCATTGGCTCTATACCGAAGTGTTTCAGGGCGACCTGATCGCTGCATTCGGACATTTTCAGGAGCTTGGCGCTATCGAGATAATCACCTCGAGTGCAACGCATGCCTTCCTGCCGAACATGCAGCATAATGAAAGGGCGGTGGAAGCCCAGATCGGTATTGCAGCGGGCGACTATTCACGGCTCTTCGGCAGGGTGCCCCGGGGCATCTGGCTCCCCGAATGCGGGTACTACCCCGGCCTCGAAGCGATTCTTGCCCGACACGGGCTCAAATACTTTTTCGTCGATTCGCACGCGCTGCTCTACGCCGACCCGGCGCCCCTGCGGGGCATCTACGCTCCCCTTCTCTGCGCTGAGGCTCCGGTCGCTGCATTTGCCCGCGATCCGGAGTCATCAAAGGCGGTCTGGAGCGCCGATGAGGGTTATCCCGGCGATCCGGAATACCTTGAATTTTACCGGGACATAGGGTTCGAGCGCGAACTGGAATACATACTTCCTTATATCGATCCGATAGGGGCGCGGGTACAGACGGGAATCAAATATTACCGCGTGACCGACCGGAAAAGTCCGGACAAAAACCCCTACCGGCGAGGAGCGGCTCTTCGCCGCGCGGATGTGCATGCGGACAATTTCATCGGTAACCGCCTCAAACGCGTGCGGTCACTAAACGGCATGATCGACCGGCCGCCGATCATCGTTTCACCCTACGATGCCGAACTCTTCGGCCACTGGTGGTACGAAGGGCCGGAGTGGCTGAATTTCCTCTTTCGCAAGCTCGCCTTCGAGCAGGACTCGCTCGTTCCAATTACTCCTTCGGAGTATCTCGCCCTCTACCCGGACAGCCAGCGCGGGGCACCCCTCTTTTCCAGCTGGGGAGAGGGCGGGTTTTCCGGGATGTGGATAGACAAAAGCAATGACTGGGTCCACCGGCACCTCTCCCGGATGGAAGAGAGGATGACCATGGCCGCACGACGATACCCCGATGCCCGCGGTCTCCTGCGGCGAGCCCTCGACCAGCTCGCCCGCGAGCTCCTTCTCGCCGAGTCGAGCGACTGGACCTTTATCATGAAAACCGGAACCATGGTGCCCTATGCAAAGCGGCGCATAAATGAGCACATTGCAAATTTCCGGCGCCTCGATGAAGAGATCGAAAACGATCGTCTCGATGAGGGCTTCCTTGCTTCCCTTGAGGAGCGTTCGCCGATTTTTCCGCAATTAACCTATTCGGTATATGCCTGACCCTGAGTTTTTACCCCGGGCAATGCTATATTTTCGATGAGACCCCGACAAGGGAGCAATCATGCCGAAACCACTGCCCGCACTTCTTTTGTTCCTGATAACCATTGTCAACAGCCAAACGGATTCCCTTAAACCGAATTGGGGGACCAATGCCATGATCGCCTTAACCGTCACCAGCACCGCCTTCAAGCAGATGCAGCCGATCCCGGAAGCCTATACCTGCGACGGCGCCGACCGTTCTCCGCCACTTTCCTGGAGCGATCCGCCGGCATCCGCCAAAAGCATGGCCCTCATCTGCGACGACCCGGACGCACCCCGCACCACCTGGGTTCACTGGGTCGTCTACGACCTCCCGCCAACCTGTAAAGGGTTGCCTGAAGGCGTCAAAAAAACCAATACCCTAGCTATAGGCGGGAAGCAGGGGAAAAACGACTTCCCGGAAATCGGTTACAACGGCCCCTGCCCGCCGGGAGGAACCCACCGCTACTTTTTCAAGGTCTATGCCCTGGATGCCCTGCTCGGCCTTCCGCCTGGGAAAACGAAGCATGAGGTCGAGATGGCGATGCAGGGACATATAGTTGCTCAGGGAGAGCTGATTGGGATTTATACGAGGAAATAGCCCGGAAATATAACGGCCTCAGGTGGGGGAACCTCGCTACGCGGGTTCCCCACCTGAGCAGTAACATCTCTCAGTATTTCGCACCTGCAAACAATAGATCTCCTTGACATTTATTTTTCTGAATTCCTCGTTTTCCGGGGGTTTTGGCCCACCGGGGAGCAGAGGTTGGGTCAAAACTCCAAGGCCTTGAAAAAACATGCGATAAAACAGAATTCCCCATGCCTTTTCGTAAATTCGATGGGCCGAAATTCCAACGGTAAAGAAATCTGCTTGATAATGATTGACAGAAGAAATAAAAATGAACGGGGCCGGAGAAAACATTTGAACGATAACTCAGATAATTACAGAGACTTGGAGATCCAGGGACAACTTCACTTGGGTGAATATTTAGAGACTTACAAAGGATAGTAAATGGCTGCCGCATGGTAAAAAGCCCTTATAAAGTTGGTATTTCCGGGCATAGCTCCCGCAAGGAGCTTTTGCCTCACCCCTGACCTCACCCCGGCCCAAGGCGGCCGGCCCTCTGACCTCTCCCCGTTCCCCTCCCCTATAAGGGAGGGGACAAGACAGATGTGAGAGGGAAGACTCGCTTCGCGGAAGAAAGGTCAAAAGAAGAAAAGGCCTTTCAGCGCGAAGCGCTATCCTTCCTCTGATAGGAGGAAGGGTCGCCCCTGGGTGGAAGGAGGTCAAAGGCTTGCGAAAAAATGTGCTTCGCCCTTAATCCGAAAATGTCAAAGAACAGGCAATTGCCGGGGGCAGGCTGCGCAGCCATCCCCTGTTGCCACACTAAGCTGATCCACCAACCATGGCACGATGACTCACTAACGTCGGGCCGCGCCTCTTATCTACCGTACCTCGCCCGCGGGGATACACTCCCGAAGGCAAGAGGGAACCAAGGGGCCCCGATGCCCTCCGCAGTATGCTCCGGTACTCTTAGATAAATATAACATCATTTTAAATTAAAAGCAACAAAAAAATACTTAAAAGAACTATATAATATTAAAAAACGTGTAAGACAATGAAAAATAAAAGTTAATAGTAAAAGAAATTTTGCCGGAGGGAAAGGAAATCTAAGCATTTTAGGTTCGGAGCATGCGCAGAAAGGATTTTGAGGCCGGAAAGAGAAGATTATTTACTCAGCCTGACCATTTAATTTAAGGTCATAATTCCGCATCGGGATACAGGCAATGACTTTCTTTTTAAGATCTCACGAACGGGACCGGAAGCTATGTGGCAGTTGCCGCGTTTCGAAGGTGATACGTTGTTTCCATGAACATTCTTAGAGATCAGGATCTATATCCCTCGCGAACGCCTGGAAGCACGTTATTTTTCAAGCAAACCTCAACTTTTGAGTTATTCGCGAAAGCGTGTATTTTTGACTACCATGTTCCCCGTAGAATTCAGATCATAATCTCCATGGAAATCTGGAAGCGTAATTTATACGTCTGCTGGTTCGGGATGTTCGTCACCTCGATCGGGTTCAGCCAGATCGCCCCGGTGCTGCCGCTCTACATCAAAATGCTCGGCGTAACCGACACGGCTTCCATCGAGCGGTTATCGGGAATTGCATTCGGCGCAACGTTCATCATCTCCGCGATTTTCTCGCCCGTGTGGGGGCATATGGCCGACAAGGTCGGCCGGAAGCCGATGCTTCTGCGGGCAAGTCTCGGGATGGCGGTTTTCCTCTTCTCGATGGGCTTTGCCGGGAATGTTTACCAGTTCATCGGGCTGCGGCTCATCCTGGGGGTCATTACCGGGTACAGCATGGCCTGCATCACCCTGATCGCGACCCAGGTGCCCAGGAACAAGGCGGGCTGGGCTTTAGGCACTCTGTCAACATCATCGATTTCCGGTTCGCTGCTCGGGCCGCTTCTGGGCGCGTGGCTGGTCGAGACTACCAGCCCGCGGAGTGTTTTCTGGGTGACCGGTCTCCTGATGATGGTCGCGTTCATGGCCACCTTGCTGTGGGTGAAGGAGACGTTTGTCGCTTCCCACAGGCCGGTGCCGGGCCTGGCCGGAATATGGAAGCAGATCCCGAATTCAGGTCTGCTCCTCGCCCTGTTCGCGACCTCCTTCATGGTGTCGGTGGCGCTCTTTTCGATAGAGCCCATTCTCACGGTTTACATAGTTCAGCTCGCTCCGCATGGCCGGCACGTGGCGCTCATGGCCGGGCTGACGTTTGCGGCCGCCGGCCTGGCGAGCATCATCGCAGCCCCGCAACTGGGGAAACTGGCCGACCGGGTGGGACCGCAGCGGGTGCTGTTCACGGCCATGCTCACCGCAGGGCTCCTGTTCATTCCGCAGGCGCTGGTCGGCAATCCGTGGCAGCTTGTCGGGCTCCGCTTTCTTCTGGGGCTCGCAACGGCCGGAATAATGCCGCCGCTCAACGCTCTCGTCAAGCATACCGTACCGGATTCGGTGACCGGACGGGTCTTCGGATTCAATGTGTCGGCGCAATACCTCGGGGTCTTCTGCGGCTCGGTTATGGGCGGACAGGTCGCGGCTCTTTTCGGCATCAAGCAGGTATTTTTTGTGACCGCAGCGCTGCTGCTTATCAATGCAGCATGGATTTTTAAAACCGCAATCGGCCGGGAACTCCCGGCCTTTGAACCGGCGCCGGCGCCGGCATCGTTCAAGGAACTGGAGGATTGAGCGGAGGAAGCCATCCGGAAGATTGCAGGAAGGAATTCGACCTTGGGGTTCGGTGTGCTTCGGGCGTTAGGATACGAAGGGTGCCGGCAGGATTACTATGAACTTCCAGGTACCACGCCTTAATCTTTAACCTTAATCTCGCGAGCAGGAATTTTCTTTACCTTGCCGTTCTCCCACACGACGATTGACCTGCCCGCTTTTTTATGTTCCAGAAGGGCTTTTTTTATGCCCGCACGAATGCCTTTATCGATATTGTCCATTAGTTTTTGGCCCGAAGTCATTTTCATCGTGCATCCTCCTTTATTTTCAACCATCTCAGGTTATCTTGAATTTCGATTCTTTTCCTGAATGTTTTTCTTGCAATCAATAGAAGAGGGCGTTGCGGGAGGGGGAGAGCGTTTGCCTTCAGGCAAACATCGCCTTCCCCTTCCGCAGGAAAGGGTGTGCCAAAGACCCCGCAGCCCGGCTTTGCGGGCGCGGAGGCTTTGGCCAGGGGAAACCGCCTAAGCGGTTCCCCCCACCAAGGGCATTTGATTTAAGCTCGGTTCCCCCACCAAAAGCACTTATTTTACTGCAATGCCTAATGCTTTTTATCCCCCCGCGCCGCTTCCTTCTCGAATTGCCGCACCCCGTCGATAAAGTACTGCGTCCCGGAGACAATCGTCAGGAGTGCCGCCGCACCGAGCAGCCAGTGAAAATGGCGCTCGTGTAAATTGGTAAGGATCCAGACAATGAGGAGCGTCTGGAAAAAGGTGGTCAGCTTTCCTGAAATGCGGGGCCTGACCGTTACCGCTCCCACGGTTACATGGATGAGAATGGCGCCTGTCACCAGCATGCAGTCGCGGGAAATGACGAGCCATACGAACCAGATCGGCAAGTGCACCTGGTAGGAATAGGGCGAGGCGCGGGAAAGAAGGATGAGTGCGGAGAGCAGAAGCGCCTTGTCGGCCAGTGGATCGATGATGGTGCCGAGGTGCGTTATCTCATTGCGCGTCCGGGCAACATATCCGTCGAGAGCATCGGAGAGGAAGGTAACGATAAAGAGGATGGATGCGATTATGCGCAGGAGGTTGTTCGCCTCGCTGTGGCGTACGCCCCAATCGTAATAGAGGAGCAGCAGAACAAAAAAAGGAATGCAGAACAGGCGTACGAAGGTGATCCGGTTTGCAAGTGTCAGCGCCATGGGGTTCGCTTCCTGCCGTAGGGTCCGTTGCCGTCCTTAGATTACTAAAATAGATTCCGGAAATGTGCCTCTCAGCTCGCGGGGCTCTCTCCCATGGAGCAGCGCCCGTTGAAAAGGGCTCCCTGGTTGATGATGAGCTCCCTTGTCTGCAGATTGCCGATATGGGAAGCGTTCGCTTCAAGCTCCACCCGCTGTTCGGCAATGATATTGCCGGTCAGCTTCCCGCCGAGACTCAGGGACCTGGCCTTGATATCGGCCTCGACAATGCCCGTCGTGCCGATGGTGAGCATCTCCTTGGTATCGATTTTTCCCCTGAACGTCCCGTCGATCCGCATGCCGTGGGGAACGGAAATGGTTCCTTCGAAAACCGCGCCCTCGCCGATCATCGTCCCTAGTCCTTTATCCTTATTCTTCTCCATAATCGACTCCTTTCAAGGGTTGTTTTTTCCGGCCACAATGAACCCGAGCGGATTGATATTCTTGCCGCCTTTTATTACCTCGTAGTGAAGATGCGGTGCCGATGAATAGCCGGTACTCCCGACCTCCGCAATCCGCTGCCCGCGAGTGACCCGCTGGCCCTTTACAACAAATATTTTGAGGCAATGGCCATACCGGGTGACGTAGCCGTTTCCGTGATCGATGGTCACCAGGTTCCCGTAAAACCGGTCCATGGCTACGTCGCTGACGCGGCCGGGAGCCGCTGCGACAATCGGCGTACCCTCGTCCGCGGCAATATCGATGCCGGGATGGGCACCGCCGCGCCGTACGGTGTCAATGGAGAATTTCTGCGTTACCCAGCCGCGCACCGGCGGTGTGGAGGGCATCGAATCTTCTATGGCGGCAGTATTATCGGCTTCAACGCCGTCACTTCCGGGGAGGACGATATCGGCAGCCCGGGGTTTCGGCGACGATGGGTTGATCTCGGCAAGGCCCTGGAGGTAGGCGGCCAGCGTGTCAAGTCTCCCCAATTTAAGGGCAAGTTCGCGCACACGGCCGTTTTCCTTTACCAGCACTTCATTGGCACTTTTCAGTTCGGCGAGGGCATGCGCCTTACGGACCGAATCGAAGGAGGTCAGTGTCGCAAAACCCGCCATGATCAGGACCAATACGCCGGTAATTGCTGCCGCGATGAGCGCGGTACGCGAACAATGGAGTGAAATGGTTTTCCCGTTGTTATGGCCGGGAATCAGGAGAATGGTATAGCTGAGATCTTTCCTATCCATTTTCGGTAACGGCGGGCGGCGATGCCGGCAGGAGAAGATCGAATAATCTGGTGAGATCGTGATCGGAATAGTACTCGATGACAATGGTGCCGCGCTGCCCGTGGCCGGTTTTCAGGGCAACCGCCGTTCCAAGCCGGTATTGAAGGCGGCCCACCGCTTCGGCAACTATCGGGTCGAGGTCGGCTCCCGGGGCAGGTTTGGGAGTGCGCTGTTTTTTCGGCGCTGCTTCGATTTGCGCTTTCTTTTCAATGACGCGAACCGGGAGGTCCTCGGCGCTTATCCGCCTGGCAAGTTCGATTCGCTGCTCGTCTCCCTCGATGGCAAGAAGCGCACGGGCATGACCCATGGAAAGCTCGTTCCTGCGCACCATCTGCTGTATTTCATCGGGCAGGGTGAGCAGGCGCAGGGTATTGGTAACCGCTGTCCGGCTCTTTCCCATCTGAGCCGAAAGCTCTTCGTGCGTGTAGGAGTATTCGCCGATGAGGCGGCGGTAGGCGACTGCCTTTTCTATTTCGTTAAGGTCTTCCCGCTGGATGTTTTCAACCAGGGCCATTTCCATCATTTCGCGGTCGGAAATCGATTGCTTTACAATACAGGGAATTTTGTCCCGCCCGAGCCGCCTGAGCGCACGGAACCGCCTTTCCCCGGAAACTATCTCGTAGTCTCCGCCGGCATTCCGGCGAACCAGGATAGGTTGGAGCAGCCCCTGGATGTTAATGCTGTCGGCGAGGTTTTTAATCTCATCCTCGTTGAAATCGGAGCGAGGCTGGCCGGGATTGGGCTTTATCGCGTTGCAGTCGATCTCCAGGATTTCCTGCCGGTCGCCGGTATCCGTTGCCTCTTCGTTCTCTTCGACAAGGGGTATCAGGGCGGCGAGACCGCGGCCGAGTACCCGTCGCTGAGCCTTTTTATCCATTCTCCATCACTTCCTTGGCTAAATTTAAGTAATTTTCCGCGCCGGACGACATGATATCGTACAGAATGATCGGCTTTCCAAATGAGGGCGCCTCGCTCAACTTGACATTTCGAGCAATAACCGCCTTGAAAACCTTTCCCCGGAAGTACGATCGGACATCCTCGGCTACCTGGCGGGACAGATTGAGACGGCTGTCATACATTGTCAATAGCGCACCTTCGATGACCAGGCGCTTATTGAGACTCTTCTGGACAAGCCGGATGGTATTGAGGAGCTCGGCCAGGCCTTCGAGCGCATAGTATTCGCATTGGATAGGGATGAGGACCGAATCTGCAGCGGTGAGGGTATTGATGGTAAGAAGCCCGAGGGAGGGCGGTGCATCGATGATGAGATACTCGTAGTTCCCCCGTACGGCTTCAAGAGCCTGGTCCAACTGGCGCTCGCGCGCAATGACATTGACGAGCTCGATCTCGGCTCCGGCGAGATCCGGTGCGGCAGGGGCAATATCGAGAAAGCGGATTGAGTCGCACGAAAAGATTATATCGTTCAGGGTTACCGCGCTGTCACCCTTGAGGTGATGCGTCAGGACATCGTAGATGGTCGATTCAGGTTCGTCCTTATCGATACCCAGGCCGATGGTCGTATTGGCCTGCGGGTCCATGTCGATAATGAGCGTTTTTTTTTCGGCGGCAGCCAGGCAGGCGGCAAGGTTAATTGCCGTTGTGGTTTTTCCGACGCCACCTTTCTGATTGCAGACCGCAATTACTTTGCCCACTTAAGTCCTCATCTTTAAATCACAGGTTATCCACAAGAAGTGAACTGTTTGTAACTTGTTGCGGATCAGCATGATAAGTGATATCAGGTGGCGTACTTGGTGAGCTACCGCCAGAACTCCAGCGAAACGAGATTGAGGCCGAGAATCTGGTTTCCCAGGTCATATTCCGCTATTTCACTGATTTTGATTCCGGCCTTTTCCTTATTAACCGTAATGGATTCAAGCTCAGCGGAAAAGTTTTTCGATTTAAAGGTGTAGAGGTGGCCATCATCGGCAAGGAATTTTTTCCCAATCTCGGAAAAAGCCTCCAGGGTACCGACCCCCCGGCTGACGACATAGTCGAACCCGGCTTCAGGACGCTCCATCTTCTCGACCCGGCCATTGAATATCGTGATGTTATCGAAGTGAAGTTCCTTCTTTACCTCATTGAGAAAAGCTGCTTTTTTCCCGATAGTCTCTGCGAGGACCATTTTCAGGTCGGGCCGAAAGATACGGATGGGGATCGAGGGGAACCCGCCGCCGGCGCCGATATCGAGGAGCGTTGCGTTTTTCTTGAACCCGAAAAGCAGCAGCGGCTGCAGGGAGTCGCAGAAATGACGGAGAAACAGGATCTCCTCATCCCCTTTGGAAATGAGTCCGGCAGCCTGGTTCCATTTCAGCAGGAGGCAGATGTAGGTCAGGATGAGCTCCCGCTGATCGAGATCGGGTGTAAGCCCGAGCCTTTCAAGTTCTTTTAATTCGTAGCACTCTTTTGCCCTGACCAGGTATGGCGTAAGGATATTGTTCATGTCGTTTCCCATTCTTCTATTGTGGTAGCCGTATCACGCGAACCATCGGATGCCTGCGATTTATTTTTCAATAGATATAACGCCAGCAGTGAAATATCCGCCGGTGTAACGCCGGAAATCCGCGACGCCTGCCCGAGTGACGATGGACGCACGGAAATTAATTTTTGTAAAGATTCAGTCAAGAGCCCCTGTACCATCCGGTAGTCGAAGGACTCCGGTATAATTGCCTTTTCCAGCAGCGTGCTGCGCTTCACAACCGCATCTTCGCGCAATAGAAAGCCGCTGTATTTCACGTCGCATTCAAGGGAGAACCGCACCTCTGCGGATTCCGGGAGTTCCTTGAACTCACCGCACTGCATGAGCTTTTCAAGCGTTACTTCCGGCCTCTTGAGAAGCTCGGCCGCCCTTACGGGCTGCAACAGTTCCCCGTCAAGGATTGTCCGCCACTTTTCCGGTGCGATCCGGACCGAACGAAGTTCCTCCATCGCCCGCGCCTTGGAATCCCACCCCTGCCGGCGGCGATCGTACAGCTCCTGCCCGATAAGCCCGAGTTTGTAGGCAAGCGGCATGAGCCGTTCATCGCAGTTGTCCTGTCGGAGCCTCAGCCGGTATTCGGCCCGGGATGTAAACATCCGGTATGGCTCATCCGTGCCCCGGGTTACCAGGTCGTCTATCAGCACCCCTATATACGATGAGTCACGGCCCAGTGTGAATGCCGCTTCGCTCCGCAGGCTTTGAAACGCATTAATTCCAGCCACCAACCCCTGGCATGCCGCTTCTTCGTATCCTGATGTGCCGTTTATCTGCCCGGCGAAAAACAATCGCCGTATCGTTCGCGATTCCAGAGTGTTACGCAGTTGCACCGGCGGAAAATAATCATACTCTATTCCGTAACCGGGTCGAAGAATCCGCGCCTGTTCGAGCCCCCGGATGCTCTGGATGAGCTGCCGCTGAACATCGAAAGGCAGGGATGTTGATAACCCATTGAGATAAAGCTCGCTGTTGCTGCAGCTTTCAGGTTCTAAAAATAAAACATGACCATCCCTCTCTCCAAATCGGACTACTTTGTCTTCGATGGATGGGCAGTACCGTGGCCCGGTACTTTTAATCTTCCCGGTATAGAGGGGAGATCGGTCAAGATTATCTTTGATTATTGAATGAGTCAGGCTATTGGTCTTAGTAATCCAGCAGACGGCGCTATTTTGCAAAGGTTCGCTTGTAGCATAGGAAAAAGGCGATGGTTTGTCGTCTCCGGGCTGGGGCTCAAGCAGCTCATAGGTGACCGTTCTCCCATCTATGCGAGGAGAGGTGCCGGTTTTAAGCCTCCCGGTCCTGATTCCCAGGCCGGCAATCGATTCGGTAAGCCCTGTCGCCGGAGGCTCCCCATTCCGCCCTGCAGGATGCGATTGCAGCCCGATATGAATGAGGCCGTTCAGGAAGGTCCCTGCAGCCAGGACAATCGCTGAGCAGGAAATTATTGCTCCGGAATCCATTTCAACGCCGGAAACCACCTCTCCTTTTACCAGGATTCTTTTGACCATTCCCTGAAGCATGAAGAGTGATTTATGCTTTTCGAGCTCCGCCTTTGCCAGCACCCGGTACGCGACCTTATCGGCCTGGGCGCGAGGTCCCCATACGGCCGCCCCCTTACTCCTGTTGAGCATGCGGAAATGAATTCCCGTGCGGTCGATGAGGCGGCCCATAAGTCCGCCGAGTGCATCGATTTCGCGGACGATATTGCCCTTTGCAATGCCTCCTATTGCAGGGTTGCAGGACATCTGCCCGATCAGGTCGAGATTATTGGTAATGAGGAGAACCGAAAGGTTTTTTTTAGCGGCAATATTGGCTGCTTCTATCCCAGCATGACCTGCACCGATGATTATGAGATCAAATTCCATGAGTTTTCGGGCGCCACGATCCGGATGGGATTATGATTGTTCCATGTGGAACCTTTGCCGTTATTTTTTAAATGCGAGTTTAAAAATACCTTTTGCGATGGGCTTTTGGTTATGCTTGTAATGAAGGAATGAAAAATTCTGAATAGGTTGAAAACACAGGAAGATTTTAGAATGAATGCCTGGAATCGAATTTTGGTATTTTTGCCTATCTACCAACTGGAAGCGCTTCGGCATGTCGCCCTCTCCTACGAATAAGGGTTCAGGCCTTTTGCTATCAGTATGCCTCTCTCATGATTTGTTTCCAGCACGATAGATCAAGCAGCGGGCGAATCCCGCTTCGGAACGAGAAGATTTATAGAGTCTGGCAAAGGTATCCCCCAATTCGCGTGATTACAACTTGTGGACAACTTATTCATTATCTCTTTTTTTCCAACTCCCATTTTTAACAAAGGTTTGCGAATTGATTTTGGATGATTTTGAAAGCTTTAATGTTCCACGTGAAACATAGATGCTCGCAATTCCCCCATCGCGGGCCCTTTTATTGCGGCTGTTCCTGTTTGAGGAGGCCTTTTGCAAAAGCCGAATATGTTTAAATTTTATTATTATGTTACCTTTATTTTACTCTAGTTTCTTTAATGGAAGTTTTTTAAATTCACTTTATTTATTTTCAATCCTTGCGCAGGCATTTTAAATTCATGTGTGGTTTATATCTTGTGGACATCTTGGTAATTATGCCCTTACAGCAGCATGTTTATTTAAAACGATGTATTTGGGTCTTTCTCCTATAAATTAATCCTTAAAGACGGAATAATATGATTGGGTATTTTAAAAGCCGAGGTGTAAATGACCGGCCGGGTCACGGCACCTCCTTTCGCATGACGCGATCCTAAGCGGCCACTTCCCCTGCCTGACTTCAAGATAAGGGGGTTTTAAGCATGTCCAATAGATCCATATAGAGCCTTTCCCCTCTCCTGCGAGAGAGAAGCCGAAAAAGAGAGGTCAATCTGGCGAATATAAAGGATCTCTACATAAGACCAAGCGTAGCGAATGGCTGTATAGTGGCTTTGCGACAATAAACTTTGGGATTCGGCAAGTCCGGAAGCTTCGCAGGGCGTTAGTCGATCCTGCCCGCGTTTGACCTCTCCGCGGCGCAAAATGGCTGGACTATTCCTATCCGAGAGGTAAACTTACATTGAAGCTCCGCGAAGCAGAGCTTCGGGGAATCTTCTATAGGAGAGGAAATATTTGTAATGCGCTCGCTAACCCCGGAGCAGAGCTCCGGGGAATGCGCTCGCTGTGCCTGTTCAAGAACTTCCAAAGGAGATGGGCTGTTGGGAAATTCAGACCTCCGGGATTCCAGAACTTGTTCCACGTGAAACATCTTTATCCCTACCCTATTTTCCTATGCAAAACTTCTCGAAGATTCCATTCATAATAGCATCGGTATCCGACCTCCCGAAAAACTCTTCGAAGCAAGCTACGGCCCCCCTTAAATGCAAGGCGCCGATTTCCGGTCGATTCCAGGTATCCTTTGCTCCTTCCAGTTCTTCAACCAGACGCATCGCGATCTCTTCGTGACGGCTGTTAAACAGATAATCAGGCACTTCTATTTGTCCGTACACACCTTCCACCATATTTTTTAAAACTATCTCAATTTTTTCGACTGGATCGTTCCTCAGGCTAATGCTTATATTCTGAATCCCAGCCTTATCCAGAAACTTCCTCTTTTCATATCCTTCAGCAATATCTATCTTATTGATTATACAGAGAATCTGCTTTAATCCCCGCGCCAGGAGGGTACACTCTTCATCCGTTATCTTTTCATCCGCCGCGGTAACCCAGACTAAAATCGAAGCGCCAAGGATGGCCTTTTTCGACCGTTCAATACCATCCTTTTCAATTTCATCCACAGTTTCCCGGATACCTGCACAATCTATAAGCTGAACTTCATGCTCCCCTATCGTTACGCTCTCCCCTACCAAATCTCTCGTTGTACCGGGAGAACTATGCACTATTGCCCGGTTATATCCAAGAAGCCGGTTAAAGAGGGTCGATTTTCCGGCATTTGCCGGCCCACCGATAACAACCCTCATTACCCCATCCCGTCCTTTTATCCTTCTTCTTTTCTCAAGGTCTCGATTTAGAGTCTCGATAATCCGTTCAAGCGTACTCCCCTTCCCTTCAACCAAAGTTCCTTCATCTTCAAATTCAATCCGAGCTTCCACATCTTCCAGCAGACCGATAATCTCTTCCCGCCATTTATCGAAATCAGGCAGCGACTCCCTGAAATAGAGCTTCCTTGAGCTTTCAAGCTCGGCCTCGCTTTCAGATTCTATCAGCGCCTGAATTGCTTCCGCTTTCAATATATCAATTTTCCCATTTTCCAGAGCACGCCTGGTAAACTCTCCCCGCTGGGCTCCCCTCGCTCCTGCCGATTTAAAGGCATTGATCAGCTCCCGGACGATGAGCTCTCCCCCATGGCAGATAATCTCGACCATATTTTCTCCGGTATAGGAACCCGGATTACAGTATTTAATAATGGTAACCTGGTCAATTATTTTATTTTTTGCCGGAAATTCGGCGGTGTAAAGCCCGATATAGCGGGCTGGGGCCTTCCCGAACAGGGCTTTTTCCCTGATGCATTTTGCGGCTATTTCAAAGGCTTCGGGGCCCGAAATTCGAAGAACAGCGAGCGCTCCCCTTCCCGATGGTGTAGCAACGGCAACAATTGTTTCTTTCTGCTCCGCCGGCATAGATTACTTCCGGCGGTTGGAGGGACGTTCCAATCGGGGTAGCGTTGCACCGCTGGCCTTTGTCTGGGCCATAACCGGTTGCGGGGACGACTTATTCATGAAGTATTGCTGTACCAGCCCGAGTCCGCTCGACAGGGTCCAGTAGAGAACCAGTCCGGCTGCAAAATTATTGAACAACACCAGCATGAAGATCGGCATGAAGTAGATCATCATCTTCTGGTTTGGATCCTTGATCGTCATTTTATTCTGGAAATAGGTGAGGATAGCCATGATAAGCGGGATGATGGCAAAATTCGATCCATACATGGGGATGCCGCCGGGAATGAGATTTCCAAAGTAAAAAACCGATTCAGGCTGCGAGAGATCGTGCACCCAGGGAATAAGGACCGTTCCTGCTCCCCGAAGCTCGATTGCCTTCCGCAATACGACAAAAAGCGCAAGAAAAATCGGCATCTGGAGAAACATGGGCAGACAACCGGGATTGAGCGGATTCACCCCTTCCGCCTTATAGAGCGCCATGGTGGCCTCATTGAGCTTCTGCGGATTGCTCTTGTATTTCTCCCGGATTGCATTGATTTTTGGTTGCAGATCCTTCATCCTGTTCATTGATTTCATGCTGCTCTGCGTCAGCGGATAGGTGACAATCCTCGATAGAAGAGTAAGAAGAAGGATCGATACACCATAGTCCCTCGTCACCTTGAACAGGATCAGCAGTACCCATAGTATGAACTCGGCAATGGGCGGAAACCATTTATCGGCCCAGAAAAACATCTTTGTCCATCCGAGCACCGGAAACATGATCTTCTGGAATTGCAGTCCGTATTTTTTGAGATCGAGATATCTCGATGGACCACCGTAAAACCAGAAATTCGCCTCATTACCCTGCGCGGTCATTTGGTAGCTTATTGCATAATTGACCAGCTTTGCATTACTCTTTTTTCCATTTATTACTAAATGATTGGTATCTTCCATGGATATTATCGCTATATCCGCATCCCGAAGGGTATCGGCAACAATTGCTTCAAAGAAATATTTTGATGACACGCCGACCCATTTGTAGAAGCCGCTATGGTCTTCCTTGGCATCCTTATTGGATTTTACATGCTCGACATCGGTACCGTCGCAATAGTGGGCGACCCGTTCCTCAGATTGGGAAGAACGCCCGCTTCCGAGCATTTCACTCTCGGCAATCCCGGCCGGCCAGGATACCGTGACCTTGCTGTTGTTGAGCTGGTTTGAGGTAACGCCAAAACCAATCTTGTAATCGTCGCCTTCAAAGGAAAAGCGCTTTTTAACATCAACGCCGGAAACCGGATCATGGGTAACGAGCGACAGCGTTACCCGGGTTCCTCCGGGTACCTCTATTTTATTGCCGGGAACGGAAATTTCAGGAGAAAACATCGCATCGTCGTAGCATGAATTATTAATGGTAAGTCCGGCCCCGCCCGCGGAATTCTTTTGGATCAGGTCAACGTAGCCGCCGGCAACTTTCGCCTTTGAAAGGTGGCTCGTGTTATAGTCTTTTATTTGTAAAGAGACTATCCTTGCTCCCTGTTCACTGATACCGGCGATAATCTTATCGGTTTCAACCCAGATCGTATCGATTTTAATAGAAACGGGAGCCGCCACTGCCGGCGATCCTGCGGCTTTTTCCTCCAGAGCGGCATTCTGCGGTTGCGTTGTTTGCTCGCCTGTCCGCGGCGATGGCGCCTGCGGTGCCTTGGCAACGTAGGTTGCGGGCATCGGCTCGTGAAGAATATTCGTATAGTAGAATTTTTGCCATGTGTTGCCCGAAAAAAAGGCCACCGTTGCGAAAATAAGCACAATGGCAATCAAGGTATTTCTATTCACGCTGGTCAACCCTCCCGATAACGGTTTCTTGAACCGGATCAAATCCGCCCCGAGTAAAGGGGTGGCATTTAAGGACTCTTTTTACGATGTGCGGGACCGCTTTGCCGATAGACATAGTCTCTATCGCCTCGGCGGCATAATCTGAACAGGATGGATAAAACCTGCAGCACCCATGTGGTATTTGAAACAGATTCTTTAAGGCCTGAATGGCAACGATGAGGAATTTTGCCGCTATTTTTTTAAGGAATCGTACCATTGCGAGAGAGCCCCCTTGAGCGCATCGGTGCCGGCCATGCCGGTAAGGCTGTTGAGCCTGAAAAGAACGTCCAGGTGCAATTCCCGGCAGGGCTCTCTCCTTAAAAGTTCGCGCATGACCCTGCGAGCTCTGTTGCGTGCCACGGCGCTACCTATGATCTTTGGAGTGATAAGCGCATACCGGCTCCAGGATAGATCATTTTTTTTATAGCAAATGCTGAAATACCGCCCGGCAAATCGCCGTCCGCTTCTCAGAACCTCTCTGATTTCGAGGTTCTTCTTAATTTTCCGGTTTTTTCCAAAACGGTAATTCGCAGATCCTTTTGAACAGGGGCCATTATTTGCCATCACCGCCGGATCCCTATCATTGAAGCTCCACGCATCAGCCTGCCATGAGCTCGCCAGGTCTATTCATCCGATACGGTCAGCTTTACGCGACCCTTTCTTCTCCGTGCAGAAAGAACCTTCCTTCCGCCCTTTGTGGACATTCTTCTCCTGAAACCGTGAACATTGACTCTTTTTCTCTTTGACGGCTGAAACGTCCTTTTCATGGTATCGCACTCCTTTCAAAATCGTTTTCTTTTTATCCGTTGCTTTTATCTGAATTATCTGAAACTTATTAATTTCCACCTTCCCACGGAAGATCCGGCAAGTGCGGTTTCCTCAAATCCCCCCACTTCCGGCACTATAAAATACCCACCGCTCCCTGCCCCGGGCTACTCTTGTTTCCAATCGCCCGCAGATATTCCCCTTCCTCCCTGCATGGTTTTCGGTCAGATACTATTTTTATCGCTACAATCGATTATGAAACACTCCATCCTATGGCAAAATGTACTCTCGCATCTCTCCCGGTCGATTGATGCCCATAGGTTTGAAACTCTTTTTCGTCCTCTCACCGTCATAGAAAATAGCGGCGACCCGGTTATTTCTCTCTCTTCGCCGAACAAATATATCGCAGAACACCTCGAAAAACATTATAAGAAAAGTCTTCTGCTCTCTGCGCAGACCTTCTCTCCCGATATCCGGGACATCCGTATCTCTTTTAATCCGCTCGATGCGGTTACCGCCGAAAAATCCACTTCTACTTCCGAATTTTCTCTTCCGTCGCTCCGGCTCAACCGTCGCTTCACCATGGACAGTTTTGTCGTAGGATCCAATAATCAATTCGCCCAATCAGCCGCCTCTGCCGTAGCTGCGGCTCCCGGCAAGACCAAATTCAACCCGCTTTTAATTTACGGTTCGGTCGGTCTTGGAAAGACACATCTTTTGCAGGCAATCGGCAACCATGCTCTTTCAAACAATCCTCATTGCTCTATTATCTACAGTACTTCTGAAGAATTTTATCTTTCTTTTATAGAAGCCATAAAAAACAATAAAATTAAAAGTTTTTCCCTGTACTTCAAAAACGCCGATATTTTGCTTATCGATGACATCCAGTTTCTTTCCGGCAAGGAAAGTTCACAGGAGGAATTTTTTCACATCTTCAATGATCTTCACAAAAACGGAAAGCAGATAGTTCTCACCTCGGATATTCCTCCCCACGAAATTGCCGGTCTTCAGGATCGCCTGATTTCGCGCTTCCAGTGGGGCCTTTGCGTCGATATTCAGCCGCCGAATTTCGAAACCCGCGTAGCAATTTTGAAGAAAAAAGCAGAGGAAGATAATCTCAATATCGATGAGAATATACTTTATTTTATTGCTGAACAGGTATCCTCAAATGTCCGGGAGCTCGAGGGCGTCATCATAAAACTCCTGGCATATGCTTCCATAACCAGATCGGATATAACGATAGATTTTGTTCGCACCGTCTTAAAAGAAACCGATAAAACACACAAAGTGAATGTTTCCCTCGATGAAATAATAGAAACCGTAGGAGCTTTTTACAAAATTCCCGTTAACAAAATACGAGAAAAAGACCGCAGAAAAGAGGTAGCACTCTGCCGGCAGATTGGTATGTACGTTTCAAAGGCAATAACAAAGTATTCACTCAAGACTATCGGGCTCCATTTTGGCGGGAGAGATCACAGCACAGTCATTCATGCAATAAAGAATGTTGAAACTCTCAAGAAAAATGATGAATTACTCGTGCAGGACATTGAATACATCATCAATTCCCTAAAAAAATGACCTTTTCAATATCTTTTCAACTCAAGATAAACATCACATGATTTTTTTAATACATTGAATTTATTATAAATAAAATAGTTATTCAAGTTATCCACATCTCTACTATCCTTTATGTTTTTTTAAAAGATTATTTTTTAAAACCAGCCGTGTGGATAATTGTACTATTTTTTTTAAACTCTTTCAATAAATATTTATTATTTTCGATTGAAACTTCCCGGGCAAAGCTTCGGGGAATGCGATCGCTGTACCTGTTCAAACATTCTTATCCGTGCGATAACTATATTTTCCCCACATCTTACTAAGTCCAATAGATAAAACGATTGGAGCAGCACTTATGGCCTTTTCAATAACCAAGCAGGCGCTCTTTGATGTACTCCAGAAGGTTTTTCCTATCATTCCCCTCAAAAGTTCCCTTCAGATCTTATCTAATTTTAAAATTTCCTATCAGAATGACCAGCTCGAAATTGCCGCAACCGATCTCGATCAATCGATACAGATTATTACCAAGGTCACCGGGGATAATGAGGGGTTCGATATTACGGCTAATGCCCGCAAGGTCTTTGAAATAGTCCGCGAGCTTCCTGAAGGAATGGTAACGATTTTCGTTGAAGGGAATGTCATTAATTTCCAGGCTGAAAAAGGATTCACCTGTAAAATTTCCGGCGCCGATACCGGGGACTTTCCCGGATTTCCTGAAATCGGCGAGGGCATGGAATTTGAAATAAGCTCCACACTTTTGAAAAGCATGATCCCGAAGAGTTCATTTGCTGCGGCAAAGGATGAATCGAGGGCGTGCCTTGCAGGAATTCTATGGGAAAATTATCCTTCGAAGAGCGGCATGGTTGCAACGGACGGTCATCGCCTTGGAAGCTGTTTCATCAATGGAACTTTTTCCGTAACCGAAAAAATAAGCAGTATTGTTTCTCCTAAAAGTCTGAATCACCTCGTGCGCATTATCAGCGAAAAAAATGTCGAAAACATAAAGGTGACCGTAACCGAGAAATATATCCTTTTTAATGCAGCATCTTTTTTGCTCTGCACAAAACTTATCGATGGGCCCTATCCCGATTACAGTAAGGTCATTCCGGCAAACAATCCCCGGGAGGCGATAATCGACCGCGAATCGCTCCTTAACGCGGTACGGCGCGCCATGGTTCTTTCCAACCAGAAAACGCATCTTGTTAAGTTTATTTTTTCAGAGAATATGCTGGAAGTGGTTGTCGTTAATAAGGAAATAGGGGGCGAAGCGAAAGAACAAATAGCCATAGAATACCGGGGATCGGAACACCAGATCGGATTTAATGCCCAGTATTTTAATGAAATTATAGACATTGCCCGGACGCCAAAAATTAGATTAAATATGAACACCCAGATAAGCGCGTGTCTGATATACCCGGTATTCGAAAAGGAAGCAGATAAGATAAGCGATGATCTCTTCCTGCTCATGCCGCTTCGAATTATGGAAATGTAATCGATATTACCACTCTGGTTGAGTACCTCTTCGAAAAACCCTCAATGCCCCTCCTGAACCGTGGGGCTCCCCCTTCTTCGAAGATATGCCTTCCAGAGTGGTTTTTTTTGCTCCCGCCCGATATTTACTATAAAGCAACCTCAGCGATATCGCCCGGCTTGTTGAAAGCCATGCTCATCTCTGGGAAAATCTTGATGAGGAACTTAAGCGAATAATTGAAGCTCCCCGAAGCAGAGCTTCGGGGAATCTTCTATAGGAGAGGAAATATTTGTAATGCGCTCGCTAACCCCGGAGCAGAGCTCCGGGGAATGCGCTCGCTGTGCCTGTTCAAAAGCCATCCGGCCTGTAAAACAGGAATTTCATGCGACATTGCTGCGCAAGGAAAGGTCGACTTATTCAAAATGCTTGACCTCATCCAATACATCCTGCCACGGCAGCGCCGTAAACTCCCCCAATCGAAGAGCTCTTGGAGCGCGGCAGGCAAGAATGCACCGGGCCTCGGGAAAATCGTGGTTAAACGAGCGAAGGCCTGAGAGGTGAGCTCGCGCAGGCGCGGTGGCGGATTTTATTTCGATGGCAAGAATTTTGCCCGAGGGTGCACGAAGAATACAATCCACCTCGGCGCCCTTCTCTGTCCGGTAAAAAGAAATATCGAGGTCGAGCCGCAGATATTCATTTATCCGAAATATTTCGCAGATCAGGAAATGTTCGAATGCCCGGCCATACTCGTCGCTGCCTTCGACAAGAGGGGCATTAAGTTTTTTTTGGAGAGCACGAACGACTCCGCAATCGAACAGATAGAATTTCGGGTGCCGGGAGGTTCTTTTCCGTTCCGAATGTGCAAAGGGAAGGAGGAAAAAACCAAGCAGGGTATCTTCGAGAATTTTATAATAACCCCGCGCGGTTATTGCGCTCAACGACAACTCCCTGGCCACATTCAGAAAGTTTACTTGAGCGCCATTTTCCGAAGCCACAATCGGAAGAAACCGCAGGAACCCTCCAAGATTGCGTAATTGCGCTTCAAGTTCGATATCTTCCCGGATATAGGTGTCGACATAGGACCGCAGCGTCTCGCTCCGATTGATAGTAGCCTCTGCCAGATATACAGAAGGTAATGTGCCGAAATGCAGGGCTCTTTCGAGGTCGAATGAATTTGCCAGCTCCAGCGAGGTCAGCGGGAAAAGACGAAGAGTCCACGCTCGCCCGCCCAGCATATTTGCATGGGCACGCTTCAGTTTGCGGGCACTGGAACCGCTGAGAGCAAAATGAAGGGGGAGCCCCGACTCTAAAACCGATTGAATTTCATCGAGCAAGGCGGGAATTTTCTGGATTTCATCGATAATAATGTGGGAAACCGCTTTTTCCCCGAATTGTGCTTGAATTTCCATCCGCAGCAACTCAGGCCGGGCCGCCAGACGCCGGAAGGTCTCACTATGCAAAAGATCGTAATAAATGCAGGTTTTATCGCTGGAATAGCGGCTTTTAAGCAGCGTGCTTTTTCCTGTCTGGCGAGGGCCGAACAGGAAAAAACTTTTATTTTCCGGGAGCTGAAGTATACGATCTATCATGGGTATGCATCTAAAAAATAGCGTATTTTATCACTGAACACAACAAAATACGACGTAATTTGGATGTTGAGGCATCAAATTCCGCCCTTTCTATTGGAATCGGGAAGAAAAGAAAAAATTTATTTTCTAATAATTGCCACGACTCGCCGGGAAGGTGGAATCCATGAAAATCGTTCTCCAGCGCGTAAAAAAAGCATCGGTAAAGATTAACGGCGCTCAATACTCTGCCATCAACGCCGGCATTCTCGTTCTTCTCGGCGTACATACGGACGATACCCCCGACTGCGCGGACTTCCTTGCTGCCAAATGCGCGGATCTCAGGATTTTCCCCGATGACCAGGGGAAAATGAACAAATCGCTCATCGAGACCAACGGCGAGGCACTTGTAGTATCCCAGTTTACCCTCTTCGGGGATTGCTCGAAGGGAAGGCGGCCGAGTTTCATCGAAGCCGCGCCTCCTGAACGAGGTGCTGAGCTTTACGAGTATTTTGTGGGGTGCATGAAAAAACGCGTTCGCGTCGTTGCAACGGGAGTCTTCGGAGCCATGATGGAGGTAGAACTCATCAACGACGGACCGGTGACACTCATTCTCGAGCGGTGAACAATGGCCGGCTATTCGACCATTTTTATCGCGGTACTTGAATAATTAAGCGGGCTGATGACAGCCTTGATGACATCAATATCCGCACATACACCGATAATAACAACCGCGCCGATAGTTGCAACAGCGATAAGATCACCACCTGTTGGATTATTTCCCCCCGCACCGGCTGCTAAAAAAGAGCCGGCAAAAGCCACACCGACATCGGCCAGGAACAAGCCCCAGCTATTTCCATAATAATGCCACCCCCGGTGCCATCCATATCCCTCATAGTACAGGTTCATGGCTTTGCTGGAAATGTCTCCGCCTATGCAGGAAACAATTGGACCGGCGAGCTGAACTATAGAACTGGTTATCATAACTGATCGCATCCCTCTGGAGGGACTGTTGGCATTGGCAATCAAAGAGGCAATGCCGACGCCAAATCCCGTGAAATACATGGATGTTCCAACAACTGAAACCGTGTGGCCTTCATTCAAAGAGGACAGCAATAGTGCTTTGTTACTGGCCGGTAAATCGGGCAGCTTAATAGAAAGCCGGGCATGGGTAATTGGGGAGGCTGCAGTATCCACGACGGTAACACCGTCGGCGATTATCCTCAACCCGGAAGTTTTTACAGTATCGCCGCCGATCTTGACAGAATCTTCACCCCGGGTGATGCCGAATTGAAGGAGTAACACTACAAAGGCCAATCCTCTCATCTTAAGCAATTCCGTATCCTCCCGCGATTATGATTTGGTAATCCTGAAAAATGCCGTTGTGCTCTGCCAGGCTATTTCCTTATAATCGAGACACGCGTGCAATCGCACCCGTATTTCTTCTGCGGCCTCGGCGTTTTTTATTCCTCTAATCCTGTCGCCAAGAGAAAGCCTCTGCCCTTCCCCGCTTTTCCTGAACCAGAATTCTATATCCTGCGGAGAAACCCGTCGCACGGCACTGTCCGATGCAATCGTCATGGAAAGCGCTATGCCCCCGGCCATTGCAATCTCATCATGGAGCAGCGGGGCACTCCATGTCGTCATCGGGTCGTCCTTTTCGCTGAAGAGCTCCTCCTCGGCCCGGGCAAGGATACTCATTGCTTCATCGGACAGCGTCCCGGTCTCCGGGAGGGATGAAAGCCGCTGCCCCTCGCGGGGGATTGCCTCAGCGAGGACCAGAATGCCCGTTTTTGTCAGGAGCGCAACGGTGCGCCTGACGAACTCAACCTTATCGGGAGCCTGGAGGAGCATATTCCGGCCAAGTATGCTATCGAACAGCACGTCCTTCCCTGCAGCTTTCCTGACGTCACTATTGAACAGCGCCATCCCGGTGCGGAGCACCTGCGGCCGGGAGAGCGCGGGGAGACCCTTTACCAGACCGCTCAGGGTCTCGTAAGCCCTGTCGTCATGGGCAAGTATCCACACGCCCCCATCGGGTGTCCTCCTCATCGCCTCGAACGCCAGGAGCCCGGTACGGCCGTTGAGATCGAGAACCAGGCTGTTCTTCACCAGCCCGGCAAGTTCGAGCATCGTCTCCCTGACGCGGCTGAGCTGTTCGCCGCGCCGCGAGAGCGTGCGTTCGAGCCAGCCGGCTCCGCCCATTGGCCGTCCCTCCGCCAGCGGGCTGGAATAGTCCTCTTCGACCATGGCTTCGATCTGTGCCTCCCGCTGCCGTGCAACCCGGTCGGCGATTGACTTCTCAAAGCCCTGGTCGGACGGATGGAAGAACGCCTTCCCCTGGAGAGACGCGGGCAGGTATTGCTGCGCTACCCAGTGATCCCGGTAGGCGTGCGGGTAGAGGTAGCCTTCCCCGTGGCCGAACCCCTCGGAATCGCGGCTTGCATCGCGAAGATGGTTCGGCACGTCATCCTTTACCTCTTCGGAAACCGCCTTTATGGCATCGAAAAACGCCAGGCTCGAGTTGCTTTTTGGTGCCGTCGCCAGGTAGAGACAGGCCTCCGCAAGATGGAAGCGGCCCTCGGGCAGGCCGACATAGTCGAAGGCTCGCGCTGCGTTAACCACGACCCCGAGGGCAGCCGGATCGGCCATCCCGACGTCTTCACCGGCAAGAATGAGCATCCGGCGGAAAATGAACCGCGGATCCTCGCCGGCGTACAGCATTTTCGCCATCCAGTAAAGCGCGGCATCCGGGTCGCTGCCCCGAAGCGATTTTATGAAGGCCGAAATGGTGTCGTAATGCGCATCGCCGTCGCGGTCGTAAAGAACGGCCCGCTGCTGGATGGATTCCTCGGCAATCGACCGGGTAAGATGGATAGTGCCGTCGGACGACGGGGCGGTGGTCTCCACGGCCAGTTCGAGCGCATTGAGCACGCCGCGCGCATCGCCGTTCGCGACCTTCACCAGGTGGTCGAGCGCATCATCGGCGATATGTACCTTCTGCTTGCCATACCCGCGTTCAGTATCCTGCAAGGCCTGCAGCGCAACCGCCTTCAGGCTGGCTTCATCGAGCTGGCGCAGCTGGAATATCCGCGAACGGGAAACAAGCGCTTTATTAACTTCGAAATAGGGATTTTCAGTGGTTGCGCCAATAAGAATCAGGACGCCGTTTTCCACATGCGGCAGCAGGGCGTCCTGCTGTGCCTTGTTGAACCGGTGGACCTCGTCGATAAAGAGGATTGTTCTTCTGCCGAAGAGGGAGAGCGTTTTCTGGGCGGTCTCGATGGCATCGCGGATATCCTTGATGCCGGCAAGTACCGCATTGATCGAGAGAAATTGTGCGCTGGTGGTGTTGGCAATGATCCGGGCGAGCGTCGTCTTGCCGGTTCCCGGGGGTCCGTAAAATATCAAACTTGACAACTGGTCTATCTGGATGGCACGCCGGAGAAGCCTGCCCTCGCCGATAATGTGGTCCTGGCCTATGAACTCCTCGAGCGACCGCGGACGCATGCGATCGGCAAGCGGCGCGGTTTTTCTGAGGAGGTCGCGGGCCCGGGAATCGAACAGGTCGGACTGGTGATCGTGCGCGGCGGATTTTTTCATGGCTCTCTTCCGGAATCAAGAGCAAAATACGTTACGCTCGGAAAGATCCAGCAGCCCGGAGCCCGCTTCATACCGCAGAGCGAGGGTACACGGTCTATTCCTGAACCAGAATTCCAAATACGGCGAGGGTGATCACGCTTGTTAAGGCACCGAATAAAAACGGAGCCGACGGCTGCAGGCTGAAGAGGAGTCCGGCAATAAGACTGGCCGGCAGAAGCCCGATGCCGACGATGGTGTTCGAGAAGCCAAGGGCCGTTGCCCTTGATTCAATGGGGGCGATTTTAGCGATGAACGCCTTCTCCAACCCTTCTGTCAATGCCGCATAGGCCCCGTAGAGCAACCAGAGCCCCCAGAGGAGCATCGATCCGTGCGATACCAGGCCGAAGGCCAGGTATACCATTCCGTAAAGAGCATACCCGCTTGCAAGAACGGCCTTGAACCCGATCCGGTCTGCCAGCGACCCAAACCCGTGCGAGAGCAGCGTGCTGGAAAGATTGTAGAGCAGGTACATGAGCACGACTGCCGGCAGCGCAAAGCCGAGATTCATGCTTCGCAGGAGCAGGAACTGGTTCGAGGAGTTCCCAAGTGTAAAGATGGCCTGGGCCAGGAAGAAAAACTTCAGGTTTTTATCGTAGCGGCGGAGGTCGAGGCTCGGCCGGGGCCTGATTTTCCCGGGCAGAGACAACGACCCGGTCTCTTTGACGAAAAATAAAAATATTACGCCGAGTGCAGCGGGAATGATGGACAGGGTAAAAACCGTATAAAACCCGGTCATGTTCCCGATGGTGCCGGTAGCATGGTCGATGAACTTCAGGCTGAGGAGATAGAGGATCAGCACACCGAGCGTGGCGCCGGCAAAGTCCATCGCCCGCTGCAATCCGAAGGCGCGTCCGCGCACCTCGGGAGGAACGGAGTCGGCTATCAGGGCGTCGCGCGGGGCGCCGCGGATGCCCTTGCCGATCCGGTCGATGAACCGGGAGATCAGTACAAAGTACCACCCGGCCGAAGCGAGCAGAAGCAGCGCCTTCGCGACGGCCGAGAGGCTATACCCCGAAATCGCCGGGCCCTTGCGCTTCTGAAAACGGTCGGAATAGTATCCGGAAAAAACCTTAAGCAGGCTTGCCGTCGATTCCGCTATGCCTTCGATTATCCCGAGCGCCGGACCGATGAAGGCGCCCCGCGCCGCTAGGATCGTGCTGACGAACGCCTGCAGCAGCGGATAGACCATCTCGCTTGATACATCGGTAAAAAACGAGGTGAACCCGGTGAGCAGGACGTTTCTATTGATGGAGGGGCTTTTCATGGCAGGTACAGGCTGCCCGGCACGGTTATCCGGAAGATAGTCGTAAAGCTTTCAGAGGCATTGATTCTGACCGGATCGAACCCGGTACGGAGCCTCTTCAAGAGTATAGTAAATCGCTGACGAAGAATAATTCAGTCCCCTTATCACTACCGCAGATCCAGGTGATCCGGCACGGAAATCCGGAATATCGTATGATAGGTAGTTCCTGAATTTAACATGACCGGGTGAAATTGATCGCTGAGGTGATTGAGCAGGGAAACAAGATTGGACGGGCAATCAGTAACGACATAACAGTTTCTTTGCGCAGAGAGCAGGTTTTTTTCATGCAGGATGATAAAAAGCGGGGTAAAGAGAAGCGGGGAGTCGAGCGACAGATTCGAGGTACAATTTATGCAGGCCTCCTTTGGCAGCCTGAAAAATTTAATCGCATGCCCGGTCCCGATTGAATCCGGAAGGAGAATATAAAAATCAGTAACCTGATTGGTTATTGAATCAGCAACAATATTTGGAATTGCATAATAACCGGAAACATTCAATTTATCAAGATAGCAATAAACTGCGGGCCTATCGACATTACCGACAATAATAATGGGGCAGGGATTCTTTTTGTATTCGGCTGCGAGTACTTTGAGATCCTCATAGGGAGTGGATAATCGCGAAAGGTATTCAACGCGAAGAAGGTCATGATGCCGCGTCCCGGCGGTAATATCGTTTTTAAGCACCTCCTGAATGGAGGCCATCATCCATCCGAAAGATACCAGACAATAGAGCACCGTGACGATGGAGACAATCCGGCCGATTTTGGCGATTGGAGGGAGGGATGCAATGAAGAGAGCGATTCCCGAGGCGGAAAGGAGTACAAAGATTGGCGCCAACATGACAAAAGAGCGGTCAAACGGCATATCGTTGCGGGCAAAGGAAACAATAAAGGGGATCGTATAAAGAAGGGCCAGCCGGATGAAGCCAATCGCTGCGCCTGATACCACTCTCGTTTTCAGCGCGCGGAAGGCAAGGATTACGAGCCCCGCTGCCACTGCTGCGGCAATCAGGTACCTGCCCGAAAGGAGCATTGAGGTGACTCCCGGAAACAGGCTGCCAAGAACAAAAAATCGATTTTCCGCAGTCTGTGTGATAAAACTGTTGCCGAGAATCTGCTTCAAAAGCGGAATGTAGGCGATGAAAGCAAATAAACTTCCCAGGGAGATAAATAGCAGCCCCAATAAGGCGGGTTTCCCGGAAAATCCGTTTGCTGCAGGAAAATTTATAAACCGCCGCGTGCCATACTCCAGCCCGATAACCGCCAAAAGTGAAATTATGAAATACGCATTTGAAGGAATCGTATAAAAAAGCATGAAGGCAGAAAGCACCGTCATCGCGGCGTGAAACTTTCCAGGTTTAGCTGCAAAGCTTGAAACATGGAATAGGATTGCAGCAGCCAGCAACATGCTGAGGCTATACCCGCGAAGCTGCATTGCAAAATTCAGGAAGGGAATTGTGGTGCTCAGGAGTACGACGCTGAGGTTTGCAGCAAGGTTGCCGATGAACCGCCGGGCAAACAGAAAGACATATACAAAGGTGAGTATTCCGAATACCATTTGGAGCGCCCGAAGGAAGACCAGGTTATCGATCACGCCGCTGATATCATGTATTCCCAGGAATTTTAAGGCAATACCCATGATTATATTAAAAAACACGTGGTTGTTAGGCTCGAAATAATTGGTGACGGTAGTTGCGAACCCCTGCATGGAATAGGTCTTGAGGGAGTGAACCTCGTCGCCGCCGAGATCGATGGGGAGATAGGAGTAAGCGGCGTAAAGGAGCGGCAGGAGTCCGGCGAGGATAATCACCAGGGAGAAATATGGGGCTTTTTTAGCGGTATTCATGAATGATGGTTCGATTTGCGGCTGAGCGTCTTCAACGAATCAGATCTCAGCCATTATCGCCGGATGAATCGTGCATAACAGCAGGAAGAAAAATAAATCGATACTGCTTGGGTGGGGAAACCGAGCATAGATTTAAGACCCTTGGGGAGGAACCGCTCAGGCGGTTCCTCCTGGCCCAAAGCCGCGAAAGGCACGCGTCTTCAGGCACACCCCCTCCTGCGGAAGGGGAAGGCGATGTTTGCCCCTGGCAAACGCCCTCCCCTCCCGCAACGCCCTCTTTCAGGGTAGAAAACACAAATACGGCAAATCAAATCCGTATAAGCATAGATGCGTAAAATCAAATAAATTAAAATCTTTCTCGCATATACCTTCTTGATGTTCTTTTCGCAGAGGCTTGTGGGTCCCCGCCGCAGGGGGCCTCTTATGAAGCACTCCCACCTCGTGCGGGTGACCCGGCTCAGCCATCCAAAAGAATTTGAATTTTCTTTGTCTTTTGGATTCGGCTCAGGCATCCAAAAGAATTTGAATTTTAAAAAATACCCAAGGAGCAACAAGTAACCAATTTATGCGGCCGAACCCCTTTTTGCAATAGTTTCCGCGCCGACTCAAGAAGAGCTCACGCATCAGGCTCGTCAAAAGTTATTTTATCACAATTAATCTTTTTTTAAATAAAACGGCCAAATAGTTCATACCATCCAAGGAGAAAATAATGGGCAGAGGAGATAAGCGCTCGCTGAAGGGAAAGATTTTCAAGGGGTCATTCGGGAAAAAGCGGCCCCGTAAGAAGGATAAGGGTACCGCAGCTAAAGCAGAGGCTTGATCGGCTTTTCTGTCGGAATCTCTTTCGATGGCCCCCGGCATTGCACCGGAGGCCTTATCGAGGATAGGGTCAGATTGCCTTTGGCTGGCAGAGATTCTCTTTTTTGTTTGCGACACGACCGCAGCTTTTGCAGATAAATTCGGGCTTGTTCACCAGCGGTATGATGTCCTTGACATCGAGATCACAGGCGCAGCAGGTCAGCGCGCACATCTTATCGGCACCGGCATGGTGTCCTTCGGCCTTCGGGCTCATGGTAACGCTCCTTGTTATTAGTTGTTGGAATCGATACTCCCTCTATCTATAATAGCTTAAACCCTTATCAGAGTCAAATCTACCGGTCCCTGCCCTATCGCAGGATAGCGACGCTCGCCCGGTTTTTGAGATTTGGGTCTCTGCATCAGGACCATCTCAGGCAGGAAAGTCGCAACTATTGACCAGGCACTCCCGAAGAAGTATATTAATTCTATCCAACAAACCAAACGGTCGGTATATGAAAGATTCCAAAGAACATATCCTGAAAGTCGCCTTCAATCTCTTCCTGCAAAAGAGTTTCAAGGAAGTCACGATGAAGGAGATCGTCGAGAAGACCGGGCTCTCGAAGGGTGCCTTTTACTACTATTTTACGAGCAAAGAACAGCTCTTTTTCGAGGTGAACAGCTATTATTTCTCCATGATGGCGGAAAATGCCTTCACCAACATCAAAGCGGTGACCCTCAGGCAGTTTTACCTTGAGGCACTGGATCGGATGTCCAACGCCTTGCCCACATTTTTTAAAGACGAAACCGAGAAAACCGATAATTTTTCCTTCAATTATTTCATGATGATGTTCGATGCCCTTTCCCGATTTCCCGAGCTTCGTGAAAAGATGATTGCGCATGACCGCGAGGAGCTGGAGATCTGGAAAGAAAGAGTTGCCGGGGCGAGGGTGAGCGGCGAGATACGATCCGAGATGAATGACGAACAGATTGCGAAAGTGTTCCTCTGCACGGGAGATGGGGTTGCCGTGCGGCTCATCATGGAAAATCGCTTTAATGATATGCTGGGTGAGCTTTCGGGACTGTGGCGAAATTTTTATAATCAGCTTGCGGTGAAGGCTTCAGAGCCGCCGGTGCAATAATTTTGTCGTAGTTGCGTCTTAATGGTAGAATGAGTTGTTGGAAGGGATAATTATAGCTCATATATACCGAATGTTCGGTTTATTTGATTGAACAAAACAAACCGGACGGTCGGTATCAAACGAGAAGCATCATGGGGATACAGTGAAAAAACAAGCAATGAACCTGGTAACCACTGCAGTTTTAACCTTCCTCAGTTTTTCGCCTGGGTTTTCAGGTGAAACCAAAGGATCGAATCCGATTGGTCCTGCAAGCCTTTCCGCATCAGGAAGCTCTCAGGACAGCGTTGTTATTGCCTCCCTCCAGGCGGCCGAGAAGCTCGCCTTTCAGGCCAATACCGATATTGCAAACGGCCGACTCGATATCGAGATGATGGCCGAGCGGCGACGGGCGGCGACAAGCGCTTTCTGCCTCAGGTGACGGCCGCAGGAAGCGCGACCGATATCACCAATATACCCACGACGATAATCCCATCGCCGCTGTTGTGGTGCCTGGTTCAGTTCGTGTTGCTCTTGAGAACCGCCATCACCGCTCCCTGAACGTTTCGGTTCACGTAGTTCACGTTGGTGACGGTCGTGTCTTATTGATGATGGTGGTGTTGTAGACGTTCGTGATCGTGGTGACGTTGACCGTTGTGTTGCTGACCTTTTCCTGGTTCATATAGCCGCGGCTCACTTGATAGGGCGGCATCATGAACCCCACGCGGTCCGAGCGGGAACCACGCCACGTTGCCTCCGAAAGCCAAGCCGCCGCCAATAAAGACGACGAGCGCGGGCGCATATACGGGCCGCAATCCATCGGACCGGCGATCCAACCCCAACGGCCGTTGATCGTAACCCAGCGTCCGTAAGGGAACGGCGCGTAGCCCCAAGGGGAATCATCGACCCAGGTGTAACCCCAGGGCGAAATCCAAGCCCAATGGCCGGTGTGGTACGGCGCCCAGCCAAATTCGACGGCGGTAAGGAACCAGACATGGCCGAAGTTGGGGTCGTCGCGCCAGTCGCCGTTTTCGTCGAGATCTTCATAGCCGACGACGTCGCGCGAGAGATAGCGCGCCGACAGCGAATTGTAGTAGCGGCGATCGCGGCCGTTCGCCCAGTTATCGAACTCGTCGTAGCCGCCAATATCCTGAAGGTCGGCCCACGGCGACTCGATTACGTTGAACATGCCACGCTGACCGCCGTAGAGCGTGTAGGTCTGGCCGCCGCCGGTGGCCATGTTCTTCGCGCCTGGTTCAATGGCGGTGGTTGTTTTTTCGTGCTCGGCTCAGTTCGTGTTCTGTGCAACCTCCAAACGCTTTTCGGATACGATGGGGAGGCAATCGGCCTGTCCAACGATTGGTGGGTCCAAAACGTACACCCCGACGACCGGGAGCGCGTCCTTGCCAGTTTGCAGGCGCGCATCCAGAGCAACGAAGGTTTTTGGTCCGGCGAATACCGTTTTCGCCGCGCGAATGGTTCTTACGCGGACATTTTCGACCGTGGATATATCCTGCGTGACCACGACGCGCACGCCATCCGGATGATCAGTTCGATGATGGACATGACGGAGCGCAAGCGCGAGATGGAGACGGCCCGGGCACGGGACGCCGCCTTGGAATCTGCCCGCTTGAAATCGCAATTTCTCGCCAATATGAGCCACGAAATCCGCACCCCGATGAACAGCATTATCGGCATGACGGACATCCTGCTGCACACCGAGTTGACCGCCGAGCAGCGCGAGTTTGTCGAGATCGTCCGCATGAGCGGCGAATCGTTGCTCACGATCATCAATGACATCCTCGACTTCTCCAAGATCGAGGATGTCATTGATGATCGTGAGCAACGATTCGCCGCTCATGAGGACGATCTTCAACAACTCGCGCTGCGCGGTGAGCTCGATAGTGAGCAGAATGTCCCGTCATGCCGATAATGCTGTTCATGGGGCTGCGGATTTCGTGGCTGCTATTTAGCGAGAAATTGGGTTCAAGCGGCAGTTTCCAAGGCGGCGTCCCGTGCCCGGGCCGTCTCCATCTCGCGCTTGCGCTCGTTATGTCGATCATCGATCTGATCATCCGGATGGCGGGCGCGTCGTGGTCACGCAGGATATATCCACGGTCGAAAATGTCCGCGTAAGAACCATTCGCGCGGCGAAAACGGTATTCGCCGGACCAAAAACCTTCGTTGCTCTGAATGTGGCACTGCAAACTGGCGAGGACGCGCCCAAAGTCGTAGGGGTGTACGTTTTGGACCCACCATCGTTGGACGGCCGGGTCCGTCCCCAATAGTCATTGCAAAGGCGTTTGAAGGTGAGAGAGCAATGTT
>CAWDOZ010000113.1:0-45827 GCA_963803935.1 uncultured Fibrobacterota bacterium | reverse complement strand
AAGACCGATTATGTGCAGTTGCGGGGGATTCCGCGGGTGCGGTATGGAGTCCAGCGGTTAAACGGCGACTCAATCAATCTCGACTGCACCGGGGGTAAGCTCCGGCATGCAGTAATCGTCGGCAATTCCCACGGAGTCTATGCCGATACCGGCTCGGTGAAAAATCGCGACACCTCCTTCACCCATATCTGGGGCGACAGCCTGGATATGGTGATGTCGGACTCGGGGAAACCACAGGTACTCTGGTCTATCGGCAAGGCGTTGAGCAGGAGCTTCGAAAAAAGCGATTCAGCTTCGGCAAACAAGGCCAGCGGCAAAATCATGATGCTTGGGTTTGGAAATGACGGCAATGTCAAAAATCTGAAGATCTGGGGCAATGCCCGCAGCACCTATTTCGTTAACGACAGCAGCGGACATGGATGCAATGAAGTCAGCGGCGACAGCGTTTCGGTATTTTTTGCGCGGGGACGCGCAAAGTTTGTCACCCTGGCAGGCAGCACCCGGGGGATTTATTTCCCCCTGCCCTGACACTGCTTCTTACCATTAATTATATAAGTAATAAACCTATGAATGAAATGATTGCAACTGAAGAAGTAACGGAAGCCGGGGTCTGGACTGCGACGGCTCCATCGAACGGGAAGACGCGGGAGATTCGCACCGACGGCCTCGTAAAAATCTACAGCAAGCGGAAGGTTGTGGATGGTGCCTCCATATCCGTGCATCAGGGGGAGATTGTCGGGCTCCTGGGCCCCAACGGCGCCGGCAAGACCACTACTTTTTATATGATCGTCGGCCTCATCAAGGCGAATAAGGGAACCATTTTCCTTGACGATGTCAATATCTCCAAAAAGCCTATGTATAAAAGGGCGCAACTCGGTATCGGCTACCTGCCCCAGGAACCTTCGATCTTCCGTAAATTGACGGTAGCGGATAACATTCTTTCCATTCTCGAGTATCAGGGAATGCGCCTCAAGGACCGGAAGCGCAGGATGTTCGAGCTTCTTGAGGACATGAATGTCGCTCACCTTGCGGGGAGTTTAGGGTATATGCTGTCGGGCGGCGAAAGGCGGAGGGTTGAAATCGCACGCAGCCTCGCCATTCGGCCGGATTTCATCCTCCTCGACGAGCCCTTTGCCGGAGTCGATCCTATTGCCGTAGAGGATATCCAGAGCATCGTGCATGAGCTGAAATACAAGGGGTACGGCGTACTCATCACCGACCACAACGTCCGGGAGACGCTGCGCATTACCGATAGGGCTTATATCATGGCAGAAGGCAGGATACTGATCTCCGGGACCGCAGAGGATCTGGCGGAAAACCCCGAGGCGCGAAGAATCTACCTCGGGCAGAATTTTCGGCTTGATTAAGATAAGGAAGCACGTATGAACCTCGGTCTCGACATGTCGCTGCGGATGCAGCAAAAGCTCTCTTTCCAGATGATCCAGTCGCTCAAGCTGCTGCAGGTCAATACCCTGCAGCTCGAACAGCTTCTCCGAACCGAGCTCGAGATGAACCCGTTGCTCATAGCGGGTGAGGAACTCGACGGCGAACTTTCCGACGCCGAGAGCGAAGACGATCCCGAAAAGGAAGAAGTCAAGGAGCCCGAGGAGGTCAAGGAAGACGAGGAACTCAAGGTCGACGAGGATTCCATCGACTGGGAAAACTACCTTGAAGAGGGATTCGACCTGGGGTACTCGCGCAACGAAGAGGTAGACCGGAACGAAGAGCATTTCGAACCAACGACGGTCTATCAGGCCTCCCTCGAAGAGTACCTTACCGGCCAGATTGCGGAAAAGAACCTTTCCGGGGAAAAGGAGCTCCTGGTCAAATTTCTCATCGGATCTCTCGACCTTGACGGGTACATGCGGCTTCCGGTCGAGGATGTCGCTGATTTTACGAAAAAAGATATTGCCGCAGTCGAGGATGCCCTCCAGATTCTCTGGACCTTCGATCCTCCCGGCATCGGGGCGCGGAACCTGCGCGAATGCATGCTCCTCCAGCTCCGCCATCGGGGCCTGGAGAGTTCGCTTGCCGGACGCATCGTCGCCGACCACTGGGACCTCTTCGAAAAGATGAAAATCCCGGATATCGCGCGCAAACTCGGCGTGGAACCGCGCGTGGTGCAGGAGGCCATTGCGGTCCTGAAAACGCTCAATCCGAAACCGGGGTACGAGCACAATCCCGACAAATCCACCACCATCATCCCGGACCTTATCGTCGAAAAGATCGACGGCAAGTTCGTTGCAATGCTCAACAACCGCTCCATTCCGTCACTCCATATCAGCAAGTCCTACGCCGACCTGCTGCGCCGCGGCAGCACGGTTAAGCAGGACGTCAAGAAATACGTTCGCGAAAAGTTCAACAGCGCCTCCTGGTTCATCAGCGCCATCGAGCAGCGCAAAGCCACGATGCTTAAGGTCATGTATGCCATCATCGACCGCCAGAAGACCTTTTTCGAAAAGGGCCACCCGCACCTCGCCCCGCTGCGGCTGCAGGATATTGCGGACATGATCAGCATGCATATTTCAACGGTCAGCCGGGTCACCAGCAACAAATATGTCCAGACGGCCCACGGCATCTTCGAACTCAAGTACTTCTTCACCGAGGCGGTCGGCAAGGATTCGGCGGGAGATGATGTATCCTCGGAACGGATACGGAATCGCATCCGTCAAATGGTCGATGCAGAACCGGCAAGCGAACCGCTCTCCGACCAGCGGATCGCCGATGTCCTGTCGAGCGAGCACATGACCGTGGCCCGGCGGACCGTGGCGAAATACCGCGAACAGATGAAGATCCTTCCTGCGCGGCTCCGACAGCGTTATGAATAATATGTCCGGCCTGCATACGGCTTCGTCAATTACCGCCGGCGAGGCCATTTCCGGTCGTCGCCTTCCGGACTGGCTCAAGAAGCCCCACGGGCTTTCCGGACACTATCGTTTCGTTATGCGTACGCTTGCGGGAAACAATTCTGCGTTCACGCCGGGAAAAAGGGTGCACACCGTCTGCGTCGAAGCGCGGTGCCCCAACCGGGCAGAATGCTTTTCGGCCGGAACGGCCACCTTCCTCATCATGGGGAACTCCTGCACCCGCGACTGCCGGTTCTGCGGGGTGCACCATGGCGCTCCTGAGCCGCTCGACCTGGAAGAGCCGGCAACGGTTGCTGCCGCGGCGGCGCGGCTCAACCTCCACCATATCGTGATCACCTCGGTTACCAGGGACGACCTGACCGATGGCGGTGCAGGCCACTTTGCCGAAACCGTGCGCAGCTGCAGAAGGACATTGCCGGATGCGACCATTGAGGTGCTCATTCCCGATTTCGCCGGCAGCGAATCCGCGCTTGCGAAGGTTCTTGCCGCACATCCCGATATCGTCGGCCACAATCTCGAAACCGTTCCACGACTGTATGCCGCCGTGCGTCCGCAGGCGGAATACCGGCAATCGTTACACTTGCTCGACCGTGCCAGGAAAACCGTTACCAAAGCCGGCCTCATGGTCGGCCTCGGAGAAACCGACAAGGAGATCGAAGCGGTGCTGACCGACCTGATCGCCGTGGGATGCAGCATGGTCACTATCGGCCAGTACCTGCAGCCGTCGCCGGCACAGGCTGAGGTCGCTCGCTTTGTGACGCCGGAGAAGTTCAGCAGCTATGCATCGATCGCCGGCGAGCTTGGATTTCCCGCCGTGGCTGCAGGTCCTTTTGTCAGAAGTTCCTTTCATGCACTCGAACTTTTTCAGGCTGCCGGAGCGGCGTTGTCGCCATGCCCGCCCCATTGAACGCCCCCATACTCCCCATTATCGCGCCTCAATGGTACCATTACCTGAAGCGCCTGCTGCTGCGGCCTCGCGGTTCGTTCTCCCATAGGAGTGGAATATCGTATTTTGTATCTGCTTCCTATGACTAACCCTTAACAACCAACAAATAAAGGAGATGCAGGCCATGGAGATACGCATTACTTCACGGCATACCAAGGCATCGCAATCACTGCAGGATGCAATAACCGCCGATCTCAACAAGCTTGAAAAGTTTTCCGAAAAAATCGGCGCCTGCCACGTCATCCTCGACAGTGAAAATGTGGACCAGACGGTTGAAATCACCATGCATGCATTCGACCACGAAATGGTTGCGACCGGAAAAGCGGAAAATATCGGAAAAGCCTTTGACCTTGCGCTTGAAAAAATCCAGCGGCAGTTGATAAAACTGAATGAAAAGATCAAGGATCATAAGCATCCATAACGGAGGTAATCTCGGTTTATGACGCGCAGGAACCGTGGAATGAGGAGAGCGCGCTACAGGAGGGAATCGGCCGGTGACTAGAAACAATACGGATCTCGTTGTCGGCGCATCCATCCTTATCGCCCTGTGCATCCTCATCGGCGGGGTACTGTGGCTGAAAGAAGCCCTGATAACCGAGAAACAGGAGTACTATACCTTCCTGTTTCCGAATGTCGGTTCCCTGCAGGTCGGCGATCCGGTCATGGTCAACGGGGTTACAAAGGGACGCGTTGCGACCCTGTACCTGCGCCATGAGCTGGTTGCAGCGGTTGTTCATCTTGATAACGAGGTTACCCTAACGGACTCCTGCCGGCCCGTTGTCCAGAATATCGGCCTCATGGGCGAGCGCGGGATCGGCATTCAGCTTGCCGCCGCCGGCAAAGAGGTCAGGCCGACCGGGAAAAACGATACGACGTTTCTCCCCGGGGATTTCGAAACCGGGATTGCCGAAACCATGGGCATGATGGGATCGGTTCTTTCGAAAATGGAATCGCTGGTTACCGACATCTCGTCGCTCATGAACAATACGGTCGGCGATACATCGTTTGTCAGACTTTTTCCGGTGCTGTCGAAGCGCCTGGATACGCTGACAGGCCTGACCGAGCGAATCCTTGAAAAGAACGGTCCACTGGTTGACAGCAGCGTCGCCAGCATGGCCGCAGCATCTTCGCAGTTCAAGGGTCTCATGGATAAGAACGGCGACCGCCTCACGACGATCATGACCAACGGAGCGGCGCTTTCGACCGATGCGCTCGGGGTTCTGGCAAGAGCGGACTCGCTCTCGACCTCGCTCCAGGGAATCGTTCGCACCATCGACGAGGGCAAAGGGCCGCTCGGGATGATGCTCAAGGACGAACAGTTTTCGCGGGACTTGAGGCATGCGGTAACGGGCATGGATACGCTCGCCGCAATGATAAAAAGCAATGGCTTGAAATTGCGCGTAAAATTCGGGTTTGGAAAAACCAAAAACTAACGGATACCTATGGTGGAACGTCAGATTAAAGTCACGAATTCGCTTGGCGTGCATGCCAGGCCGGCGGCCAAGATCGTCCAGGCAGCCAATCAATTCAAATCGGAAATCCGCCTCATTACCCGGGGCGCCCAGGCAGATGCCAAGAGCATCCTGAACGTCCTCATGCTCGGCGCGACGTTCGACACCCCCATAACAATCTCCGCCTCGGGTGTTGACGAGAGCGAAGCAGTCGACTCGATTGCCGCGTTGTTTACGCAGAAGTTCAATGAGGAACAGTAAATAAAGCGGGAGAACCGCCGCAGACGGTTCTCCCCCCTGAAAAGTAACAATTTAATTTACTTTACAGTATTTCTCAAGGTCTTCATCGCCCCACCCCAGGCTATCAGCTGATCGAGCATCATTGCAGCAGAAGCCTCATGTCCCGGAAGCGGCTTGAAGGTGGTATAATTCTCGAAATCGGTGAAGAGCGAGAACAAAACCTGTGCGCGAACATCGGCGATCTGCACTTCTGTCATAACCTGGCGCAGCTGTTCCACGGCCCTTGCGCCACCTGCGCTGCCATACCCGACAAACCCCGCGGCCTTGTTGTTCCACTCGCCATACAGGTAATCGATCGCATTTTTCAGAGCGCCTGAGGTGCCGTGATTATATTCGGGCGTTACAAATACGAAACCGTCGAATGAGGAGATTTTTGCCGCCCAGGCAAGGGTATGCGGATTCGAATACTTCCCCATCGAAGGGGGAACCGGCTCGTCAAGAAGCGGAAGGTTGTAGTCCCTGATGTCGACGATTTCAAACTCGGCGTTGGTCCGCTTCTTTGCAATTGCGTAAACCCACTCCGCAACGGCAACAGCCTTCCGGCCCGGGCGGGTGCTTCCGACGATAATGGCGATTTTAAGCATTTATTCTTCCTTCCTTGAAAGTTACCGTGCGTATCGCTGCAATAAGGCATCCTGCGCGACAATGTATCATTCTTTTAATATAGTATTCGCATTACTAAAGATAGCGGGAAGATGGCTGGAATTATTTATAGTAGCTTTTCAAGTCTGTCAAATGCGAAAGGCATTTAGAGGACGTCCATGATTATCTAAAGCATCTGAAACAAATTAATGCTGTGATCAATCTAATCTTGTGTCGGTTCGGTTTGCTTGTTCGTCAGCCGCGGGAATATTTTTAAGAATATACCCTATCATTAATTCAGCGAAAAGGAGATGCATATGGCAAATTTTCTGAAGAAATGGTTTCAATTGCTTTTACCGGTTGCGGTGGCAGTGGTATGCGTTCCGGCCTTAGAGGCCGGGGCGGCAATCGGTGTGGGCATATCGGTTCAGGTTGCCCCGCCCCCATTGCCGGTTTATGACCAGCCTGCCTGTCCCGGAGATGGCTATATGTGGGCTCCCGGCTACTGGGCGTATGGACCGGATGGGTATTACTGGGTACCCGGAGCTTGGGTTGTGGCTCCCCAGCCGGGCCTTCTGTGGACCCCCGGCTACTGGGGCTGGGCCAACGGCGTCTACCTCTGGCACGGAGGCTATTGGGGCCGGCATGTGGGCTATTACGGCGGCGTTCCTTATGGGTTCGGATACACGGGCGTCGGCTTTTCCGGCGGCTACTGGAGAGGCAGCGCATTCTTCTATAACCGGGCAGTATGGCATGTCGGTGGAGGCGTCCGTAACATCTACGCCCATCCAGTTCCCGACAGAGGTGTTGCTGTGCGCGTAAGCTTTAATGGAGGCCCGGGCGGATGGAATACCCGACCCACCCCTGCGGAAATGAGTGCGGCGCACGAATCTCATTTTCAGCCGACTCCACGGCAGGTCCAATTTGAGCGCGGTGCAGCTGCCAACCACGATTTTCTGGCATCGTCAAATCACGGCCAGCCTTCGCGGGAAGCTATAGCACGACACCAGGCTAACTATCCTGCAGCGGCCGGGAGACCGGGAGCCGGAATGGGTGCGAGACCGGGTGCCGGGATGGGTGCAAGACCGGGTGCCGGGATGGGCGGAAACCACTACCCGGCCGGAGGGCAACATCCGAACCAGGGACATGGTCCGGAAGAGCATGGTCGATAGGATGGCAAGACATACTATAAATCATTAGGTAGGGGAACCACGATGAGATAAGCCCTTGGTGGGGGAACCGCTGAGGCGGTTCCCCCGGGTCGGAGCCGCGCAAAGCCGCGTCTCCGACTCACCACTTCCGCAACGCTCACATTCGGTAGAAAACCAAGGGAAAAGCAAAAGAAGGATAGCATTTAATCTTTTCCTGAAGCCTGAAGCCTTGCTTTTTTCCCGTAACACAACTCTTTTACTAAGGAGGGTAGAGTATGAAATTCCGGAATGCCCTGGTAAACATGACGGTTGCCGCCGGACTGATTGGCGTGGTAACCGGTTCGATCCTGTCCGGGGCAAGTGCCCAGGATAAACATCCGTTGTATCTGCAGGCGCTTTCGGACTTACGGCTTGCACGGGCGCACCTCGAACAGGTTACGCCGAAGGATGTTGTCGGCGAGCAGGAGAAGCACGCCATCCACGAAATCGATGAGGCCATGCGGGAGATCCGGGCTGCTTCCATCGACGACGGCAAGGACCTGCGGGACCACCCGCCTATCGACGTCAAGCTTTCCAAAAGCGACCGGTACCAGCAGGCGCTCCAGCTTTTGCAGAAGGTCGAGGGGGATATCGGCAAGGAAGAGGACAATCCGGACATGCAAGGCCTCCAGAAACGAGCTATCATGCACGTCAGCAGCGCCGAACAAACCGTGACTACCATCATCAAGGAAACTGCGCCGCCGCCGCCCAAACATCCCGCCTATCTTGCCGCCTTGTCTGACCTGCGTTTTGCGCGCGCCCATCTTGAAAAATTCGGTCCCAATGTCCTCTCCGACGTCCAGGAGCTGCATGCCATCCAGCAGATCGATGCGGCCATGCATGAAATCAAGATTGCATCAATTGACGACGGGAAAGATGTGAACGACCACCCGCCCATCGACGTCAGCCTGGATAAGCCGGGCCGGTACCAGAAGTCGCTCGAACTGTTGCAGAAGGCCGAAGGGGACATCAAACAGGAAGAGGACGATCCGGCAGCGAAGGGCCTGCAGCACCGTGCAACCCAGCTGATTGCCGCGGCCGAACAGACCGTGATGGCAATAATCAAGGAACACCATCCCGTCCTCAAACATCCCGACTACATCAACGCCCTGTCGGACCTCCGATTTGCCCGGGCCCATCTCGACAAATTCACCCCCGATGAGGTCGCGAACGAACGCGAAATGCATGCAATCAGGGAGATCGATGCCGCCATCCACGAGATCAAGGCGGCCTCAATCGACGACGGGAAAGAGCTCACCGACCATGCACCCATCGACGTCAGTTTGAAAAAGACCGACCGCTACCATAAGGCCATCGAAGCGCTCGACAAGGCGTCTCAGGATGTGAAGAAAGAAGAGGACGATAAGTCTGCGCAGGGATTGCAGCAACGCGCACTTGGACATATAGAAGGGGCGGTACATGAGGTGCATAAGGCGCTGGAAGAGTTGATGAATTAATAATAGTAGAAACGGTAAATTCCTTGTTGGAGGAACCGCCTGCGGCGGTTCCTCCCATTTTGCCCAACAGGCAAAATGGGCCTAGTAGTGATAGTTTTAGTTGAACCAGCCCCTGGCCAAAGCAGCCGGACCTCTTCGCTCGGAGAGGTATTATAAAAGCAATAATATCCAAACATTGCGGCTATGCCTGCCTCGCTCGCGCTTCACAGGCGCTTTCGCACCCCCGCAACGCTCCCATGAGGTAGTAAACACCTGTAGCGGCCATTAAAAAAGAACATAAAAGATTTTTTAGCGGTGACCCTCGGTTGTCCTTGCCTTCACAGGTAAAAACCATATTTCAAAAGATTTGTAGGTCATTGCAGGGGTTCAACATGTTGAACCCTTCGGTACTCCTCCTGCAAGGAATTTCTTCACTACCTCCCGGTCTCCCGCGTACGTCATGCCGAACCACTGGTCGCTGGAGTAGAGCATCCTTACCGAAAGCGAACCGTCTGCGATGCCGTTATTGACAACCGTGGGAAGGTAGAACTCCGCCTTGAGGTCGCTGCCGCGACTGCTCAGGAACTCCGCGAAATCGTGCTCGAAGCGCGGGAACATGGTATTCGGGGCGAATCCCCAGCAGTTCATCGAAACGGTTGATTGCGCGTCGAGAGCGAGCTTCTCCCCGGCAGCCGACTCATGAATGACCCCCTCGGCCTCCCGCCTGATCTTTTCCCGCTCGACAATCGACGACAGGAATCCGTCCTTGACAGAACACACCCCGCGCGCAACCGCGCCGTGCTCGGAGAGCGTATTCTCCAGACGAAACCCCACCATCACCTGCTCGCGGCTGTCGTTTTTCATGGCCGAAAGAGCCTCAGCCAGGGCTCTGAATGACGCCGGTCCGTAGTAGTCGTCGGCGTTGATGACCGCAAAGGGCGTCTCGATCGCATGCCGCGCCGCAAGCACCGCATGGCCGGTCCCCCACGGCTTGGTCCGCCCCGGAGGCACTGAAATGCCATCCGGCAGTTCACTGGATAGTTCCTGCAGGACATAGACGAAATCCGCCTTGCCGTAGCGGGATGTCATATACTCCTTGAAATCGGTCTCGATCGCCTTCGAGATCACGAAGACGATGCGCCCGAAGCCCGCCTTGCGGGCGTCGGACAGGGAAAAATCGAGCAGCAGCTCGCCCGAGGTTCCCACAGGTTCGAGCTGTTTGAATCCGCCGAACCGGGAGCCGATCCCGGCGGCGAGGATGAGGAGGGTTGGTTGCATGAGATCTCGATATTATAAGAGAATAAGGGTTTAGTTGTTACTGCTCAGGTGGATAACTTAAATTGCCTGCTCTATCAGATTATCGTATATTTGTTGCGTATGGAAAATATAAGCGACTGGCAAAGGTTCGTTCCAAAAGCGAGCTATCTCGTAAGAGTCCGGTTGTTCCTTTTTTATGGCCGTTTCTATATCATAAAATAGGTACCATCCTTTATTTCATTCCAGAATTCGAATAAATATCAGTACTAACCTTAACCGGGAGAACCACCAATGCCCCACCTCATTGTGAAGATGTATCCGGGAAGAACGGAAGAGCAGAAGAAAAAGCTCACGACTGCCTTGACTCAAGCCATAACCGAGTCGATCGGCGCCCCCGACGAATCGATATCCATCGCCATCGAAGAAATTTCCAAGGAGGACTGGGAAGACAAGGTCACCCGGGTCGACATCGCTCCGAAGCTTGCTACTATTTACAAACACAGCATGCACACCAGGCCCGGATGATGCCTTGAGAAAAAACCTTCTTCCCCTTCTCCTGGTCCTCCCCATCCCTCTTTTCCTGAGCTGCCTGACTGGCGGCGCGGAGTTCGTCACGCAGCCGCATGAGTATTCCTGCATCTCGCTCAGGAACCTGTCGGCATATGTGAAGGCGAGTGTCAATGGAGGGCGGGGCATTCCCGGGAGCGTGAAGGCGCTGCAGGGCTTCAGCAGGATCGATGGCTACTGCGTCAACCCGGTCGATTCGGATGTGATCCTGTTCGGGAAGTGCGACCTATCGCGGCCGGAATACGATATCTATGACCTGGTCGTCTGTTATCAATGCATTTACGGACAGCAGGGCTTTCCGTACTGTTCGCTCGATCCGCAACCGGAAAATATCAAGAGGTGCAACCGGTTGCGCCTGCAGCCGGATGCGACAGAGGGCGCGGTGAAAAAGGCCTTTGCAGATGCCATGGGCGACCAGAAAGTCGTTATCGGCGGAGTGCCGCGGAACTCCCGGATCGCTGCCACCATGATCGAGGCGGATTATTACATGAAGAAGCTTTCACTGGGCCTGGCCCGGATGCAGGGCATAAAATCCTACCTCGATTACGTCATGCAGGGAACCCGCATGCGGCAGGCGCAGTCGGCCACCAACCACGTGCGGTTCTGGTTCCACATCCGCAATGCAGATTCAGTCTGCTATCCCCGTTACGATTACAGCAGCGGTATCGTCAGGATCAGGGAGTGCCCGGTTGTGGTGCTCAGCGAGCAGCAGGTTTCCGACCGGAACGGGGTGCTGGCCGACACGAGGGAGCGGGACCCTGCGGCGGACAGCTTTGCCCATGAGATGTCGGCCAGTTTCCCGCGCCTGGCGAAAAAAGTGCGGTCATTTGCCATGCTGGAAAATTATTACCGCCTGGCTGCCGTGGTGACGGCGATAAGAACGCGGACCGCTGCGGCACAACCATATGAAAGTCTGTACAGCTCCGTTGAAAATGCAGGCGCGCTGCCCGGCAGGCCGCTGCCGGATTATCTGCCGTGTGTGGCAAATGCAAAGAGCTTCTGGAAGTGGATGCCTGCGGCCTACGGCGGCTCTCAACTCATGACCAGCATGTACGGGGTCTGCGGTGGAGTCGATATGGGAATAACGACCGCGAGTGCAAACTATTCGCAGAGCCCACGGCTCGCTACCTATCGGAACGGGATGCTGAGCCAGAAGCCGGTTGCATCGGCTATGTTCTGGAAGGCGGCGTTTCCCGGGGGGATATTATAGTCCTTAAACATTTTCTGAACCACGATTACGCGGATTAAAGGATTTCTCGGATTGAAGGCAAAAAGAGAAGCGGAGCATTTATTGCTGCCTCTCAATGCCGATGGTAGTTGCTGTACAAAATTATGGTTCAAAATGAATGCCTTGATTTTAGCCTCTTGATTCGTTCCAGCTTTTAAAACCCTGAATATCCTTTAATCCGTCTAATCCAGGTTTAGAAATTATTTTCGCTTGAAAACATTATCTGAATTCGGACTCTACGAAATCGGCCAGCGATATGGCGTTTTTCCTTGTGTTTTCTACCCTAAAAGAGGGCGTTGCGGGAGGGGGAAGGCGCTTGCCTGCGGCAAGCATCGCCTCCCCCTTCCGCTGGAAGGGGTGTGGCTGAAGACGCATGCCTTTCGCGGCTTCAGCCCAGGGGGAACTGCCGTAGGCGGTTGCCCCACCAGAGGCATTAAGCTCGGTTCCCCCACCAGAGGCATTTGATTAAAGCCCGGTTTCCCCACTAAAAACGCCGATATCCGCACTAATAACCACTCCACTACTCCTGAAAACCCCTCCGGAAATATCAAAAACTACCCCATTTACCACGAGCCCCCCTCGAATGAGGTATTTTGTTTATTCTCCGGGCTTCGATCAACCTCGGCGCCGATCGACAGCCGTCAGTACTTCCAACCGCCGACAGGTAGTGTGCCATGAATCACGTTATCATTGAGCCCGAACAGTGTAAAGGGTGCCGGCTCTGCGTAAAGTATTGTCCCAAACAGTGCATCGCCCTGGGCAGCTCCATCAACAAGATGGGGTATCAGTACGCGGAATTCCATTCGACCGCCTGCACCGCTTGCGGCATCTGCTATTACATGTGCCCCGAGGCGGGAGCCATAACGGTATTTGAAGAGAAGGCGGCGGATAAAAATGGCTAAACAGCTCGTCATGGGAAATGAGGCGGTTGTCTACGGCGCCCTTCTCGGCGGCGCGACGCACTTCTTCGGCTATCCCATCACCCCGGCAAGCGAGATCGCCCACGCCGCGGCATTGCTGTTTCCCGCATCCGGGCGCTTCTTTCTCCAGGCGGAGTCCGAAGTCAGCGTCGTCAACATGATCTACGGTGCAGCATCGGCGGGGGCGCGGGCGATGACCGCAACCTCGGGACCGGGGTTGTCGCTCATGGCCGAAGGGCTCTCGTACCTTGCAGGCGCGGAGCTGCCGAGCGTTATGGTGAATGTCCAGCGGGCAGGGCCGGGACTCGGGTTCATCTGGCCCGAACAGGGCGACTACAACGCCGTTGTCAAGGGCGGCGGACACGGCAACTACCATAACATCGTGCTTGCGCCCAATTCGGTCCAGGAGCTGTGCGACTTTACCTGGCGCGCCTTCGAGATCGCCGACGTCTGGCGTGCAACGGTCATCATTCTTTCCGACGCCTGCATCAGCCAGATGATGGAGCCCCTCGAATTGCCCTCGGTGGTCAAGCACGGGGCGCGCAAGGATTGGGCGGTCTATGGCGACGCTGCGAGCAGGCCGAACCTGGTCACCTCGATCTATGCCACCCCTGAGAGTCTCTCGGCGCTCAATGAACGGCTGCAGGCAAAATACGAGGCGTTCCAGGAGAAACTTGTCGAGTACGAAGAAACGTCTACCGCCGAGGCCGAGGTTGTGCTCGTCGCCTTCGGCATCAGCGCGCGCATAGCGCTTTCGGCGGTGCGCAAGCTCCGGAAGCTCGGGTGCCGGGCCGGGCTCTTCAGGCCGAAAACCCTGTTCCCGTTCCCGAAGGCACGGCTTAACGCGCTTGCTAAGGGACTTAAAAAAATAATCGTCGTGGAGCTCAACAACGGGCAGATGGCCGAGGATGTCGAACTCGCCGTCAAGGCGAAAACGGACGTGCTCCGGTATAACTGGTACGGCGGCATCGTTCCCACCGCCGAGGAAATCGTCGAAAAAGTCCTTGCGGACATGAAAAGCGGGCAGCCATGATAAAATTCCAGAAACCCCGTTCCCTGTACCCATCCTTCGACCGCAAGGATTCGTTGCCCCTTGTCACGACCTACTGTCCCGGCTGCGGCCATGGAACGGTGCATAAACTCATTGCCCGGGCGATCGACGAGCTCGGCGTGCAGGACAAGACCGTCATGCTCTCGCCGGTCGGGTGCAGTGTTTTCCTGTATTATTACTTCGATGCGGGCAACATTCAGTGCTCGCATGGCCGCTCGCCTGCGGTTGCAACCGGGGTGCGCCGCACGCTCGAAGACGCCATTGTCGTCTGCTACCAGGGCGACGGCGACCTGGCGGCTATCGGCACCACCGAGATCGTCCATGCCGCGAATCGGGGCGAAAACCTGTCGGTCTTCTTCGTCAACAATGCAATTTACGGCATGACCGGAGGCCAGATGGCCCCCACAACCCTCCCGGGCCAGAAAACGGCGACCACCCCGCTCGGCCGGAGCGGGTTCGACGGAGCTCCCATTGGCATGGCCGAGGTGATAAACAGCCTGCGCCTGCCGATTTACATCGAGCGCGTCACGCTCGGTACACCTGCCGGGGTCATGAAGGCGAGCCGCGCCATAAAAAAGGCGATGGCGAACCAGGTTGAAAAGAAGGGCTTCTCTTTTGTAGAGATCCTGTCTCCCTGCCCTGTCAACTGGAAGATGGATGCCGCGGAATCGCGCGAATGGCTCGCGAAAAACATGGAGCCGGTTTTTCCGGTCAAGGTCTTCCGCGACGTTGCGGAGCAGGCGGAACCGCTCCCCTCTTTTTCCGGATGCCACCCCTGGCTGGGAGATGATGCCCTCCTGGACCTGCTTGGCGGCGGATCGGCCCTGCCGCAGCGACCGGGGAGCAGGGAAAATTTCCCGGACCAGTTTGTGAAGATCGGCGGATTCGGCGGCCAGGGAGTGCTCTCGGCCGGCAGCATGCTGGCGAAGTGCGCCGTCGCCGAAGGGCATAACGCCACCTGGCTCCCCTCCTACGGCGCTGAAATGCGCGGCGGAACGGCAAATACGAGCATCATCCTGTCCGCGGCCGAGATCGGCTCGCCGGCGGTCGACCGGCCGAACGTGCTCCTCGCCTTGAACGGCCCGTCGCTCGATGCCTTCGAGGACTCGGTACAGCCGGGAGGGCTCATTATCGTCAATTCTTCGATCGTTGCGCGTAAGGTGATGCGAACCGATGTTACCGCCCTCTACGTCCCGGTCTCCGATATTGCAAAGGAGGAGGGATTCATCCCGGGCACGAACAGCGCCATGCTGACCGCCTACCTTATTGCATCAAAAGTCCTCGACCTGGAAACATTCAGAGAATTGATTCCGAGGAGCGTTAAGAAACCGGCGCTGGCGGAACTCAATTTGAAGATTGTCGCGAGAACGGAAGAGTATATGAAGGGACAACTCTAAAAGCCTTTGGTGGGGGAACCATTTACAATGGTTCCCCCTGGCCAAAGCCTCCGCGCCCGCAAAGCCGGGCTGCGGGGTCTTTGGCACACCCCTTCCTGCGGAAGGGGGAGGCGATGTTTGCCTCCGGCAAACGCTCTCCCCCCTCCCGCAACGCTCTCTTTTAAGGTAGAAAAAACAGGAAGATAAAAAACCTCGTACATTATCTCATAGGCTTTATGATCTTTTCCTGAAGCCTGAGGTCTGAAGCCTGAAGCCTTCTCTTTCCACCCCCGCAACGCTCTCTTTTAAGGTAGAAAACACCTTAAAAAATCATGTGAACTGCGCAAATTCTACCGCCTCATGTGCATATTCGATATTGGGCCGATGACGCCGAAGGCGCTGAGAAGCCAGAGAATCACGATGATGACCACGACGATATTGAGAATCGACTTGATTTTCCCGTCCATGGGAATGTACTTGTTGATGAGCCACAGGGCGAAACCGACGATGATAAGCGTGAGGACGAGCATGATTACCGACATGATTACCCTCCTGGTTGCTTTTATTTGCTAACTTAAAATCCTTTGATGTAATGTGACGCAATAGTCATGCCATTATAAAGAAGGCTTCAGGCTTCAGGGAAGACTACCTTTTTTATAGCTTTTTAATGTGTTTTCTACCTAATGGAGGCGTTGCGGAGGTACGCGCGCGCCTGCTGAGCTTTAGCGAGGCAGGCATCGCCGCGTACTTCCGCAGGAGGGGGTGTGCCTGAAGACCCGCTTTGCGGGGCTTCAGGCCAGGGGGAACAGCCGTAGGCGGTTCCCCCATCAAACGACACTCCGACACTACTTATAATTACGCTGCCTGTCTCTCCGCATCGTCAAACTTGACCGAGACGATGGTCGAAACTCCGGATTCGCGCTGCGTCACGCCGTAGAGCATGTCGCTGGCTTCCATGGTGCGTTTGTTGTGGGTAATCACGATGAACTGGGTGTTGGCCGAGAATTTCCGCACGACATTGATGAAACGCCCAGTGTTGGCCTCGTCAAGTGGGGCGTCGAGTTCGTCAAGGATGCAATAGGCTGATGGCTTGACGAGATAGAGGGCGAAGAGGAGCGAAATGGCCGTGAGCGCACGCTCGCCTGCAGAAAGCGCCTGCACGCCGCGCATCTTTTTGCCGGCAGGTCGCACATCGATTTTGATTGCGGCTTCGAGCGGGTCGACGTTTTCTTCGAGACTGACGCTCGCTTCGCCGCCTTCGAACAGCGAGGTGAACATGTCGGTGAAATGCTTCTGCACGAGCTCGAAAGTGGCTATGAACTGCGCCCGCGCCTCCTTATCGAGTTTCTTTATGGCGTGTTCGAGATCGTCCACCGCCTTCTGCAGATCGTCCCGCTGCGCGGACATTTCATTGAAGCGCTTGCTTTCCGTTTCGTAGTCTTCGAAGGCGGCCATATTGACTTCGCCGACCCGGCGCAGCCGTTCGCGGAGCATGTCGATCTGGGCCAGGACTTCAGCTTCGTCTTCGGCAATAACCGGAAGCTCTTCCGCCGGAGCCGAGAGGTCGATTTCGTAGGCTTCCCAGATGCGCTCGCGGATCCGGCGCTGCTCCTGCTCATCACGCGTCTGCTCGATTTCTACGGCATGGACCCGGTTGCTGAGCTCTTCAAAATCGGTCTGCTCGATCTTGACGCTCTTCCGAAGTTCGTCGATTTCGACCAGGCGGCCGCTGTACTCTTCCCGGATGGTGTCACGGATCGCTTCCAGCGAGGTGCGCTGTCCGATAAGAGCCGTTTGCTCCTGCCTGCCTGCCTCCGCCTTATCGGCACAAGCGATCACCTCAGCCTCCGCCTTCTGTTTTTCGGCAAGCTTCTGCTGTTTTCGTTCAAAGGCGCGCGCGTTTTCTTTTGTCAGGCGTTCGACATCCTGCCGGTCCTGGGAGAGCCGGTTGCGGAGTCCCTGCACTTCGAGCTCATGGTTCTTGAGTTTATCGGCAAGGGCCCGGCGCTCGTCCTCCATGGCCCGAACTGTCAATCTGGTCTCTTCGAGCTGCGCTTCGAGCACTTCGAGACGCCCCTGCTGGGCGGCGACTCCGGCGTCCTTCGCGGCAATTTCCAATTCAGCTCCAGCCACCTTCGCATCGAGGTCGCCGGCTTCGGCCAGCAGGGTGTTGACCTTCTCCCCGATCATTTCGATTTCGTTGTCAAAGTGGCGGATCGCGGCCTGCTGCTCCTGCGAGAACCGCTGCCCTCTGTTAAGCCGCTCGTCCACCTCGACGAGCGCCTTTTTCGCTTCGTCGCGGTTGATGATGCAGATCTCCTTCTCCTGGATGGTCGCGGCGTACTCTTTGGCGCAGCGTTCGAGGAACGCGGTCAACTTTTCCATCTCGATCTTCCGCGCCAGCAGTCCGGGCTGCTCCTTTTTCGACTGACCGGCAATTACGGTACCGTCACCCAGGCAGATCACGCCGTCGCGGCCGACGAAACGGTGGGCGGCATCGTGGGTCCGGGAGTATTCGAGAGCCTGCTCGCCGTTCTCGGCAACCATGACCCCGGCGAAGAGATACTCGGTCAGCGCTTCACAACCTGGGGATGCGCTTACCATGGTGGTCATTGCGGTTCCGGAGCTCGTGACGGCGGTTTGAGCGGCATTGCGCGCAATTCGGTCGAGCGCGACCATGCGGGCCGAGCCGGATTTTTCCTCCTGCAGGCGCGCCATTGCAATACGAAGATGCTCCTCGGTATCGAAGACCGCGGTCTGCACCGCAGCGCCGAGCGTCTTTTCGATAATGGCGACGCTGGCCTCATCGGTAACCCGGATGAGGTCGGCGACGCTGCCCATCAGTCCTTCGGGCATTGCCTTGAGCAGAGCCTTGATACCACCTTCGTAGCCTTCAAACGCCGCATCGAGCCCTTCGAGGAAACGCAGCTGCGACTGGGAAGCCGCCTCCTGCGCCTCGAGCCGCTTCTCGCGTTCGATGAGTCCCTGGTAGCGCTCGTCCTCTTTGTCAATGCGGGCAACCAGCGCCTGTCGCGACTGCACCAGGACTCGGTTCTCCTCATCGGCTGCCGCAAGCTGCTTCTGGCGGACTTCCACGGATTCGCGGCACTCGTCTTCGCGCGCCCGGAGGCTCTGCAGTTCGCGGCGATTGCGCTCCTGCTGGGCGAGTCCTGCCGCCAGGGCCGATTTGCAGGAGCTCAGCGCATCCTTGGAGTCGCCGATCAGGTTTATGAGCTCTATCTGGGCGCGCGACAGCGAATCGGTCTCATCGCGGCGAACCTTGAGCCGCCCGTCAAACGCCTCGATTTCGGATTTCATCGCGAGCATCCGTTCGGAGCACTGCTGATGATCGCTCTCCCGTTCGACAATGCAGGTTTCCATCTTAACGCGCAGCGTACTGTTTTCATCGATCTGGTTGTCGATGACCTGCACATCGCGGTCGATGGCGCCGACGGTATCGTGGAGCGCTTTGACCCGTTCAGCGGCGACCGACAGATCGCGATCGAGGCGGATGATCCGTTCGTTCGCCTCGCTCACATTGCGGGCGGCTATTTCGAGATCCTTCTCCTTTTCGAGCGCAAGCAAATGCATCTTCTCGATCCGCGATTCAGCAGCGGCTATCTGCGCCTTGAGTCCCTCGCGCTGAGCCACCGACTCCTCGATGTTCTTGCTGCGAAGCGCAAGCGCCTCCCCGAGCTGCTTGAACAACCGTCCCCAATGCCCGAGTTCGAGCCGCTTGAGGTCTTCGCGATAGGTTTTGTAGCGCTGCGCCTTTTCGACGTGGCGGGCAAGCATGCGCACCTGCCGGTCGGCCTCCTGCACCTTATCGTTGATGCGGGCCAGGTCCTGCCGGGTCTTTTCGAGCTGCCGCAGACTTTCCTTCCGGCGGCTCTTGTATTTCCCGATGCCGGACGCCTCTTCGAACAGGATACGGCGCTCCTCGGCTTTGTCGCTCAGGATGCAGTCGATCATCCCGCGCTCGATGGTGGTATAGGCGCTGCTGCCCGAGCCGGTATTGAGGAAGAGTTCGTGGATATCGCGCAACCGGCAGGGCACTTTATTGAGGCGGTATTCGCTTTCGCCGCTCCGGAAGATCCGCCGGGAGATGGCAACTTCGGAGTACTCGATCGGCAGAATGCCCTTATTGTTTTCTATGGTGAGCGTCACTTCGGCCATGTTGAGCGGCTGACGATTCTGCGTGCCGGAGAAGATCACGTCCGACATGCTGGCGCTGCGGAGCACGCTCACCTTCTGCTCGCCGAGAACCCAGCGGATGGCGTCGACCACGTTGCTTTTGCCGCAGCCGTTAGGTCCGATGACGGCGGTCATGCCGGCGCCGAATTCGAGCTCGGTTTTTTCTGCGAACGACTTGAATCCGAATAGGGAGAGCCTGCGAAGAATCATGGGATTCCCTTGGTACGGGATAGGGAGGCAATACTACTGTTTGATGTATCCGGAGTAATAAAATACTATATATGGTAGGCGAGGTCAAGAAAGATGAGTAGTAATTATAAATTTTTTAGGCTTTTTTTGATGGGGGAACCGCCATATGGCGGTTCCCCCTGCGTCGGAGCCGCGCAAAGCCGCGTCTCCGACGCACCCCTTCCTGCGGAAGTACGAAGCCATGCCTGCCTCGCTATGCTCAGCAGGCGCTTTCGTACTCCCGCAACGCTCTTATTAGGTAGAAAACACACTAAAATGAAAAGGATGAAGACGGAAGGATGAATGATGAAAAAGGATTTTAATTCATAATCAAATTAATGGGCGACCGCTGGTCGCCCCTACAAAAACTTCTATGTTTTTTCTACCCTGAAAGAGGGCGTTGCGGGAGGGGGAGGGCGTTTGCCTTCAGGCAAACTTCGCCTCCCCCTTCCGCTGGAAGGGGTGTGCCAAAGACCCCGCAAGCCCGGCTTTGCGGGCGCGGAGGCTTTGGCCAGGGGAAACCATTGTAAATGGTTTCCCCACCAAAAGCTTTAATCTTCTTCAAATATCATATCGGCAACATCTCTCCTCACCGCATTAATTTCATTCCTATCGCCCCTTCTCCGGGGAAACGTATGATTCGTTAAAAGCACCATTCCCGTCTCCCGGCCCGGATCGATTACCACCGAGCAGCCGGTAAATCCTGTCTTGCCGAAGGTCGTCGGCGTCGAGGTCGTTCCCATGAATACCGGCTGATCGAGCTCCCATCCGAGAGCGGCGCTTGCACCGATTGCCGGGGGCAGCGCATTGGTATGCATGAGCGCAATTGTTTCTCCCGTAAAAAACCGGCAGCCGTCCAGTGCTCCCTCGAAGAGAATCATTTCCACGAATCGCAGCAGGTCCGGGGCGGTGGAGAACAACCCGGCCGACCCGGCGACGACGCCGGGGCGCAGCACCCAGGCGCTCTCGTCGTGGACCTCGCCGCAGATTGTGCGCCCCCGCCAGGGATCGTCTTCCGTGGGCGCGATAAAGCGAAGCCATTGCGGTTCCGGAAAAAATGAAGACTGGGTCATGCCGAGCGGTTCGAAAAAAAACTTATGGGCCGCCTCGTTAAGCGGCATGCCGCAGGCGCGCTCCACGGCCAGGCCGAGAAGAATGCTCGTAGCGTTTGCATAGGCAAAGGTTGTTCCCGGAGGCGTGCGGAGGGGTGCGGTAAGGATGGTCTCAAGGAGCGCTTCCTGCGGCAGGTGTTTTTTCGCCGACAGCTGAAAATCGAAATCGAGCGTATGGGTGAGCAAGTTCCGGATGGTAATTTCTTCGCGGAAAGAGCCGGTGAACTCCGGGAGAAAATCGATGAGCCGCGAAGAGGGCGACCACACCCCGTCTTGGCAAAGTGTAAGAGCGAGGCACGAGGTCGGGATCGCTTTGGTAATTGAGGCGACATCGTAAACGGTCTGTTCGGTTACTCCGGCGGAGGTGGGGTCGTAGGTAAGCTTTCCGGCGGTAATGATAGTCTTTTGACCGGCGGTAATATAAGCGAGGGCGCAGCCGGGGAAGATGTGCCGAGTTATACATTCGTTAAGATAGGAGGCTATAGAGGAAGTGGAAAGTTTCATAATATAAGCCAGAGTAACTGCCCAGGTGGGGAAACCATTTCATGGTTTCCCCTGGCCTGAAGCCCCGCGCAGCGGGTCTTCAGGCACACCCTTTCCAGCGGAGGTACGCGGCTATGTTTGCCTTCGGCAAACGCTCGCGTACCCCCGCAACGCTCCCATTAGGTAGAAAGAACCTGCAAAAATGCCAATTAGTAATGCATTTGGTAGGGGCACGGCGCGCCGTGCCCCTACGGAATCCATCAATCACACAGGATTGCCCCTACAAAATCCTTTGGGTTTTTTCTCCCCCACCAGAACCAGGCACGATAAAAAATATATTTTGTATAGGAGAAATATTAAAATGCTCGAACGCCTCAAACCCGCCTACAACCGCCTGCTCTCCCCCATTGCCCATATCTGCATCCGGCTCAATCTCCGGCCGAATCATCTTACCATAATCGGCCTGATCCTGTTCTCTCTCGCCGGATGGTTCGTCTATCGCGGCCGCTGGATATCCGCGGCGGCGGCCGTCGTCCTCGGGTCGGCCTGCGACGGGCTTGACGGCCTCCTTGCACGCCTTAATAATAAAAAAACCGAGTTCGGCGCCATGCTCGACTCTGCTTGCGACCGACTCACCGAAATAGTGCTCCTCCTCGGCCTCTCCTGCTTTTACCTCACTATAAGCCCCTCCCCATTGCACGACTTGGGGATCGTTTTCTGCTACACGGCGGTGACGCTGTCGCTCATGGTAAGTTACGTCAAGGCGAGGGCCGAAGGCATGGGGATCGCGTGCACAACGGGGCTGCTCCAGCGGCCGGAACGGATCATCCTCATCGGCGTCGGCCTTCTTGCCGGGCCGAGGGCAATGGTATGGATCCTCGGGGGTCTCTCGGCTCTCGCGGGAATTACCGTTGTGCAAAGAATTACACGGGCATACCGTATTGCGGCAATTCTCCCGCAGGCACCGAAAAAATAGAGTTGTCTATCTACGGGCGCCGGACGCACCGGAACCCGATAGTACCGGAGCGCGAGCTGGGACTTAAGCCGGTACGGTATGCGGACCTGAGATCGGTTAAGTTAAAATCGCTTGACGATCCGCCACGGAAAACACGGACGCCGGTCGCGGTTGTCGGACCGGTCGGGTTGACCGAAGGGCTTATGACGTAATAGGTGCTGCTGAACCAGTCGTTGCACCACTCGCTCACATTGCCGCTCATGTCGTAGAGACCGAATTTATTGGGCTTTTTGGTGGCTACTGCCGAATCTGCACCGCTGGGTGAGTTGTGGAACCAGACGGCATTGCTGTCAAATTGCGCCGTATCGCCGTGCGTGAGCGGCGGGTAAGTGAGGTTCCAGTAAAAATCGGCAGTATCCCCGGCGCGGCAGGCATATTCCCACTCCGCCTCGGTCGGCAGGCGATAGCCGTTCTTTGACATGCTGTCTGCCAGGTTTGCAAGGTTGGTGCAGCCGGCGCCGGGATCTCCTGCAACACTGGTGTAGCTGTAGACCGTATCGTATCCCTCCTTTTTGCTCCGTGCGTTGCAATAGAGGACCGCATCGAACCAGGTCACGTTTTCAACCGGGAGCGTGCTGTCGCCCAGTTGCGAGGAAGGGTTAACGATCATCAATGACGCGTAGTCGGCCTGGGTCACCTCGGTGGTGTCGATATGAAATTGGTCCAGGGTGACCGCATGTTGCGGCTGTTCATCGGCGCTTGAATTGATGCCGCCGATATTGGCACTGCTGCTGCCCATTTGATAGGTTCCGGCAGGAACTTGATGCATGACGTACATGACGGTCGGGGTGGTGGTCAGCGATTTATTGTTACAGGAAAAGAACACCGCGCAAAGCGCTGCAACCGCACTAAACATCATTGTTTTCATAAACCGCTCGTTCTCCTCTAAAAATTAAAGTCCCGCACGAACCAGATCATGCAACCTGACGATGCCGACCACCCGGTTTTCACCATTCACAACCGGCAAAACAGAAATCTGCGAAGGACGGTTTTCCATAAGCGCCAGCGCTTCCACCGCCAGGCGATCTTCCCGGATCGCCACAGGATCGGCGGACATAACCGACTCTACCTTCATACCGAGGAAGTCCCTCCCCTCCCCGATTGTCCGCTTGAGATCGCCGTCGGTGTAGATACCCAGGAGCTTCCCTGAAGCATCGGCGACGATCACTGCCCCCATGGCCTTTGATGTTAAAATATACAGTGCCTCGGACATGGGGGTACCGTTAACTACTTGCGGCAAAGCGGCTCCACTGTGCATGATATCATGGACGTGCAGCAAAAGCTTCTTCCCGAGCGATCCCGAGGGGTGCAGGCGGCTGTAATCTTCTTCCGTAAATCCACGGCGCCGCATGAGGCATGCGGCGAGCGCATCACCCAGCGCAAGCGCGACCAGCACGCTTGATGTCGGTGACAGGTTGAGCGGGCACGCTTCCTCCTTCACGCTTGCATCGAGCCGGCAGTCGGCATATTCGCCGAGCGAACAACCCCTTCGCCCGACTACCGCGATGGTTTTCAGCCCAAGCCGTTTGAGCGCCTGGAGAACATCAAGCACTTCTTTGGTTTCTCCGCTGTTGGAAAAAAGCAGGCCGATGTCGTTGACCTGGGCTATGCCGATATCACCATGCATCGCTTCGACAGGGTGAAGAAATACTGCCGGAGTTCCGGTGCTTGAAAAAGTCGCGGCAACCTTGCCTGCTACGATTCCCGACTTGCCGAGCCCGGAGGCTATGACCTTCCCTTTTGCCGACAGGATCAGCTCGACCGCAGCATCGAACTCCGGTCCGAGCCCCTTCATCAACTCTTCGAGCGCGGTAATCTCTTTCTTAAGCGTTTCCCGCGCGAATTCAATACTGCTCACGAATAAGACTCCTTCGGCAATATCTCAAGAGAGATCGGATTGAAACCCCGAAAATAAGAGGAAACACGACGCCGTGCCCTCACAGCAATCATCCATCAGCATCACTGACCTATTCTAACCACCTGACGGGTGAACTCGCGGGATCCGACGTCCAGCCTGCCGAAATAGATACCCTGCGGACATGCCTTAGTCGACACCGCAATTTCGGCTCCCGGTGCGAAATTCCACTGTTGCACCAACCTGCCCTGCAGGTTATACAGCGTGAATTGTGCTGCTGAGCGAACTCCCTCGTCGGGAACGATGAATGCGAGCCGGTCTCCGCGCTGCACCATGCGAATCGCCGCAGTCGGGGAGGCGGATGCCGCAGCGCCATGCCTGACTGCCGTCACGGCTCCTGTGGGCGGAATGACGGTACTAACGGTTGCGCTGCCCGAGCTGAGTCCGCTTACAGCGGCAGAAACGGTGATAACGCCGGCAACGCTATCTTCGGTTTGAATATAGGCTTCGGCAATTCCGCCGATGGCCGCAACGGGATTACCGTCCGGTGTGATAAGCTTTCCCGGTCCCGAAGTTACGGTAAAAGTGACAGGGTTCGTTGCGGTTGGCATGACCGTCCCGTTATTGTCAACGATTGAGGCATAAATTATCGCGATGTCCGAGCCATCAGCCTTGAGCTGCGTTCTAGCGGTGTCGATCTGGACAGCTACTTTAGTAGCGGTCAGCGGAGTCCGCACCGTGTCTGTAGCTACAACAACTCCCCCGATTATACCATTGGCAGCGAGCGTTCCGGTCGTCCAGGTACCGACCTTAAAGGTAAAGGGAGGATGTTCAAGATTTGCGGTGTGGCCGCCGGTATCCGGCTTCTGGGTTGCTACCAGGTTTCCGTTCAGGTAGAGCGATACGGTGTCGCAATTGCTGAATACGGTTACCGAGGTCGGCGAACCGTTCCGCCATTGGTTCGCGATGAATACCATGGGACCGGAGCTTATGCCCGGCATGATGATCTTCGGGTTCCGCTGGCTCTGGTACATGTACCACGAGTATTTCGGGTACCGGTAGACATCGACGATGCCGCCCCCGCAAAAGCCGTTGGCGTAATTTGACATGCCGAAATAATCGTTGTAGACCCAGAGCGCATCGAACGATACCCCGGTAAGTGCGCGGTCGAGGCTCAGCGCTGAGTCATGGTTGTACGCCTGCTGCAGGAGACCGGCATCGAGGTTCGCTCGAGTCTGCATGCTCGTGCTGTTGAAACCGCCGAACTCCCAGTGCCCATATTCCGAGACACCATAGGGAGTCGTAACGCCTCCGGGGCTTCGCCCGCACTGCTGTACTGCAGCCTGATAGACATCGAAAATATTCGGAGAGGCCGACCCGCAGCTGCCTTGCTGCTGGGCAACGGTATACGCCTGGCCGATACCCGGAATTTCCGCGTGAACGATCGCCTGGGCAGTGTCCAGCCACGCAGTCGTCGGTGAACTCTCATTCATCGCGCTCTCCCAGCAAACTACCGAGGGATGGTTCCGCTCGTAATGTATCAGGGTTCTGAGATCGCGTTTCAGGTTATTGGTAAAGGTGGTGTTCGAGTAACCGGCGGTATATTGCCAGCCAACGAGCGCCGGTTCCACCATAATACCAAGCCTGTCGCAGGCATCCAGGAACGCATGGCTCTGCAGGTAGTGCGAACAACGGACCCAGTTAAAGCCTGCCTCCTTAAGCCGTAACGCATCGCGATACTGGCCCGAGGCCGGAACAGCGTTGCCGATGCCGCCGTAGTCCTGGTGGCGATTCGCCCCGCGGGGGATGAAGGTGGAGTCATTGAGCGAAAAACCGCCCGCAGTCCCGGGCTTACCGGTGAAGGAAACGGTCTTTATGCCGATAATGGTGACTATTGAATCGGCAGGAGTCGTCCCGCCATTGTCATAGATCCGTGAAATTACTTTGTACAAATACGGGTTGTTTGGACCCCATAGGTGCGGGTTCGACACGGTAAAGCTCTGGCTGAAGCTTGAATCCTTTCCGGAAGCGATAGTTGTTCCGGGTAAGGTGGTAGCAGTTCCCTGCACAGCACCGAGGGAATCGACGAGCGTTGTTACCAGCTCGACGCTTTTGGAATTTACTCCTTCGTTGATTACATCGGTTTTTACCCGCACGATTGCCGAAGTTTTCGACACCGCGGAATCGGTCACGAAAATGCCCCCGCCTGCAACCTTGTTCGCATAGACGGCATCGGTGATGTGAAGGGAGTCCATGACATGAATATTGACATCACGGTACAACCCGCCGTAATAAAAGAAATCAGGCTGCTCGCCGGGTGATACGTTGGTGTTGACGCTGTTGTTGAGACAGACGGCGATAACATTGGTGGAACCGTACTGAAGATCGCCGGTGATATCGATGGAAAAGGGGTTGTAGCCGCCGAGATAGACGATTTCCAGCTTGCCGTTCAGCCAGACCGAATCGGCCTGCATTGCGGCCTCAAACTCAAGAAACACTTTTTTTCCCTGCCAGGCGGGATTCGGGACAAACGACTTGCGATATTGACAATAGCTTAGATAATAGCCGTAATTGGGATTACTTATGGCCGATTGCACCGTATCCGTATGCGGCAGGCACACTTTTGTCCAGGCACCATCGTTGAAGGAGGTCGCCTGCGCACCGTTGATATATCCCTTGTTATACTTCCAATCGGCGGAAAAACGGATATCCTGCCGCGGAAACTGGGCCTCGGCAAGGCACCAGCACAGAGGAACAATGAAAAGCGCTCCAGCAAACGGGATTTTCCACCCTCTCCCCGACCTCAAAACATTCATCGGCCCTCCCCTTATCATCTTCAAACAGGTGCCCTGCATTATTTAAGCCATTTTATTTTTTTCTAAAATTATAATCTACTAAATACATCCGGCGAAAGCACCTCTTTTTTAATTTATCCTCGATATTTGGGTGCCTGAGAAGTACGCCTTGAGGATCTGGTCGAACGATTGTCCCGATCGCGCCCTGCCCACCGCTCCCATCTGGCACATTCCTACGCCATGCCCATACCCTTTGCCATGCAGGGTAAACCGTCGCGGTCCATTTTCTACAATGGTAAAATTCGAGCTTCTCAGCAGCCCGCCGGAACCGGAGGTCCGCCTGAGAACGAACCGGAGTCGATCACTTCTGCTTTCGACGAATCCATTTTTTCCTTCGAGCCGGCAACTGGTGATCCGGCCTGAGGGAAACCGGTCGAGCACCTTGATCTTCCGCAGCCTTCCTGAGAAATATCCCTCGGATTTATCTCCCCCGCTATTCTTCCGGATAATTGACGAGATTTCGTCGGCACTCCAGGTCTCATCCCATTCAAAAAGTGGTGAAAATGCGCAGTAGGGCTTCCCATCCGGATCGAGATCGCTCTCTGATTGCAGGTAGGGGCATGGCGGTTTGTCCCAGGCCTCATCGAATGCTGCGGTACGACCGCCGCAGGTAGAGTGGAAGTAGATATCGGCAAGGGAGTCGCCCCAGCGGATAACCATGCCCTGCGTCGAGCCGACGGCGGAATCGGCTTCAGGAGTCTCCGCATCCGCGCCTCCGTAGACCTGATCCGCGATGGTTCCCAGCATATCGAAGGGCTCTTTCTTGCGATACATGAGATGCTTGCAGGCATAGGTCCGCGATGCAACGGCCTGCGCCTTCAAAGCCTCGATCTCCTGCCAGGAACGCTTCCCCATTTCGAGCGGGACCACCCCGCGAAGGTAGTCTTCGATTTCCAGGCAGTTGAGAACCATGATATTTCTTGACCCGGCCAGGACCATGGAACCGCGGTAGCGATGCCCCCTGAAGAAAATTCCTGAAGTTTCATTTTCAGCAGTGAGGGTGCAGGGCAGCACAACCCTGAATTCCGGAGCTCTGCCGGAACGGAGGTAAGCGCGCCCATTGTTATGCATGGCAACGGCAATCCGCCCTGATAGGCAAATGGGGTCACCGCAAGAGGATGCACCAAGAAATACCGAATCTTTCGAGAAAAAAACTGCTGATTTCACCGACCTGGCCAGAGCAATGCGGATAATATCGCCTGATTCGAAGGGAGGTGTGAGCGGCAATAGATTCAGGCGGGGTGGAATGTTATCGCTGCCGGCGGCATCTTCCCCGATAAGTGAGGATAGCGGCTCATGTCTGCGGGAATGGTGCTCGGATGCTGAGCCCGGTTCTTTAGCCGGTGTACTCGGGGTAAGAACCGGTGCGCAGAAAACCGCGACACCGATAATCAGTGCCGGGATAGTCCACAGCACCTGCCTATTTTTCGTCTCCACCGGATTTTGCCAGTTTTTTAAGCTTGCCGTTTATGAGCCGTCGCTGCATCGGTGAAAGACGGTCGATGAAGAGAATACCGTTAAGATGATCGACCTCATGCTGGATTGCCCGGGCGAGCCTGCCATCGGCATTCTCAATCGTGTATTCTTTACCGTCAGAGGTCAAGCGCCTTCACCGATACGTACTTATGCCGCTTGACCGGCTGCCATATAGTCGGGACGCTCAAACACCCCTCGTCCTCGACCAGCGTCTCCGGCGAGGCAAAGACAATTTCGGGGTTGATGAGGATATACGGATCCGCCTCGCCGCCGGTGGGGTCGATGATGGCGATCTTCTGCGTACGCCCGATCTGGGTCGCGGCAAGGCCGACACCGTTTTCGTGGCGCATGGTTACAATCATTTCGGCGGCCAGCGCCTTGAGGTCGTCGTCGATATCCGAAACCGGAGCCGCGGTCGTACGCAGGATGGAATCGCCGTAATAATGCATTGCCAGCAAGTTAAGCCGCCTTTTCATCCTTATCAGGCGTCTTTTCCGTTCCATCGGAATTGAGGATAGCCGTCACCGCGCTCTTGGAAAACTCCACCTTCGTGTTTTCGGCGATTTTTACGATAACCGTCGTATCTTTCACATTATCGACGCTCCCGAAAATGCCCGCCGACGTCATGACCCGGTCGCCGCGCTTTATGCTGGCGAGGAGAAGCTGCCGCTGCTTCGCCTTTTTCTGTTCCGGACGGATCATGAAGAAGAAGATGACCACGAACATCACCAGGAGCATGGGCAGCATGCCACCAAGGCCTGCCATCGGTGATCTCCCGCCGGCCTGCGCAAAGAGCGGGGTTGCGAAGAGCATCACCGGGGTAAGTCCGATTAGAAATCTGAGAACAAGCTGGCGCATGGTACGTCCTTTCAAGGGGTGGTGTGCGGGATCGATTAAATTTTCGTTTTACCCGATTATACGAATAATTTTTATAAAAATACGTCACGACAGGGGATTTGTGCCTATTGAAATAGCCCCCTCAACGTATTCTTAATCTGCTCTCCCGCTTTCTTTATCATCTCCTCCTGCGACGCCTGCTTCGATTTGTCACTGCCTCCTGAAGCCGCCGCAGTCCCCTGGCCTTCCACCCCCCTGCCCTGGCCCACATCGCCGAAATCGATATTGCCCACCCGAGGATTGTCCGCCGGACCGGAGAGTGCAAACTTCAGCGATATCCGCCCCTCGTTGTCGTGCGGAATAAGGCTCAGGTTATCGAGAAGCGAGGCCGCGCCTGCCAGCTGCGTCCCGGCAAGCAGGTTTTTTGCCGCCCCCTTTGCCGCGCCTTCCACTGCGAGAAGCTTTCCGGACATCGCCTTGGATAGCCGCGTCGATACCGCAAGGTCAAGGCCGGCATCGAACCCGACGCTTCCCCTGGCCTTCCAGTCGCCGAGGTCGGACAGAATTTTCAACTCGTCAATGTACGCCCGGCCGGTGGCTATCCGGATCGAAGAGTTGAGTTCCTTGAAGGTAATGGGATTTATGCCTTCGAGCTTGTCCGACTTGAGGAACGCGCCGATTGCGGCGGAGGCGGTTTTCTGAAATGGTGTGTTTTCGAGTTTTCCGTCGGTCAGGTGAACGGCCAGGCCGCCCGTGAGGCTGCTCGTCATCCGGTCCGGCGTTGATCCTGCCCCCGGAGATCGCCCTGGATGCCGATGCGGCCATACAGGCTTTTGTCGAGCTGGCCAAGCTGCCGGGTAAGCGGCGTGGTTCGCGGTACCAGATCGCCGAACCGGGCCAGTAAATCGCCGAGCTGCACATTCTTCACCGCAAATTTGTCGGAGAACGAGATGCTCCCCGGTTTGCCGAGGTCGGCATGAAACGCATTGTCGACGGTCCCGGTTGAAAACGTGGAGGAAATATTTACATCAGCGACATTGTTGACAGAAGTCATTTTCGCTGTAACGCCGTTCATGACAAACCCCTTATAAACAATCTGCTTCGCCGACAGCGTGGCGTGAAGGTCGGCAATGGGAAGCGGCGGGGCAAACAGGAGGTCTGGCGACGCGGACGGCGCAGCGGGAGCGGTAGCGTTACCGCCGCCTCCCGGTTGCGCAGGAGAGGAAATCTTCAGTAACTTATCCAGGTCGAGGAGCGGCGAGGTGAGTTTGCAGCCGATGACCGGCCGCTTCGCGTTTATAGCGCTCGGCGGCGCGGCGAGCCACAGGTAGTGGGTAACCGTCGCATCGGCGTCAAGCGAGGAACCTTCGAGCGCCAGTGATAGTCGCGCAGCCGCGCCCTCCTTTGCAAAAGTTACTCTTCCGCTGAGCGCGGCGGGATGGGTGAGCGGCGGACGAAGGAGCTTTACGTCCCGGAAATCGACCTGCCCGGTACAATACAGCTTGCCGGGATCGGCGGGATCAATGACCCCGTCGATCGCAATGTCGGCAGTCACCTTCCCGCCGACGGCCGATCCGGCGGGAAGCCTGACGATATCCTTTACTTCGTCGCAATCGAGATCGGCCTTGATTTTTGCGTCGAAGAGCCGGGTTTTGAAGTCGGTAACCACCGCCTGTATCCTCACCGGGCTCGACCCGACCAGCATGGACAGCGAATCGAGGGCGACACTCTTGTCGGTAAAGTCGACGGCCGCGTTCAGGTGGTTGATCGATTTGGCGAGACCGGCAACTTGCAGCGTAACTTCGGACAGCTTTGCCGAACCCGCCAGAAGCGGCGGCTTGCCCGGGAGCATGCGGCCCTCCAGGCGGGCCCCGGTAGTAAATGTTCCGGTAGCGGTAAGATTCGGCGCAAAGGCAAAAGCTCCTTCGGGCAGGAGGCTTATGAGATCCTTAACGTTTATCGCTGGAGCGCTGAGCGTCAGATCGAGCATGGGCGCGGTTGTCATGACATCCCTCACCGTCCCGGTCACCTGGAAGGCCACCTTCCCGCACGAGGCGGTTATCCGGTTGACCGTCACGGTTCCCTCCGGAAGATTTGCGCCGATATCATGCGTCACGGTTACCGCTATACCGGTAAGTGGAACCTCGAAGCCGCCCATCCTCACTGATATGTCACTTAGTTTGAGCGTGCCGTCCGTGGCGATGCTCCGGAGGCCCGGGTCTATGGCGAATCGGGCCTTCTGGTCGATCGATCCAACCCGCGCATGAATGCCGTTCTGCAGATTGTCGTACTCGAACGTCCCGTTCTCGACAACAAGCCGTTCGAGGGTAAGGGGCAGAGGCAGCACCGGGATGAGTGGCGGCAGTTGCCGCTGCAGGGAGCTGTCTTTAGGCCTGAGATCATCGGAACTCATGGCCCCTTCCGGGCTGACCTCAATCCGCAGCGCCGGCCTTTTGAGAACCAGCCGGGTGACATCCGGGCTTCCCCTGAACAGGGACCCCACCGAAACGCACGCCGTGAGCCTCTCTATGGTGAGGAACGGCTGCCGGGAAAACCCTTCGCGGCTGGTGTTTTCAACCGAGAGACCGGAGAGCGAAAGCCCGAGCGGAAAGAAACTGAACCCGGTCTTTTCAAGGGTGATCCTGCGGCCCATGGCTTTTTCTGCCTGCGGAAGAATAATCGCAACCACTTTTTCCGGCGGCATGAGGGTATAAAGGGCGACGATACCGCCGATAATGAGCACAAGAATGATGACTCCGGTAGTAATTAACGGTTTGAGCAATGATTTTTTCTTCACGGATTAATCTCCTTGATAACCCTGTTTAATTCCCCGCTTTGGAATTGGTCCCGGCCAGTATTTCAGGCTGCAGGCGACCGCATACCATCGAGAATGATAACTATTAATTATATTTGAATCGCTTGCAGACCTTCACCCTTCGCCGGCAGGCACCCACCATGCCTTCACTCCTTGCCCAGTATAGAAGCTCCCTGAAGAACCCCTTTGCCGAGGAGCTCATCGACCTTGCCCTCTACCGTCCGCTCGCTTTTCTCTTTGTAAAAGCGACACTGCCCCTCCCGCTGACGCCGAATTTCGTAAGCCTTTTAGCCATGATCGCCGGCATCGGCGCCGGGATAGCGCTCGCCGGGGGAACTACCGGAAGTTTCATTACCGGAGCACTTCTATTCGGGCTCTCGAATATTCTCGATTGCAGTGACGGCATGATAGCACGCCTGAAGAAAAACGGCACCATGACCGGCAGGATCGTCGACGGCCTCGTCGACTATGTAGCCCACGGTGCAGTCTACCTCGGATTTACGATCGGCATGGCCCGGGCGGTGGCGAGCCACGGCATGGTCCTTCCGTGCAATCCGTGGATTCTCATGGTTGCGGCGGGAATCAGCACGATTCTCCACTCGATATCGAGCGACTACTACCGCAATGCCTTCATCCGCCGGGAGAAACGGGGAGGCAGCGGGGATGACGAAGAATTCCGGCTCTTCTCCCAGGAACTCGCCCGGCTGCAGTCAGGTAAAGGCCATGGGTTAGATAAAGTTCTGATTTCAATCTACCTGAAATATCTCGGCGTCCAGCAGCGGAAGAAATCCAATGCACCGCCGCAGCCAGATCATTCTTCGGATCGGCCCTCAGCTCCGGAGCATAAGCCAGTCACCCCGCTCCAAGCGATACTCTGGAACCTTATCGGCCCCTCCACCCATGTCACTTTCATCATCCTTTCCGCGGTGCTCTATCGCCCGATGATTTTTTTCATCTTTGACATTGGCGCGGCGAATGTATGGATGATCGGGCTTTTTGTAATTCAAGGCATGGTTAAGAGTAAAGGGAAGAGATAAGGTTACTGCTCTGGTGGGGAAACCATTTACAATGGTTTCCCCTGGCCAAAGCCTCCGCGCCCGCAAAGCCGGGCTGCGGGGTCTTTGGCTCACCCCTTCCTGCGGAGGTGCGAAGGCTATGCCTGCCTCGCTATGTTCAGCAGGCGCTCTCGCACCCCCGCAACACTCCCATTTGGTAGAAAACACAAATACAGCCAGTCAAAACCGTAGAAGCATAGATGGTAGATACGTAAATTAAAATCTTTTTCGCATCTACGCTTCTACGCATCTACGCATATACCTTCTTGATGTTCTTTTCGCAGAGGCCTCGTGGGTCCCCGCCGCAGGGAGCCTATTATGAAGCACTCCCACCTCGTGCGGCTGGGTCAATCAAAACTATAATAATCCGTCCATTTTGCCTGTTGGGCAAAATGGGTTAACCCGGCTCAGCCATCCAAAAGAATTTGAATTTGTTTTTGGATTCCGGCTCGGCTTTGCTGAGAACCCAGTGGAGGTACCCTTCAGGGTGCCCTCCGGAACGCCCAGAAGTTGACTTTGAATTTGCCCTCGGCATCAAGGGTGTTCGTAAACACCGAACAGAAAATGCATCCGGGGTATTGCTATTTCTCCCGAAAAGCGGTAATTTGAATGTATGGAAACGCCAAGACAAGTCAGCATTTACGACTATACCGATTACCGGCAGTTCCTCCGGGACTATTACAACGAGCAGAAGGCGAAAAATCCCGCATTTTCCTACCGGTACTTCGCAAAGAAGGCAGGGTTCAACTCATCGGGTCTTTACAAGGATATCGTCGATGGAAGGACGGGCATCACGCGCGGCCTTGTCCTGCGCTTCGCCGATGCCATGAAGCTCTCGAGGCGGCACGAGGAGTATTTTGAGGCCATGGTTTACTTCAACGAGGCAAAAACCTTCGAGGAGAAGAACCTTTACTTCGAACGGCTCATGAAGCACCGCGACTCGAAAGCTTTCCGGGTTGATGCGGCACAATACGAATATTATTCGAAATGGTATTATATTGCGGTCAGGGAACTCCTCGCGGTCGGAAAATTCCGGGACGATTACAGTCGCATAGCCCGTTCTCTCAATCCGGCTATCCGCATCGACGAGGCAAGGAAGGCTATCGAGGTACTACTCAAGCTCGGGCTCATAAGTGAAGACATTGATGGGAATTACAAAGCGACAGACAACATCCTTACCACCGGAGCCGATGTCAAATCGCTGATCATTGCAAATTTCCAGAAGGCCATGATGGACCTGGCCAGGGAGTCCCTGGACCGCCATCCGGCGCACCAGCGCAATATTTCGACGGTAACGTTCAGCGTCTCAAATGAAACATTCGAGGATATCAAGACCGAAATCGACGCTTGCCGGAAACGCATCCTCGGCATGATCGAACGAAGCGAAAACGAAACCATGGTCTGCCAGCTCAATATCCAGGTTTTTCCGTTGACCCGGCTCAAGGAGACGAACAATGCGTAACAGGGATAAGGTTTTAGCATCGGGATTATTCGGGCTTACAATGGCGCTGGTATCCATGACCTGTACAAACCCCTCGGGCGGCACGGCAACGGAAACAGGGAATGTTTCGGGCATCGTCTACAATGCTAACGGCTCCCCCGCCGCTAATGCGACCGTGCACTTCTATCCGGTCAGCTACAACCCTTATACCGGAGGCCTGGGCAAGACCAGGACGCTCGGCAGCGTTGCAATTGCAGCATCACTCGACTCCACCAGGACTGACTCTAAAGGCAATTACAGCGCAACTCTCGATTCCGGCAGCTACAACCTGCTGGCCTCCGGCGACTCGGGCCTTGCATGCAGAGACTCAATCGCCACGGTAAAAGGGGCGGTCATCCACCCCTGCGACACGCTTAAAACGCCGGGATCCATTGCCGGCGTCATCGAAATGGCAGGCGGGGGAAATCCCGAGACCGTCTTCATCATCTTCATGGGCACAGGATCGGTTTGGTTTCCTTCCGACACCCTTGGTAATTTTGCAACGGGCAAAATGGCTCCGGGGAGTTATCACATCCGCTTTCTCACGACTTTGCCAAACTATAATGTTCTGGATACAACCTTGACGGTAACGGCCGGGAAGATCGACAGGCTGGGAGTGCCGATACAGTTGCGCTATAACGGGATACCGGTTCCGCAGGGATTACATATACTGTACGACAGTTTGAAGGAGATAGTGACCTTGCTATGGAATAAGCCGACAACCGGGACAAAGGTCGCAAATTACAATGTCTATCGTGAATTGAGCGATTCTACGAGTTATGACCTGATTAAAAGCGGAGTGCTTGATACAACATATCAAGACTCGACGGGAGTGCAGGGATTAACGTGCGAATACCGGGTGTCGGCTGTAGATACTAATAGTTCGGAGGGGGTGAAATGCGGGGCGGTTGAAGTGGCGATAACAAGCATATATAAACTCATACGGGTCGTCGGGGGCCAGGGGACCGGCAATGGTCAGTTCAGTGATATAACCGCAATTGCAGTTGATTCTTCCCAAAACGTTTATGCCACGGATATGCTTGAGGTTTACCCAAGAATGAGCGAAAGGGTACAGAAATTTAATGGCAATGGTGTGTTCGTATTAAATTGGAGCAGCTCTACAACTATGGGCACAGGTTACTTTGTCGATGGTTCGGAAGGATTATCCCTGTATAAAGATTCCCTTCTCTATATGAGCAGTCCCCAAAACAGTGATATCCTGGCATTTGATTTAATGGGTAACCTCAAGTTTCAATTCAACGTCAATACCCTGGATTATTCCAAACCGGGGACAATTGCCTTTTTAGATACGGGTTTTTTCATTACAGACAACAGGAAAATATACAACTATTCAATGCACGGTAATTTCATAAGCTCCTGGAACGTTCCCGATCAGGATATGTCGGGTTGGCTTGCAGTTACCAGAGACGGATACGTTTGTTTACAACAAGAATCCGATTCGCTTACGGTTTACACCCCCGGAGGCGCCCTACAACGACAAGTTCGCATTCAACCGGTAACGAAAAACAATGGACTTGCCTCCGGGATATCCAAAGATCTTTATATCTCCGATGAGGGCAATAATTTAGTCTGGGAGATTGACGAATATGGGAATACCATCAGCAGATTTGCGATATCTTCGCCTACGGCGATAGTGGTGAGCAGTAAGGGCCTTTTATATGTCGCATCGCAGAACAACCAGATAAATATTTACCAGAGGGATTGAAGTTCAATCGCTTGAAAGGAAGCACGATCCGATCACCTTTTACAAGGAGGCTTTCAATGCGTAAACTGTTTTTTCTTTTCCTTATTCCCGCATTGGTCTTGGCCCAGCAGTATTACGAAGCCTCAGGCCAGACCCAGGTATTCAAGCTTACCGCCGGAGCAAAAGCCGGGGGGAGTGGAAATACTTACCCGGAGCCGGATAGCGAAAACCGCATCACCACGCATGCTGGTAACTACCCAGAACGGCATTCGCATCGGCATATCGGGTGTCCAGGGGCAGGGCAGAATTTCCATTTACAACCTTGCGGGAAAGAGGCTGCAGATAACGGAAATTGCCGGCAATGCATCGGTAGTTCTCGGATCCGACATTTCCACCGGCGTGTATATTGCACGGCTTGAGGTCAACGGCCATCTTGCTCAATCCACCCGTTTCTGGAAGGCGAGGTAAACCATGAAATCACGACAACTTTTCTTCATGGTGATCTTTGCAGCCATCACGCTTGCGACAGCACAGCAGTTGCGTGTGGACTCGGTAGTGGTCGATACTGTTTGGAACAGCGACAGCTCATGGTATAACAATCAGGGCATATCGCAGCAGAGGACTAGCAGAGACCTGTACCTTTCCTTCAAACCGATGCCCGCCGGCGGAGGCATGGCGCAGTGTTTCGTAGCGATATCCAACGACAGTGCCAAGGCCTGGATTCCCGCATACGATTCCCTTTCCCGCTGGGATTCACTCGTTGTCCTCGATTCCGGCATTGCCTCACTGGTTCAGTGCGGTACAGTGAACCGCGTCAAGCTCAGGGTGCTTGGGCCGGATCGTCCGGGCATAGCATTTAAAATATCGGCCCATCAAGGGAAGCCGGTAATTGCCGGTAATCCAAAGATTGTTGCACTGGGATTATTTACGGCCCTTACTCCGGGTGCAGCCTGCAACGTCAATCTGCAATGCAGCCTGAATATAGCATCGATGAGGCTTGGTTACTCGACCATTGCGGAGGTATGGTGGGATGCATTCGCAACGCCCGGCAGTTGGAGCGACAGCACCGCAACAGGCTCCTATACCTGGCAGACCACGGTTCCTGCCGGCGCTGCGGGTCAGAGACGGGCAATGATTGCGAAGGTACGGGATGCAAACGGCCTATGGAGCGCCCCCTGTACACTGACGGTGCAGTTCGGGCTGGTGAAGCCGTTTACCATGGTGAGCATTCCCGCCGGTACTTTCCAGATGGGCGAGACCGATATCAGCATACTTCCGGTGCACAGCGTAACCCTCGGCGCCTTTACCATGTCTCCAACGCTCGTAACGCAGGAGCAGTACCTGGCGATAATGGATACCAACCCATCGCATTTCGATTCGGGCGGTACCCGGCCTGTTGATATGGTGAACTGGTACGATGCGGCCTTGTTCTGCAATAGGCTGAGCAAACTCGCAGGATTAGACACGGTATATACCTATTCGGGGATATATAAGGCCGCCTATGATACCCTGACATCGGTTTCTATTGATTATACCAGGGGCGGCTACCGGTTACCGACCGAGGCGGAGTACGAATATGCAAATCGGGCCGGCACGACGACCGATTATTACTGGGGAAGGAATTACCCGACGGCAACGAATGCGGATACCCTGGCATTAGACAGCAATGCGGTTTGGTATTATAATTCGCAGAAAAGCACGCAGCCGGTAGCGGGCAAAAAACCGAATGTCTGGGGGCTCTATGACATGACCGGAAATTTACGGGAGTGGCGCAACGACTATGACTCGAGTTACAGCGCTGCAAGCCAGACCAACCCGACCGGGCCGGCAACCGGCAATGGCCGCATTTCTCGTGGGGGCTCCTGGGAGGACGGCAGCTCTAACCTCTGCGCGGGGTATCGCAGCGACAATTTTATATTTGCCCCGGAAAACAACTGCGGCTTCCGGATTGTCTGTGGCGCGAGGTAAAATTACTTTTTCTTTACTGTTCAGGTGGGGGAACGGGGAAAAGGATAGTATGGCATGGATTTACCTTGCAGGTGTTTTTGAATTTGCACAACCATTGAGGGCACCGCGTGTCGTGCCCTTACGGATCCATCAACCAATTGAGACCACATAGGGTTGCCCCTGCGAAACCTTGAAATCTCCACCCGCATTGTCTTGATCTGTTGTTTCTACCATAAAAGAGGGCGTTGCGGGAGGGGGAGGGCGTTTGCCAGGGGCAAACATCGCCTCCCCCTTCCGCTGGAAGGGGTGAGCCAAAGACCCCGCAGCCCGGCTTTGCGAGCGCGGAGGCTTTGGCCAGGGGAAACCATTTTTATGGTTCCCCCACCTATGGCATTAGAATTAAGGTCGGTTCCCCCACCGGAATCACCTTACCTGCTACCCGGCTCCCTATTCAGCATAGTATTAAGGAACTTATCTATTAGTAAGGGCGAAATATATTTTTCCAAGTTTCCAATCCATATTGTTATCACGTTTTTATCAAAGACCATTCCCATTCATGCCCCAGCCCGTGCCTCTCCCAGCCCCGGACCAGCATAAAAAGATCGGTTTTAAAACCGCTACTACGCTGATAATAGCCAACATGATCGGCACGGGAGTCTTTACCAGCCTTGGCTTCCAGGCTGCGGATATCAAACAGCCGCTTACCCTGCTGCTTTTGTGGGTATTCGGCGGCCTTCTGGCCCTCTGCGGAGGTTTCTGCTACGCAGAACTCGGGTCTGCGCTGCCGCGGTCGGGCGGCGAGTATCACTACCTGATGCGCCTCTTCCATCCCCGGCTCGGATTTCTTTCAGGATGGGTGTCGGCAACCATAGGATTTTCCGCTCCTATCGCGCTTGCCGCCATGGCCTTTGGTCAGTATTTTTACGGCTCCCTGCCCATCCTTTCACCCCGAATTCTTGCGACGGGGGTCGTCGTTGCCATAACTGCCGTGCATCTCTTCGAACTGCGGGTCGGCAGCAAATTTCAGGTTTCGGTCACCATAATCGAGCTGTTGCTCATTGCCGCATTTATCATCTGCGGCATTTTCCTGACTCCCCACCCGATTGCATTCACCCTGCTCCCGACGAAGGCAAGCATTTCCCTTCTCAGAAGCCCGGCCTTCGCGGTCTCACTTATTTACGTATCCTATGCTTATTCGGGTTGGAACTGCTCAAACTATCTGGCGAGTGAAATCCGGAGTCCTTCCAGAAATATCCCGAGATCGATTTTTACCGGAACCCTGATCGTGCTCTTTCTCTATGTGTTTCTAAACTATGTTTTCATGCGCAGCACGCCGCTTGGCGCCCTGGCAGGGCAGGTTCAGGTAGGACTAATTTCCGCAGTGAATATCCTTGGTCCGGCCGGCGGCAGGGTGATGGGTCTCTTCATCGCGCTATGTCTTGTCTCGTCCATAAGTTCCATGGTGATAGCCGGCCCGCGTATCCTCAAGGTGATGGGTGAGGATTATCCGCGGCTTTCAATATTTGCGCGCCAGAACTCCCGCGGTATTCCCTGGATCGCCATACTTACCCAGAGTGCAATTGCACTGCTGCTCCTCTGGACCTCATCGTTCGAAAAAGTGCTTACCTTTGTCGGCTTTACACTCGCTATTTTCACCTGTTTAAGCGTGCTGGGTATTTTTGTCCTGCGCATCCGCAAAATTGCCCTTCCGGGAACCTATAAGACAACCTGGTTTCCGCTTACCCCGATTCTTTTTCTCGGTCTCAACTTCTGGATGATTTATTATCTTCTCAGGGAACGACCCCTGGAATCGCTGGCCGGCCTGGGAATTGTGGCCACCGGCATCATTGCTTTTCAATTTATCCAAAGGAGTCCTGTAAAATGAGGTGCTCAATGGTAAGGGCAGGCTGCATCCTGTCCATTTTCGCTGTCTTTTTGTGCAGCGCCCAGATGCCTGCCTCCCCTGTTTCCGGGACAACGCAGGCTCCCCTGCCCGATTTCGGCGCCGCGACTTTCGATTCCGGCCTTACCGACCAGGCCCGCATCTTTGCCGGGATGATGCCCCTCAACCCGCAGCACTATTCCAATCTTACTGCGACGGCGACCTGGCAGCAGCATCGCAAAATTTTCGAGGAAAACTGGACAAAATTAAACACGAGGCTCCAGGCGATGAAGGTCTGGCGCGATACCGCCCTTGCGGGCATTTCCATGAAAGGCGCCACGCTTTTCTACCCGTTCAGCGGGCCGGACTTCCTGAATGCCGACATATTCTTTCCGGATTGCGAGAAATCGATCTATCTGAGTCTCGAGGGCGCCGGATCCATCCCTGCCACCAATATGAGCGAGGCATACCTGAAAAACTTCCTCGAAGATGTGCGCAAGGCAATGTCCGAGATCTTCGAGCGGAATTATTTCATAACCTCTTACATGGGCAGGCAGTTCCACACCCCGTACCTTAAAGGTAACCTACCAGCCTTCATGATTTTCCTTGCTCGCCGGAACTGCGCAATCGTCTCAATCGAAAAGGTTCACGTGGATTCTTCGGGAAAACTGGTGGTTGGTCCTGCGGATACGGGAATGGCGGGCAAGCGGGACATTTCGGGCATCGAAATTAAATATCTAAAAGCCGGAAGCGATGGCAGCGTACATACGCTCGACTACTTCCCGGTAGACATACAGGATAAATCCCTCAGGCTGAAACCGCAGTTTCAGACTTACCTTGCCTCGATGACCGACATGATCACCTTTGCCAAGGCTGCCTCCTACTGCATGCATGGCAGCGACTTTTCTATGATCCGCAACGTCTGCCTCAAGGCGAAGGCGGTGCTCGAAGACGATACCGGTATTCCGTACCGCTATTTCAAGCAGGACGAATGGAATGTATCGCTCTATGGCAAGTATACCAAGCCGGTCAAGGACTTTCACTACGGGTTCCAGCCCGACCTCGATTCCGCCTATAGGCTCGGCAAGAATGTAAAGCCGCTGAACTACAGCATCGGCTATCATTGGCGGGATGGATTATCGAGCTTTATATTGGCGGTGAGAAAAGGAGTACAATAAGTTGTTGCTCAGGTGGGGGAACCGAGCTTAAGTCAAATGCCCTTGGTGGGGGAACCGCCTACGGCGGTTCCCCCACAAGAAAAAAGCTTACTATACACCACCATGCCTACCTATTCAACTTCCGATCCTATCCTGAATAAGATTCTCAATGCCATACCTGAGAGATGGGAATTCATATTCGAAAATCCTGACAGGTATAACCTTCAATTTATTTACACCGCCATCGACCGAGACTCAAAGAACCGGCCCTCCTTTTTTCATCACCCCTTCAATCTCAATAAAACCCGTTACTTTTACCCTGCAAGCCTGGTTAAACTTCCGGCAGCGGCGCTCGCGCTGGCAAAGATAAACTCCCTCTCCATAAAGGGATTAACCGCAGCCTCCCCCATGCAGGTGGTCAATTCCCTGCCCTGCCCTATCCCCTACGATCACGAGGAGGGATGCCGGGAAGAGGATCCCGTCTCGGTTGAATCCTCCATAAGGCGTATGCTCCTTGCAAGCGACAACGGCGCCTATAACCGGATCTGGGAGTTCCTGACGCGCGACTATGCGAATAAACGGTTAACGAGCTCAGGCTTCGGCAATATCCGCCTCCTCCACCGCCTGGCTTCGGGCTGCACCCCTGAGGAGAACCGGGTAAGCAATCCGGTCCGGTTCTTCGACGGCTCGGGAACCATCATTTACGAGCAGGATCGAACCGTTTCATCGATACCCGACGTCAACCCTCTCGCACCGGTTTTTTTCGGCAGGGCTTCGGTGGTTAACGGTGAACTGGTTCCAGCGCCATTTTCCGCTGATTATTGCAACTGCGCGCCGCTCGACGATCTGCACCGGTTTCTCATCGAGGTCATGTTTCCGGAATCGCATTCTCCGGGAATGTCAATTGACCTGCGAGGCGAGGATTACCGGCTCCTCCGCACCTGGATGGGGCTTTTTCCCCGGGAATTGGACATAGTGCGCTTTGCCGGCCTTCCGGACGATTTCAAGAAGTTCTTCCTGCCCGGCTCCGCTGATCGCCCCGGATCGCCGATGCTGCGCGAATACAACGTCATCGGCCGGGCCTATGGTTTCCTGAGCGATCTCGCCTACCTGGCCGATCATGAAAAGGGAATCGAGTTTTTCCTGTCGGCAACGATCTACGTGAACGAGAACGGTATCGTCAACGATGACGTCTACGAGTACGACACAATCGGGAGGCCGTTCCTTGCGGATTTGTGCACGGCTGTTTATTCTTATGAATTATCCCGGGAACGGGAATTCAAGCCGGACTTGAGAGAGTTTTTGCCGAGATTTTAATGACAGATTTTAATTACTGCCGGTGAACAACGCCGTCCCGACAAGCGTCATATCCGGCTTCTCTATATACTCGAATTCGACAAGCGGTTCAACCACACCCCATGCCCCACCTGTTGCAAGTATGGTGCAGTTCCCGCCAAGCAGCCGGTTGTATTTTTTGACAAGATGATCAAGCCCCCCCGCCATGGCATGGAACACCCCTGCCTGCATGCACGCTTCGGTCGAGGTACCGGGAAGCGGTGACGTCCGTTTTGAAATGTCTAATAAGGGAAGTGCAGGCGCAGCAGCATGAAGGCTTTGAAGTTGCGTCGCCGGTCCGGGAAAGATGACGCCGCCGATGAATTCGCCATCAGCGGTCAGTGCATCGACCGTAACGGCCGTTCCCGCATCGATGATGATGACATTGCGCCTCGGATACGCCGCGGCGGCGTACAGCGCATCGGCAATCCGGTCAGGTCCCAGGAGGTGCGGATTTTTATATCGGAAACGAACCGGGAGACCGGGGTGCCAGGCGAGGTGTTCAATGGCGGTAACGTCGGACTTCCTGAGCAAGGCACACACCGTCCGCACCATGCCCGGGCGCCCTCCGGCAATAACCGCGCGCAGCATTTGAGGACCGCCGGCGATTGCCGGTGCGGTTACTCCGTCAAGCAGCTGCGACCACCGGGCGGGGTGTTCGGAGAACGGCAGGTCTTCGCGGCGGCAGCACACATGGCGCGCGGTATCGACGGCGCCGGCATGCAGGCAGGTGTTGCCGATGTCAATGGCGATCGTATCCGGAACATTGTTACGAGGCATCGGGAATCCTCCCTGGAGCATCGAGGAATCGAAGGTGGCCTGCGTTCACAAGGTGTACTCCTTGGTCTCCGGCCAGGCGGAGCCTGCCATCAGGCTCAACCCCGTCGACAATGCCCTCACGGCCATCTGCTTCCGCACGGTCCCCGCGCCGATACAACCGCCTGAGGTAGGCCCCATGCATATCGGCCGAATCGGCTCTGAGATTCGATTCGTAGCGCCTGATGATCACTTCAAGGAGGCCGGACCGGGATACTCTTTTTCCGGTTTCAATTGAAAGCGAGGTGGCGCTCCCGCGCAAATCGGCGGGAAAATCGCCGGTCGCAATGGTGACATTCAGTCCGAATCCCAGGACCAGCATATTCCCGGCGGAAGGGTGATTTTCGAGAAGAATGCCGCAAAGTTTTTTTCCTGCTATATAGAGGTCGTTCGGCCACTTGATGGAAATTGAAAAATCAGGCATGCCGGTCATCGACTCGGAGGCCTCCGCTATGGCAAGCGACAGTGAACGGTTATGCAGGAAATGATCGTCAAGCGATTGAAGACGCGCAAGAATGGTTACCCAGAGGCCGCCCTCTTCTGAAAAATAGGACGCTCCCGACCGGCCGCGTCCCGCGGTCTGGCAGTCGGCCCGTATCACGAAAATCCCCCTGGCCGGCAATTCCGTCATCATGCGGGCAGTGTCGTTGGTTGAAGCGACCGCCGGGTACCGGTAGAACCGTTCGACATACGGAAGGTTTGAAAGCGTGCGGTCGTCCATGGATTTTAAGCGGGTGTCATGCCGTCAGACAATGACCAGGTGGATATCGAGTGCCTTTGCGCTGTGCGTGATCGAGCCGCAGGAGACAAAGTCGACGCCGGTTTCGGCAACGGCGGCAATCGATTCGAGCGTAACATTCCCGCTCGCTTCGAGTTCGACTCCTGCGCGGGCGGCGATTTTTTTTTCGACGCACTGCCTCATTGCCGAAAGGCTCATGTTATCGAGCATGATGCGATCCGGGCGAAGCTCCACCGCCTCCTCGAACTCCCTGACCGACTGCACTTCGACCTCGATTTTCGGGCGGGTGGCATGTCCGCGCGATTGCAGGGCTTTTTCAAGCGCAGCCGTCACGCCGCCGCAGCGTTTGACATGGGTGTCCTTGATAAGCATCATATCAAAAAGGCCGAACCGGTGATTCATGCCGCCGCCGTGCCGCACAGCAAGTTTTTCGAGGAGCCGCAGGCCGGGCGTCGTTTTACGGGTGTCAAGAAGCCGTGCCCCGGTGTTTACCATGGCGGCGCAGTACTGCGAGGTAAGGGTCGCGATCCCCGAGAGCCGCTGAAGGAAATTAAGCGCTATCCGTTCCCCGGCAAGAATCCCGCGTACCGGCCCGGTCAGGCGGCAAATCACGCTTCCGGGGGAAAGTTCGCTTCCATCGTCAAGAGGTATGGTGACCAAAACAGAGGGATTTATCTTTGAAAAGAGCGGTTTAAGGAGCAAAACGCCGGAAAGGATGCCGGCTTCCTTGCTTTGTATAACCGCTTCTGCGCACTCGTCCTCGGGAAAAAGGGCATTCGAGGTACAGTCCCCGCCCGTGCCGAGATCTTCGTCGATGGCGCGATCGAGAAGCCCGTCGATCCCTGCATCAACCTCCCCGGTCACAGGATACTCCAGGCGAGGCCCAGGGAGAGATCCCACACCCCCTCACCGGGATCGATGACATCGTTTTCATTGGGGAAAGGGCCTTTATCAACGTAGAAATACCGCGCACCGCCCTGCAGGGAGACTGAGGAGAATATCGGCTGGGTCATGAATTCAAACCCCGCTTCGGAGTTCCAGGAGGACATGAATCCGCCCGAAGCAGGAAAAAGCCCTGCATGGTTCTGGAAGGCATAGACCGAGGCATAGGTAATGAAGGGGAGTGCCTCCTGATTCAGGGATAAGCGAACATTGAAGGAATAATCGTTGGAAGAAACGGACCGGCCATTTCCGGGGCTTGCGGTATCGAACTGGCCGGCATAGGGATTATCGGATCCGAATACCAATGTATAGCCCGCATTGAGATCGACTCCCCGTGCAATGTTTTTTGCGAAATTAACAAAAAGTGTTCGAGCGAACCGGTTCCTGTCCAGTACCGTATTCTCTGTAAATACCGTATCGCCTTTGAAAAAGGCGCGGCGCGAGTAATACGACTGATCGAATTCGTCCGAAATAATGGTCCCGGTTTCCAGCATGAGGCCAAAGCTCAACGAGGTCCCGGGCCAGTTCAGCTCGATATCCGGCATCCGGTAAATATCCCCATCATCGCCGCCTCCGGACCGGTTCTGCGCATAATCCACGAAGACTCTCGAACTAAAATCGTACCAGCTGGCAATGGTAGCGCCAAGGTCGACCTCATAGTCGGCAACCCCCGCTCTCCCCGGCCCAGTATAGCAATACGATGGTTGAGGCGTCCCGCAGGGACACCA
>CAWDOZ010000112.1:12500-13635 GCA_963803935.1 uncultured Fibrobacterota bacterium | reverse complement strand
CTAGTAAGTAGTGGTGAGCGAACGGGCAACAGCCTAAACCGATTCTGTTGTAAGCCGGTATGCGTTGACAGAACGGGGTAGCGGGACATTACTTGGTTGTTATACCGAACGACCGGGAAGTTACAAATCATATCTTTAGCTGAACCATCTGGAAAGTTGGGCCACAGAAGGTGATAGTCCTGTAAGCGAAAGAGATATGACTTCCTTGTAGTGTTCCCAAGTACTACGGAGCACGTGGAATTCCGTAGGAATCCGGGAGGACCATCTCCTAAGGCTAAATACTTACCAATGACCGATAGTGAACTAGTACCGCGAGGGAAAGGTGAAAAGCACCCCGAGAGGGGAGTGAAATAGAACCTGAAACTGTATACCTACAACCAGTCGAAGTCTTGAGTAGAGGGGGCAACCCCTTGAAAGGGATAACGGCGTACCTTTTGTTTAATGACCCAGCGAGTTACTCGGGTGCAGCCAGGCTAAGTGCCGAAGGCACGGAGCCGTAGCGAAAGCGAGTCTGAATAGGGCGACTAAGTTGCATTCGGTAGACGCGAATCCAAGTGAGCTAGCCATGACCAGGATGAAGTTCGAGTAAAATCGAATGGAGGTCCGAACCAACTCCTGTTGAAAAAGTAGTGGATGAGTTGTGGCTAGGGGTGAAAGGCTTATCAAACTTGGTGATAGCTCGTTCTCCTCGAAATATATTTAGGTATAGCCTCATATGGACAATAACGGAGGTAGAGCACTGAATGGACTAGGGGGCCCACCAGCCTGCCAAACCCAATCAAACTCCTAATGCCGTTATTCAATGTATGGGAGTCAGGGAGTGAGGGATAAGCTTCATTCCCGAGAGGGAAACAACCCTGACCATCAGCTAAGGTCCCCAAATGCATGTCAAGTGACTAAGGATGTATGTTTGCTCTAACAGCTAGGATGTTGGCTTAGAAGCAGCCATCATTTAAAGAAAGCGTAACAGCTCACTAGTTCAGCGAATGTGCGCCGAAAATACTCGGGACTAAACATGCTACCGAAGCTGTGGATCTGCCTTCGCAAGAAGGAGATGGTAGAGGAGCATTCTGTAAGCCTGTGAAGGTATCCCGTAAGGGGTGCTGGAGGTATCAGAAATGAGAATGCTGGGATG
>CAWDOZ010000112.1:0-10000 GCA_963803935.1 uncultured Fibrobacterota bacterium | reverse complement strand
CACCGCAACCATGCAGGAAATCGGCGATGAAATCGGCATGTCCGCGCGCGATGTGCATACGATGCTGCAGGTCGCCACCCGCCATGCATCGCTCGACGCTCCGGCCGAAGACGGGCATGCCACGCTGCACGATAAGCTCTCCTGCGACGGCGCCGCCGCCGTGGAAGATATCATGACCAACCTCTCCCTCAGCCGGGAGGTGGGGCGGTCGCTCGAAAAGCTCGATGCACGGGAGCGGGAAATCATCAATCTTTACTTCGGCATCGGATGCGAAACTTCCTGCACGCTCGACGAAATCGGCCAGCGGTTCAGTCTCACGCGCGAACGGGTCCGTCAGATAAAGGAAAGCGCACTCAATAAATTAAAGCGGCCGGCTATAAATTACGGACTCCGTGAATTCTACCGGTAATTTCAGGCAAGCTATCAACGAACAGAAGGTCATCTATGGCACGTAAATCACGCGCATCAATGGAAAAAAACAACAGGGAGCGAGCCAAGCGGGAAAAGCACCAGGAAAAGCAGGCTCGTCGCCTTGAACGGAAGTCACAGCAAAAGACCTCGGACGAAGAAGGTGTGGAAGGTGTAGAGCTGTGAATAATGTTGTCGCACCCAACTCCCCCTGGTCGACAATCAGCCTGTACCCTCATGTAAATTCCGCCACGCTCCTCTTACCTCCAAAGGCCGTACTTTAAAAATTATGCCCTAAAGCAGTACCCTTCCCCGTACTATTGCAGCGGGCAGTACCATGTGCAACTACTTAACCTTAATGGAGCACTCTACGTGAAATTATTGCTGATATCGCCGGGGATCTCACCGGAAACATCCACACCGGGGGGGCTCATGATTCCCCAGCTGGCGCTGCACCTGCTTGAAGGGCTTACCCCGCCGGAATACCAGGTGAAAATTGTGGAGGAAGAGAGCGAACGGCTCAATATCGATGAAGAGTGCGACCTTGTCGGAATAAGCTGCATGACCGCCAACGCGCCCCGCGCCTACCACCTTGCGCAGGAGTTCAGGAAGCGCGGCAGGAAAGTTGTGCTGGGAGGCGTCCATCCCACGATTCTTCCGGACGAGGCGCTCCTGTATGCCGATGCGGTTGTAGTCGGCGAGGCCGAAGGAATCTGGGAACAGGTGCTGGCCGATTTCGAGAACGGGGTGATGAAAGGCAGGTACGAGTGCCCGTCCCCGTCGCTCGACCGCTACATTCCCATGCGCTACCGGCATGAATCGCGGAAACGGCTCTTCAACGTCGTTCCGGTCATGACGACCCGCGGCTGCCCCTACAACTGCGACTTCTGCTGCGTTTCGAACCTGTACGGTAAAACTATCCGCCACGCCCCCATTGCCAACGTGGTCCGCGATATCAAAGAGTCGAATAACAAGATCTACATCTTTCTTGATGACAATATCATCGGCGACCGGCATTATGCCAAGGAGCTTTTCAGGGCGATCGAGCCGCTTAAAATAAAATGGGTCGGGCAGGCCTCAATATCGTTTGTCCAGGATGCGGAACTCATGCGGCTTGCAGCGAAGAGCGGATGCGGGGCGCTGTTCTTCGGCCTCGAAAGCGTCTCGGCGGCCCAGCTGCAGAAGATGCGCAAGTCCATCAAGGATATCGAAAAAATGGGCGAGGCGGTAAAACTGATCAAAGGGCTGGGGATCCATTTCCATGCCTCATTCGTCTTCGGGTTCGACGACGATACCCCGGCGATCTTCCCCGATACCCTCGAATTCCTGCAGCGCTATAAAATAGGTACCGCTTCATTCAACATCCTGACTCCGTATCCCGGTACCAAAGTATATAGGGAACTCAAGGCCCAAGGACGGCTCCTGACCGAGGACTGGAAATATTACGATCATTCGACCGTTGTTTTCAAACCCAAGAAAATGACGCCCTACGAACTGCAGGCCGGCGAAATTATGGCGAAGAGGGAATTCAGCAGGATGTCGACGATCATCGGGAAGCTTCCCTGGAACATGTCGCATCCGCTGCTCTATCTTGCCATGAATATGGGCATCAGATCGTGTGTAAAGTCGGACGAGCTCAGGCTTCCCCAGCTTGATGCGGAACTATTCGGAGGAACCCGGGAAGCGGTACAGGTTTTTCGCCCGGAACCGATACTATCAGCGTAAGAAAATAAAAAAGATTTACTTCTGGTGGGGGAACCGCCTAAAGGCGGTTCCCCTGGTCGGAGCCGCGCAAAGCCGCGTCTCCGACACACCCCTCCCGCAACGCCCTCTTTTAGGGTAGAAAAAACATAAAAGATTATGCAAATCTGCCATGACCTAATATGTTAAGCGCTTTTTAATTTCTTTTGACTTTGCGTTAGCGAGGACAGAGGGTGCCGGGGGAAACGAAGTGTCCCCGACAGTGTTTCCAGACCAAGGCGAAGCCGCAGGGCTGGAAATACCGGCTCGGCTCTGCCGAGAGCCCGGCGGAGGCGCGACGGAGGGCACCCTTCAGGGTGCCCCTCCGGAACGCCCGGAAGTTGACTTTGCCTTATTAGCCCATCCAATAATCAATTCAGTGTCGGATCAACTACTTCCCCCATAAAGAGCACCGCGCCGGTCGGGTCGTCGCTTATGAGAAATATAAACGGACGATTGGCATTGACAATCGCGAGCGGATTGATTACGGACAAGCCGGTAACGGTAACCGCAGTTGCAGCCGCTGCGGTCGTACCCGCTTCATCGACCGCAACATAGGCCTTGTGGTAGACCTCCTTGATCCGCAGGTCGAGCGCGCCGTCGATTCCGGAAAAATTCGCGGTATCGCTGAAGGCCGAGGCCATGCCGAGCGATTTCAGCGGAGCCGACAAAGCAATCGCCCCGGTCGAAAAGGAAAACTTCGGCAGGTAAAGGCCTATTTCGGTAGCTTGCAGTGAACTTCGCACCGAGGCAATGAATGCGGCTGAAAGGCCCGCAGTCACCTGAGCCATATTGTCCTTTGCCGGCAGTATAATGAGCATCGACGTCCGGTTGCCCTTGTAGGGAATCTTTACGGCGCTGAATCCGCTGTCGGCATAATAGCTGTAGCTCCCAACGTTAGACATGAATTCCGTCGAAACGGAATCGACATCGGAACGGTAAAAGAACCGGCTGGCGGTATTCTCATGGGGAAAGGTGTCGGCCCACTGCGCCTTGAAGTAAATGGCATTGGTTAAAACCAGCCGGGTAAGGTTATCGATGCCGCCCTCCGGAATGAGGTTCTGGATCTCCTGCTGCGTTTGACTGCCGACCCAGGCGTTGATCGTCTGCCGGGATGGATCGGGCGAGTTGATAAAGTCGAGTAAAAGCAGCGGCGCGCCGTAGTTTATGGTAAGGAGCTTTATATAATCGGGGAGGAAAGCCGTGGTCTTTTCTCCCCAGACCTGATTAACAATGTGCAGTTCGAATCCCGCGGCTGCGGCGTGTGCCGTCAAGGCGAGATCGAGCGCGTCCCACTCCTGGTGCAGCGTGGCCTGCGGAGCGGAAAAATGCAGGGCCGCGGCCATGTCCTGCGCGGTCCCGCCCGCGGCGCCGCCCCAGGTCATGGCCAGGGCCGTCGACAGGGAGTAGGGGGAAAAGAAGGTGTTCGTGGAGCCGGTCGCCAGCTTATTGTACAAGTCAATTGCAAAGGAGGTGTTGCCTGAGACGAGCGACGACAGGGCGGAATCGGATACGTTCGGGGTCGAGTCGCGCCCCCCGATAAATTTTTTCAGCGTTATCGAGCCCTGCTGCTGGTTATAAATGCCGTAGGAATCGGTGGTACCGGGACTGATTGAATTGTTGTTGCTTTTACTGCAGCCGATTCCTATGATAGAAAGGACGGCTGAGCATGCCAGCGGGAGGATGAGAGGACGAAGATTCATGATTGGATCCTCTTGAATTTTGATTATGAGGGGTAGGGTATAATGATTAATATAATATAGAATGCTCAGGCGTTTGGTGAGGGAACCGGTCTTAGGTCAAATGCCCTTGATGGGGGAACCGCCGCAGGCGGTTCCCCCTGGGCTGAAGCCTCCCCGCGCCCGCAAAGCCGGGCTGCGGGGTCTTCAGCCACACCCCTTCCTGCGGAAGGGGTCGACGATGCTTGCGTTCCGCAAGCGCGCGCCCCCTCCCGCAACGCCCTCTTTTAAGGTAGAAAACACAAATACGGCAATCTAAAACCGTGCATGCTTAAAGGCATACACGGTTCTACGTTTTTTAATTTTTTGACGTTGCGTTAGCGAGGACAGAGGGTGCCTGCTGAAGCGAAGCGAGGCAGGCAGTCAGGGGAGCCACAGGCGCAAAGCGCCGCATGGCTCCCCTGACCGGCTCGGCTTTCGCCGAGAGCCCGGCGGAGGCGCGACGGAGGGCACCCTTCAGGGTGCCCCTCCGGAACGCCCGGAAGTTGACATTGATTTTGAATTTGACTTTGTATTCCGGCTCGGCTCTGCCGAGAGCCCGGCGGAGGCGCGACGGAGGGCACCCTTCAGGGTGCTCCTCCGGAACGCCCGGAAGTTGACTTTTTTTTAAGTTTCCGGCAAAAAATATGAAGAAGTTTTGGTATCATGTAATTTTCCATTGAGGCCAGAGATGAGCATGCCGGTCCTTAAAATCCATCCGAACATTAACTTTGCTTTGCTGCGACGATATCTTTTCGCCGTTTTAATTGCAGCACTGTTTCTGGCCGCGTGCGCGGCGAACAAGGACAATCTGCCGGGCCTTTCCCTCACCGGAGCCGATAGCGGAAGCACTATCAAGGCCGCCGTCAGTCAGTGTATCGACATCAAACTTCAAACGGTTGGCCCGGGGCAGTATGAAACCCCGATAATTTCCTCATCATCAGTTAAGTTCCTTTCAAGCGAACTCCTGTCACCCGCTATTCCTGCCGGACCCACCCAGCTCTATAAGTTTCAGGCGGTCGCTCCGGGAACGGCAACTATTGAAATTCCGCATTCGGTCAGACAGAAAGCTACAGCGTCACCGTAACCGTTCCCGGTACCTGACAAACATGATGACTTCAGGCGAAACCTGAATAAGGGCAAATTTGCCGTAATTTTGAATGCCTTTCCCGCGTACTCTAGAAAGAAGCATGATTAGCAAGGGGCGTGAGTCGCGATTTAATAAGCGGACTTTATGGAAGGGTGCAAGAGAGTGACGTCGTAATGGAGGTTCGTCTTTAAAATTAATTACGAGGGGAATGATACAAGGGAGGGCATTATGAGAGGAATATCTTATTTAATGACGTTTTCTTTGGGTATTGCAGTTATTCTGGCTGCTGAATTTATCCTCGACAAATCGTTCCGCCGCAGGGCGGTGGATCTTGAGGAAAAGGCCGAGGGTCTCATCAATGCCGAAGTTGCAAGGGTCAGCGACACCTTCCAGGGGTTGAAGGGCAAAGAGGTAAGCTGGCATGTACGGGATGAGATCAATGATGCTTTCGATAATCTTGCGAAGGCGATCGGAAAGGGAGCGGAGATCGTGGAAGGCGCCTTGGAAAATGCGAAGATATAAGCTGTAGCAGGATTACGAGTAAGATGGTGATTGGAGCCTTTGCAATCGTGATGGTTGCAAGGGCTTTTTTTTCATCCCTTTAGAAATTCAAATTCATTAAAATCTTTCCTGTGTTTTTTCTACCCTGAAAGAGGGCGTTGCGGGAGGGGGAAGGCGTTTGCCTTCAGGATCATCGCCTCCCCCTTCCGCTGGAAGGGGTGTGTCGGAGACGCGGCTTTGCGCGGCTCCGACCAGGGGAACCGCCGGAGGCGGTTCCCCCGCCAGAGGCTGTTAGAATGGTTTCCCCACGTTCGCAATAACATTTATTTTATTCCTTTCATCAGTCATTTCCGGCTTATCCAAAAAGGAGATCATGCTTCGGCATATGAAGCTCTTTTTAAAAATTCTATGGTAGTCCTTGCCCTCGCCGCGGCCCTTTCCGTTGCCGTTGTCGTCAGGATCGTCAACCCATCCGAAAAGGTGAATGCGCTCTGGATCGTCACCGCATCCGCCTGCTTCTATATCCTCATGTACCGGTTCTACGGCGCTTTTCTCGCCGCGAAGGTCCTTGCCCTCGACGGACGCAACCGGACCCCGGCGTATCGGCTCCGCGACGGGGCCGATTACGACCCTACCAATAAGTGGGTGCTTTTCGGCCACCACTTCGCTGCCATCGCCGGTGCCGGGCCGCTCATCGGGCCCATGTTGGCGGTGCAGTTCGGCTACCTTCCCGGATTCCTATGGATCCTCGTCGGCGCCGCCCTGGCGGGCGCCGTGCACGATATGGTGATCCTCGCCGCCTCGGTGCGGCGGAATGGCCGGTCGCTTGCCAGATCGCCCGCGATGAGATCCGTCCGGTGGGTGGGCTTGCCACGGCAATCGCGGTCATCTTCATCATCCTGGTCGCCCTCGCCGGTCTCGGGCTTTCGGTAGTGAACGCCCTCAGGAACAATCCCTGGAGCACCTATACCATTTTCCTGACCATTCCTATCGCGCTCTTCATGGGGATCTACCTTAGGAAGATCAGGCCGAACAGGGTAGCCGAGGTCAGCCTGATCGGCGTTCCATTGCTGCTTATCGCCGTGGCAAGCGGCCATTACATTCCCGGATCGTTCCTCGGGCCGCTCTTCAACCATGGCGACAGGACGATTACATCACTCTTGCCGTGTACGGCTTCATCGCCTCGGTCCTTCCGGTATGGATGCTGCTCTGCCCGCGGGACTATTTGTCGACCTACCTCAAGATCGGGACCATACTGCTCCTGGCGCTCGGCGTGCTCTTGATGGCGCCCACGCTGCAGATGCCCGCCATTACGCCCTTTATCCACGGCGGCGGACCGGTCATTCCGGGGACGCTCTTTCCCTTCATGTTCATTACCATTGCCTGCGGCGCGGTGTCCGGATTCCATGCGCTCATCGCCTCCGGGACCACGCCGAAGATGATTACCTTGGAGAGTGAGGTACGGTTTATCGGCTACGGCGCAATGGTCACCGAGGGGTTTGTCTCCATGATGGCGCTCATTGCCGCTTCGATCCTGATTCCGGCGATTACTTTGCGATCAACAGCTCCTGGGGCTTCGACCGGCTCGCGGCGCTCGGCTTTCCCGTTGCAAGGATACATGAGCTCTCGGCGCTCGTCGGGGTGAATGTTGCCCACCGGCCGGGCGGTGCGGTATCGCTCGCGGTCGGCATGTCGACCATCCTCTCGCATATTCCCGGCATGAAGGGCCTCATGCCCTACTGGTTCAATTTCGCGCTGGTTTTCGAGGCGCTTTTCATTCTGACAACGGTCGACGCCGGGACCCGCGTTGCCCGCTTCCTCCTGCAGGAGCTTGGCGGCCGGTTCTATCCCCCTCTCGGTGAACTCCGCTGGCTACCCGGCAATATTGCCATGAGCGCGGTCGTGGTTGCTGCCTGGGGCTACCTGATCTACACCGGCAGCGTGGCGACTATCTGGCCCATGTTCGGTGTTGCCAACCAGCTGCTTGCGGCAATCGCCCTCGGGATCGGCACAACCATCATCCTCAAGGCCGGCCGTGCGAAGTATGCGGCGGTTACCCTCGTGCCGATGTGTTTCATGTTTACCACCACCCTTACCGCAGCGTGGAAGCTTATCGGCATGTTCGCCGCCGGTGCGGCATCTGCGGCTACTGCCGGTGCGGCATTCACCTTCCGCCTCGATGCCCTGCTTGTCGGCTGCATGGCGCTCCTGGCGGTCGTCACGCTTGCGGATATGGTGCATAAATGGTGGGGCTGGTGCGTGGGGGTCCGGGAGACAATTCTTCGGAAGTAATCGACTATCAGGGCGATCCGAGCTCTTGAAGAAAGGGTAGAAATTTTTGCGAAAGCGGGATATAATGAATCTGTCGGCTTCCGAAGGCTCGGAAGTCGCTGTCATACAGCAGGATTCGGGACGTTATCTAATCCGTTACCTGCCCTCGCTAACGCCAAATCTCGAAAGGAAAAGTACCTATGGGGCCCAATGAGAAGCAGGCCTTGGACCAGCGGCTTGAGGCAATGGCGCTTCTGGCCGGGGGCATTGCCCATGAGATTTTAATAATCTCCTGACCGTTGCCCTGGGGTATATCGAAATGGCTTCGACCGAGGCTGCCGTTCCTGAAAAGGTAGTACTCTACTGTGAGAAGGCGAGTGAAGCGGTGCAGCGGTGGACCAGGCTCATGCAGCAGATGCTCGCTTTTACACGGGTCTCCTCTCCAAACAAAAAACCGATGGATCTTTTCCTCAAACGAGCCGTCATCATTGCCATCGGGGAATCCCCGGTAACCGCCGAGTTTGCCTATGACCGGGAACCCCTGCACTGCGAAGCGGATGAACGGCAGGTAACGCAGGTTATCAACATCCTGGTGACTAACGCAATCCAGGCCATGCCTTCAGGAGGAACGCTTTCCGTTACCGCCGGAAACCGGCTCTTAGCGCCGGGCGAGCATTACGCCCTTGCCGGAGGCGAGTACTGCCGCATCTCGTTTGCCGATTCGGGAACCGGCATTGCGCCGGAAGACCTGCCGCACATTTTCGACCCGTTCTTCACGACTAAATCGCAATGTTCCGGGCTCGGACTACCCATCGCCTATGCCATCATGAAGCATCATGACGGGTTCATCGAAGCGCTCCCGGTTCAGGGCGCCGGGGCATCGTTCGCCATATATCTCCCCGTCACCGATGGTGCCGCTTAGTCCGGCATGCCGGGGGGAATTGAGCCGACCATGCCTGCGGGAGCTCCGCTGAAAGTCAACTGGGAAAAATCACTCTTCGTCCACCACAGCCTCGGCATGGTCAACCGGGAACTGCTGCGCTCCCTTGCCGGGGACGGCCAACTCAGACCTCCGCCATATTCCCTGGGAGCCGGACCGGTTTTCCATCGATGATGCGCCGGAGTTCGAATGCCTGAGGCCGGTGCTTTCCGGGGCTCATGCAGGGGCCGACGTACTCGTCCGGCACCGCTGGCCGCCGGACTTTACCCAGCCGCAGCAGGGGGTCCTGGTACTGTTCCAGCCGTGGGAGAATGCATCCCTGCCCGTCGAATGGGTCGAAAAAATCCCGCGATTTGTTGACGAGGTGTGGGTCTACACCGAATACCTGCGCGAGTGCTACCGGGCATCGGGGATTGACGAGAGCATCGTCAGGGTCGTCCCGCTCGGCGTGGATCCGGCGGCGTTCTGTCCCGAAGCCGCGCCGTCGGCATGGATGCGTTCGATGGCCGGCGACCGTTTCTGCTTCTTTTTCAACGGCGGCGCTACCTTGCGCAAGGGAATCGATATCCTTGTCAATGCGTATGCCGCCGAATTCGGCCCGGACGAGCGCGTCTGCCTCATTATCAAGGGTTCACGGGCGTACGGCGGCGGACTGGGGGAAAAAGTAGGGGAACTGGCGCAGCGAACCGGCGGCGCCCGCATCATCTACTTCACCGACGACATCCCTCCGGGAGAGCTTCCCGGCCTCTACACCGCGTGCGACTGTTACGTGCATCCCTACCGGTCCGAGGGGTATGGCCTGCCGATTGCCGAAGCCATGGCGTGCGGCAGGCCGGTGATCGTCACCGGCGCGGGTGCGGCTCGCGATTTTACCGATGCCACGAACGCCTATCTCATCAAATGCTCGCTTGAAAAGCTCCCTGCCCGTGCGGCGGGCGGCCTGCCGACGGTTGCAAGCCCGTTCTGGATACTTCCGGACAGGGACGATTTGCGGCGCCTCATGCGGTACGTGTATGACAACCGCGACGAAGCCGCGCAGCGGGGAATCCGGGCGAGCCGGACTATCAGGGAACAACACACCTGGAGCCGGGCCGCCGGGTTTGCAAAGGAACGACTTATCGCGCTCGCCGCCGGAACGGAACTTCGCAGCCATGCAGGGAAGTGCTCAGGCGACCATGACCGCGGGTGCGGCATTGAGGATGTGGCGCGGCAGCGTCCCGGCCTGGCCCATTGAATGCTCATAATGGAGGGCCGCGGCGTTCGACGGGAAGGGGAGTGACAGGCTGCTGCGGATCTCACTTTCGAGTAACTGACGGCTTGCGACTATTTCGT
>CAWDOZ010000111.1:0-7160 GCA_963803935.1 uncultured Fibrobacterota bacterium | reverse complement strand
ACGCATCGTCACGGATTCGGTTAAAACCAGCCGGGTAAGGTTATCGATGCCGCCCTCCGAATGAGGTTCTGGATCTCCTGCTGCGTTTGACTGCCGACCCAGGCGTTTATCTGTCTGCCGGGTATGGATCGGGCGAGTTGATAAAGTCGAGTAAAAGCAGCGGCGCGCCGTAGTTTATGGTAAGGAGCTTTATATACCGGGTAGAAAGCCGTGGTCTTTTTCCCCCATACCTGATTAACAATGTGCAGTTCGAATCCCGCGGCTGCGGCGTGTGCCGTCAAGGCGAGATCGAGCGCGTCCCACTCCTGGTGCAGCGTGGCCTGCGGAGCGGAAAAACGCAGGGCCGCGGCCATGTCCTGCGCGGTCCCGCCCGCGGCGCCGCCCCAGGTCATGGCCAGGGCCGTCGACAGGGAGTAGGGAGAAGGTGTCGCGGAGCCGGTCGCCAGCTTATTGTACAAGTCAATTGCAAAGGAGGTGTTGCCTGAGACGAGCGACGACAGGGCGGAATCGGATACGTTCGGGGTCGAGTCGCGCCCCCCAGGTCCTCTTTCTAGCGTTATCGAGCCCTGCTGCTGGTTATAAATGCCGTAGGAATCGGTGGTACCGGGACTGATTGAATTGTTGTTGCTTTATCTTCAGCCGATTCCTATGATAGAAAGGACGGCTGAGCATGCCAGCGGGAGGATGAGAGGACGAAGATTCATGATTGGATCCTCTTGAATTTTGATGATGAGGGGTAGGGTATAATGATTAATATAATATAGAATGCTCAGGCGTTTGGTGAGGGAACCGGTCTTAGGTCAAATGCCCTTGATGGGGAACCGCCGCAGGCGGTTCCCCCGCTTAAGCCTCCGCGCCCGCAAAGCCGGGCTGCGGGGTCTTCAGCCACACCCCTTCCTGCGGAAGGGGTCGACGATGCTTGCGTTCCGCAAGCGCGCGCCCCCTCCCGCAACGCCCTCTTTTAAGGTAGAAAACACAAATACGGCAATCTAAAACCGTGCATGCTTAAAGGCATACACGGTTCTACGTTTTTTAATTTTTTGACGTTGCGTTAGCGAGGACAGAGGGTGCCTGCTGAAGCGAAGCGAGGCAGGCAGTCAGGGGAGCCACAGGCGCAAAGCGCCGCATGGCTCCCCTGACCGGCTCGGCTTCGCCGAGAGCCCGGCGGAGGCGCGACGGAGGGCACCCTTCGGCGTCCCCCTCTGGAATGCCCGGAAGTTGACATTGATTTTGAATTTGACTTTGTATTCCGGCTCGGCTCTGCCGAGAGCCCGGCGGAGGCGCGACGGAGGGCACCCTTCAGGGTGCTCCTCCGGAACGCCCGGAAGTTGACTTTTTTTTAAGTTTCCGGCAAAAAATATGAAGAAGTTTTGGTATCATGTAATTTTCCATTGAGGCCAGAGATGAGCATGCCGGTCCTTAAAATCCATCCGAACATTAAATCTTGCTTTGCTGCGACGATATCTTTTCGCCGTTTTAATTGCAGCACTGTTTCTGGCCGCGTGCGCGGCGAACAAGGACAATCTGCCGGGCCTTTCCCTCACCGGAGCCGATAGCGGAAGCACTATCAAGGCCGCCGTTAGTCAGCGTATCGACATGAAACTTCAAACGGTTGGCCCGGGGCAGTATGAAACCCCGATAATTTCCTCATCATCAGTTAAGTTCCTTTCAAGCGAACTCCTGTCACCCGCTATTTGTGCCGGACCCACCCAGCTCTATAAGTTTCAGGCGGTCGCTCCGGGAACGGCAACGATTGAATTTCCGCATTCGGTCCAGACAGAAAGCTACAGCGTCACCGTAACCGTTCCCGGTACCTGACAAACATGATGACTTCAGGCGAAACCTGAATAAAGGCAAATTTGCCGTAATTTTGAATGCCTTTCCCGCGTACTCTAGTAAGAAGAACATGATTAACAAGGGGCGTGAGTCGCGATTTAATAAGCGGACTTTATGGAAGGGTGCAAGAGAGTGACGTCGTAATGGAGGTTCGTCTTTAAAATTAATTACGAGGGGAATGATACAAGGGAGGGCATGATGAGAGGAATATCTTATTTAATCACGTTTTCTTTGGGTATTGCAGTTATTCTGGCTGCTGAATTTATCTTCGCAAATCGTTGCCGCAGGGCGGTGGATCTTGAGGAAAAGGCCGAGGGTCTCATCAATGCCGAAGTTGCAGGGTTAACGCACCTTCCAGGGGTTGAAGGGCAAAGAGGTAAGCTGGCATGTACGGGATGAGATCAATGATGCTTTCGATAATCTTGCGAAGGCGATCGGAAAGGGAGCGGAGATCGTGGAAGGGCCTTGGAAAATGCGAAGATATAAGCTGTAGCAGGATTACGAGTAAGATGGTGATTGGAGGCTTCGCAATCGTGATGGTTGCAAGGGCTTTTTTTTCATCCCTTTAGAAATTCAAATTCATTAAAATCTTTCCTGTGTTTTTTCTACCCTGAAAGAGGGCGTTGCGGGAGGGGGAAGGCGTTTGCCTTCAGGCAAACATCGCCTCCCCCTTCCGCTGGAAGGGGTGTGTCGGATACGTGGCTTCGCGCGGCTCCGACCAGGGGGAACCGCCGGAGGCGGTTCCCCCACCAGAGGCTGTTAGAATGGTTTCCCCACGTTCGCAATAACATTTATTTTATTCCTTTCATCAGTCATTTCCGGCTTATCCAAAAAGGAGATCATGCTTCGGCATATGAAGCTCTTTTTAAAAATTCTATGGGTAGTCCTTGCCCTCGCCGCGGCCCTTTCCGTTGCCGTTGTCGTCAGGATCGTCAACCCATCCGAAAAGGTGAATGCGCTCTGGATCGTCACCGCATCCGCCTGCTTCTATATCCTCATGTACCGGTTCTACGGCGCTTTTCTCGCCGCGAAGGTCCTTGCCCTCGACGGACGCACCGGACCCCGGCGTATCGGCTCCGCGACGGGGCCGATTACGACCCTACCAATAAGTGGGTGCTTTTCGGCCACCACTTCGCTGCCATCGCCGGTGCCGGGCCGCTCATCGGGCCCATGTTGGCGGTGCAGTTCGGCTACCTTCCCGGATTCCTATGGATCCTCGTCGGCGCCGCCCTGGCGGGCGCCGTGCACGATATGGTGATCCTCGCCGCCTCGGTGTGGCGGAATGGCCGGTCGCTTGCGCAGATCGCCCGCGATGAGATCGGTCCGGTCGGTGTGTTTGCCACGGCAATCGCGGTCATCTTCATCATCTGTCGCCCTCGCCGGTCTCGGGCTTTCGGTAGTGAACGCCCTCAGGAACAATCCCTGGAGCACCTATACCATTTTCCTGACCATTCCTATCGCGCTCTTCATGGGGATCTACCTTAGGAAGATCAGGCCGAACAGGGTAGCCGAGGTCAGCCTGATCGGCGTTCCATTGCTGCTTATCGCCGTGGCAAGCGGCCATTACATTCCCGGATCGTTCCTCGGGCCGCTCTTCAACCACGGCGACAGGACGATTATCATCGCTCTTGCCGTGTACGGCTTCATCGCCTCGGTCCTTCCGGTATGGATGCTGCTCTGCCCGCGGGACTATTTGTCGACCTACCTCAAGATCGGGACCATACTGCTCCTGGCGCTCGGCGTGCTCTTCATGGCGCCCACGCTGCAGATGCCCGCCATTACGCCCTTTATCCACGGCGGCGGACCGGTCATTCCGGGGACGCTCTTTCCCTTCATGTTCATTACCATTGCCTGCGGCGCGGTGTCCGGATTCCATGCGCTCATCGCCTCCGGGACCACGCCGAAGATGATTACCTCGGAGAGTGAGGTACGGTTTATCGGCTACGGCGCAATGGTCACCGAGGGGTTTGTCTCCATGATGGCGCTCATTGCCGCTTCGATCCTGATTCCCGGCGATTACTTTGCGATCAACAGCTCCTGGGGCTTCGACCGGCTCGCGGCGCTCGGCTTTCCCGTTGCAAGGATACATGAGCTCTCGGCGCTCGTCGGGGTGAATGTCGCCCACCGGCCGGGCGGTGCGGTATCGCTCGCGGTCGGCATGTCGACCATCCTCTCGCATATTCCCGGCATGAAGGGCCTCATGCCCTACTGGTTCAATTTCGCGCTGGTTTTCGAGGCGCTTTTCATTCTGACAACGGTCGACGCCGGGACCCGCGTTGCCCGCTTCCTCCTGCAGGAGCTTGGCGGCCGGTTCTATCCCCCTCTCGGTGAACTCCGCTGGCTACCCGGCAATATTGCCATGAGCGCGGTTGTGGTTGCTGCCTGGGGCTACCTGATCTACACCGGCAGCGTGGCGACTATCTGGCCCATGTTCGGTGTTGCCAACCAGCTGCTTGCGGCAATCGCCCTCGGGATCGGCACGACCATCATCCTCAAGGCCGGCCGTGCGAAGTATGCGGCGGTTACCCTCGTGCCGATGTGTTTCATGTTTACCACCACCCTTACCGCAGCGTGGAAGCTTATCGGCATGTTCGCCGCCGGTGCGGCATCTGCGGCTACTGCCGGTGCGGCATTCACCTTCCGCCTCGATGCCCTGCTTGTCGGCTGCATGGCGCTCCTGGCGGTTGTCACGCTTGCGGATATGGTGCATAAATGGTGGGGCTGGTGCGTGGGGGTCCGGGAGATCAATTCTTCGGAAGTAATCGACTATCAGGGCGATCCGAGCTCTTGAAGAAAGGGTAGAAATTTTTGCGAAAGCGGGATATAATGAATCTGTCGGCTTCCGAAGGCTCGGAAGTCGCTGTCATACAGCAGGATTCGGGACGTTATCTAATCCGTTACCTGCCCTCGCTAACGCCAAATCTCGAAAGGAGAAGTACCTATGGGGCCCAATGAGAAGCAGGCCTTGGACCAGCGGCTTGAGGCAATGGCGCTTCTGGCCGGGGGCATTGCCCATGATTTTAAGAATCTCCTGACCGTTGCCCTGGGGTATATCGAAATGGCTTCGACCGAGGCTGCCGTTCCTGAAAAGGTAGTACTCTACTGTGAGAAGGCGAGTGAAGCGGTGCAGCGGTCGACCAGGCTCATGCAGCAGATGCTCGCTTTTACACGGGTCTCCTCTCCAAACAAAAAACCGATGGATCTGGGTCGCGTCCTCAAAAATTCCGTCATCATTGCCATCGGGGAATCCCCGGTAACCGCCGAGTTTGCCTATGACCGGGAACCCCTGCACTGCGAAGCGGATGAACGGCAGGTAACGCAGGTTATCAACATCCTGGTGACTAACGCAATCCAGGCCATGCCTTCAGGAGGAACGCTTTCCGTTACCGCCGGAAACCGGCTCTTAGCGCCGGGCGAGCATTACGCCCTTGCCGGAGGCGAGTACTGCCGCATCTCGTTTGCCGATTCGGGAACCGGCATTGCGCCGGAAGACCTGCCGCACATTTTCGACCCGTTCTTCACGACTAAATCGCAATGTTCCGGGCTCGGACTACCCATCGCCTATGCCATCATGAAGCATCATGACGGGTTCATCGAAGCGCTCCCGGTTCAGGGCGCCGGGGCATCGTTCGCCATATATCTCCCCGTCACCAATGGTGCCGCTTAGTCCGGCATGCCGGGGGGAATTGAGCCGACCATGCCTGCGGGAGCTCCGCTGAAAGTCAACTGGGAAGGATCGCTCTTCGTCCACCACAGCCTCGGCATGGTCAACCGGGAACTGCTGCGCTCCCTTGCCGGGGACAGCAGGTTCGACCTCCGCCATATTCCCTGGGAGCCGGACCGGTTTTCCATCGATGATGCGCCGGAGTTCGAATGCCTGAGGCCGGTGCTTTCCGGGGCTCATGCCAGGGCCGACGTACTCGTCCGGCACCGCTGGCCGCCGGACTTTACCCAGCCGCAGCAGGGGGTCCTGGTACTGTTCCAGCCGTGGGAGTACGGCTCCCTGCCCGTCGAATGGGTCGAAAAAATCCCGCGATTTGTTGACGAGGTGTGGGTCTACACCGAATACCTGCGCGAGTGCTACCGGGCATCGGGGATTGACGAGAGCATCGTCAGGGTCGTCCCGCTCGGCGTGGATCCGGCGGCGTTCTGTCCCGAAGCCGCGCCGTCGGCATGGATGCGTTCGATGGCCGGCGACCGTTTCTGCTTCTTTTTCAACGGCGGCGCTACCTTGCGCAAGGGAATCGATATCCTTGTCAATGCGTATGCCGCCGAATTCGGCCCGGACGAGCGCGTCTGCCTCATTATCAAGGGTTCACGGGCGTACGGCGGCGGACTGGGGGAAAAAGTAGGGGAACTGGCGCAGCGAACCGGCGGCGCCCGCATCATCTACTTCACCGACGACATCCCTCCGGGAGAGCTTCCCGGCCTCTACACCGCGTGCGACTGTTACGTGCATCCCTACCGGTCCGAGGGGTATGGCCTGCCGATTGCCGAAGCCATGGCGTGCGGCAGGCCGGTGATCGTCACCGGCGCGGGTGCGGCTCGCGATTTTACCGATGCCACGAACGCCTATCTCATCAAATGCTCGCTTGAAAAGCTCCCTGCCCGTGCGGCGGGCGGCCTGCCGACGGTTGCAAGCCCGTTCTGGATACTTCCGGACAGGGACGATTTGCGGCGCCTCATGCGGTACGTGTATGACAACCGCGACGAAGCCGCGCAGCGGGGAATCCGGGCGAGCCGGACTATCAGGGAACAACACACCTGGAGCCGGGCCGCCGGGTTTGCAAAGGAACGACTTATCGCGCTCGCCGCCGGAACGGAACTTCGCAGCCATGCAGGGAAGTGCTCAGGCGACCATGACCGCGGGTGCGGCATTGAGGATGTGGCGCGGCAGCGTCCCGGCCTGGCCCATTGAATGCTCATAATGGAGGGCCGCGGCGTTCGACGGGAAGGGGAGTGACAGGCTGCTGCGGATCTCACTTTCGAGTAACTGACGGCTTGCGACTATTTCGTCGGCGGTGAGCGCATCGGTATGCACGAAGGCGCGATACCCGTCGCCGGGGTCGCCCTTGTAGTAAACCGAGGTGGCGGCGTAGTCGATCTCTGCGCTGTAAAGCCGGTCGCCGGTAGCGGGAACGGTATACACCCATTCATGGCCCGAAGCCGTTACACGAACGGCGCGGTCATGGTAGGAGCTGCCGGGGTAGGGAGTAATGATGGTGATATCCACGTCGTCGGGCTTCGCTTCCAGAAGCCAGGTGCGGGTTTCATCGATGGTGGCCGGCGACTCGCCCGGATGGCCGAGCGACATGAGCGCTTTC
>CAWDOZ010000110.1:0-14904 GCA_963803935.1 uncultured Fibrobacterota bacterium | reverse complement strand
GGCGCGAGCGTCGGCGGTGCAGTGACAAGCTGGAAGGTCGGCGGCCGCTGGAAGGAAACCGTGCGCTCGGTGACCATGAGGAGCAGTGGAATGCCGACAAGGACGATAAGGTGCAGCGCCAGGGAGATGAAGAAACCGGTTCTCGGTGAGAGGCTTTCCTCCGGCAGTTGCTCGATAGAAGTGAGCGCCGCGGCCATAACCGTCACTCTTCGCTCCTGGGCGCCTGCGGCTGGGTCAGGAACCCGAGCTTTACGACCCCCGCGTTCTGGATGTCGGCAATGACCCTGATGACCAGGCCGTAGGGAACCTTCTTGTCGGCATTGACAAATACCGGGACCTGGGTCCTTGCATTGAATACATCGTGAAAACGACGAGGGAAATCGTTGGCGCGAATACCCGCTCCTCGTCGATATACAGCTCGTGGTGGCTGTCGATGGTTACCTGGATAGAGGTACTGACCTCGACATTCTTCGCATCGGCCGGGGGCAGGTCGACCTGCACCCCCTGGGTCATCATGGGCGCGGTGATCATGAAGATAATGAGCAAAGTCAACATGACGTCGATCAGGTTCGTCAGGTTGAGATCGCTGATGAGTTTACGGCGATGGCGGCTTTTCACGCACTCCCCCGACCCTCATAGAGGTCAAGGAACACTTCGCGCTTTATCCGGGCGAGAAGCAGGGTTTTGAATTCGTCGATATCGGTTTCGAGCCGCTCGGCGCGATGGTTGAAATAGTTATAGAAGAAGAGCGCCGGGATAGCCACCGCAAGACCCGCAAGCGTGGCGATGAGCGCCTCGGCGATGCCGGGCGCAACAACCGGCAGGCTTGCGGAACCCTGATTGCCGATCTCGAAGAAGGCGTTCATGATACCCCAGACCGTCCCGAGGAGCCCGAGAAATGGCGAAATGCTCGACACCATCGCCAGCATAAAGACTCCCCGGTCAAGCGTGGCGACGATACCCATGTAGGCGCTCTCCACCCGCTCCTCGGCCATGGAAAACTGGCTCTGCAGCATGTAGGAAGGATCCCGTCCACCCATCTGCCGCACGTCGGCCACAATCCGGCGGCACTCGCCCTGGCCGATGACGCCAAGGCGGCCAAGCGGCGTTGCCAGGGACTTTTTATCGAGCCCGGAGAGCTCCTCCAGCCGATTGATGGATTCGAACTTGCTCTTGAACCGGCGGTTTCCTCCGGTGGCGCCCTTGATAAACTGCATCCGGGTAACGATAATCGCCCAGGTGATGATTGAAAATACGAGCAGGATAAGCAGCACCAGCCGCGCCGCCCAGCTGGCGTGCATGATCATGGTAATGAGAGGGGAATCCATTATGGTCCTTTTGCCCGGTCGCATTACGGGCGGATTGAAGCTCCCCGCAGCCAGCTGCAGGGAATTGGAAACATTTCTCTTTAATGCTTGTCGGAATAGCCTTGAAAATTACTTCCTGCGATGGGTCTCTATAAAGTAATAGACCAATTTTTAATCGCGGCCAGCGCCCTTTCGCAAAGCAGCATCCGGTTTGCCTTGCGGCGGATTCTTTTGCCATTGTCCGGAAGCGGCTCGAACAGGCCGAAATGGACATTGGACGGAGTAAACGGCTTCACCGGGGAGGCGGTGATGTGATAGAGCAGCGCCCCGAGGGCCGATTCCCGCGGAGGCAGATCGGGCTGCCTGCCGCTGACCCTCGAATAGGCAAAAAGTGCGGACAGGTGCCCGGTAGCGATGCTTTCGGTGTACCCTTCGCCGCCGCAGAGCTGCCCGGCGAGAAACACCAACGGCGCCTCCCGGAACGAGAGATCGGGTGCAAGAATTTCCGGCGAGTCGAGGTAGGTATTGCGGTGAATGCTGCCGAAGCGCAGGAACTCGGCATTTTCGAGCCCCGGAATCATGCGGAATACGGATTTCTGGCCCGGAATGGTGAGGCGGGTCTGGAACCCTACCATATTGTAGCAGCTGCCCGCGTCATTTTCGGTGCGCAGCTGGCAGCCCGCATGGGGCCGCTTTCCATTGCGGGGATCGATGAGCCCGACCGGCTTGAGCGGGCCGAAGGCGAGCGCCTGCTCTCCCCTTTCCGCCATGACCTCTATGGGCAGGCAGGCCTCGAAAAACCGTTCGCTTTCGAACAGGTGCGCGACCGTCCGGTCGGCCTCCCGCAGGGCCGCGTAAAACCGCTGATACTCTTCTTCTGTAAATGGACAGTTCAGGTAGTCGCTGCCGTCGGTCTCGCGACGCGAGGCAAGGAAGGCAATTGACCGGTCAATCGAATCGGCTGCAATAATCGGCGCAATGGCATCGTAAAAGTGGAGGAAGTTGCCGTGCCCCCTGCTGCCGAGCCATGAAGCCAGCGAATCGGCGACGAGCGGGCCGGCTGCAATGATGCAGGCTTCGTACCCGGAGGGCGGTGCTTCGACCTCGGCGTTGACCGTCCGGAGGTGCTGCTCTGCGGCAAGTAAAGAGGCAACCGCGGCGGAAAAACCGCGGCGATCGACGGCAAGCGCCGACCCGGCCGGTACCGCGGTCCGCTTTGCCGCATCGAGAAGCGGGCTGTCGAGCATCGCCAGTTCGGCTTTCAGGACCCCGTGTGCGGAGTGCAGGCCGACGGATTTAAAGGAGTTCGAGCAGATAAGCTCAGCCGGCAGGCCGGTGCGGTGAGCGGGCGTCATCCTGCCCGGACGCATCTCGAAGAGATCGACCGACACGCCCCTGCGCGATAGCACGAGAGCTGCCTCGGAACCGGCAAGACCGGCGCCGATTACCGCGACCCTGGGCGTCGCCATAATCAGGATTCGGCGGCCTCGGCAGCGAGCGGCTCGGCCTGCGCCTGCCCCGCCGTTTCCGGCAGCACCACCTCGGCCCTGCAGGAGGGGCAGCTCAGGTATGGACCCTTACGCCGGGTTTCCTTCTGCACCATGATGGCGAACCCGCATGCCGCACATTTGGTATCGACCGGTCGGTCCCACGTTGCAAAGGTGCACTTCGGGTAGGCGCTGCAACCGAAGAAGATTTTCCCCCGCCGGGTGCGGCGTTCCACAATCGCGCCGTCGCAGCCGGGGTGCGGGCAGTGGACGCCCGTGGAAAGGGACTTGGTATTCTTGCACTCCGGGAAGCGGGAACAGCCGAGGAACTTCCGGCCATTGACCGACAGGACCACCATGGGTGCGCCGCAGAGATTGCAGGTCTCGCCGTGCGGTGCGGTTTCCCGGACGCCGTAGGTTTCGGTATATTTGCATGCGGGAAACCCCTGGCAGGCCAGGAATTTTCCGTTGCGGCTCCATTTGATGACGAGTTTGTTCTTGCCGCAGAGCGGGCAGATACGGTCGGTCGACTCCTGGTTCTGCTCGCGCAGCTCCTTGATATTGAGCTTGACAGCTTCGAGCCGCTCGGAAAAAGGCGCATAGAACCGCTTGAGGACCGATACCCACTCGGCTTCGCCGTCCTCGATCCGGTCGAGCTGCGATTCCATATCGGCCGTAAACCCGACATTGAACACGTCGTTGAATTCCTTGGTGAGCATACCCTTGACTGTAAATCCAACTTCGGTGGGCATGAACCGCCGGGCTTCGAGCGTCACGTACTTCCGGCGTTTGAGCGTGTCGATGATCTGCGCATAGGTACTCGGCCGGCCGATCCCCTTGTCCTCCAGCTCCCGCACGAGCGAGGCTTCGCTGTACCGCGGCGGCGGCTGGGTAAAGTGCTGCTTGTCGGAAAGCGCTTCGAGCGACACCGGCGTGGCGGTGACGATGGGCGGCAGCGTTTCATTGGATCCCTCGCCGTTCTCCGAGGTATCCTCGATGGTTTCGTCGTAGAGCGCAAGGAAGCCCTGGAACTTCAGGATGCTCCCATTGGCGCGGAAGATCACTCCCCCGCCCGCTATGTCGATGCGGGTCTGGTCGTGGAGCGCATTTTCCATTTGCGAAGCGAGAAACCGCTTCCAGACGAGATCGTACAGGCGGTACTGGTCGCGGGAGAGATACGCCTGCACCCGGTCGGGCGAGAAAGCGATATCCACTTGCGAGGGCCGGATTGCTTCGTGGGCATCCTGGGCATTTTTCTTCTTGCCGTAGGTTCGCGGAGCGGCCGGGACGAATTTTGGGCCGAAGAGCGCTTCGATCACCTTCCGTGCCTCGACCAGCGCCTCCTGGGCGATGCGGGTGGAGTCGGTACGCATATAGGTAATCAGTCCCAGGGATCCGAGGTCGCCCAGTTCGAGTCCTTCGTACAGCTGCTGGGCGATCATCATGGTCTTGGCAGCGGAGAACCCGAGTTTGCGGGCCGCTTCCTGCTGCAGGGTGCTTGTAATGAACGGCGGGTACGGCTTCCGCTCCTTTTCGCTGCGCACCACGTCGCTTACCTTGTAGGTAATGGTCTGCAGGCGATCCTTGAGCGCACGCGCCGTCGCCTCATCCGGAATGAGCGGGTCGGCGATGTCCGTTGCCTTTCTTCCGTCAACAGTCAGGAGCTTCGCCGAAAAAGTACTTTTTCCCTCGGCAAACTTTCCGTCTATCGACCAGTACTCCTTCTGCTTGAAGGCCTGCACCGCTTCCTCGCGCTCGCAGATAAGCCGCAGGGCGACCGACTGGACCCTCCCCGCGCTCAGGCCGCGAAAAACGGTACGCCACAGAATCGGCGAAACCTGGTAACCCACGATCCGGTCGAGAATCCGGCGCGCCTGCTGGGCGTTCACCTTGTTCATATCGATATCCTGGGGCGTATCGAACGCCGCAAGCACCGCACGCTTGGTAATTTCATTGAACTGAACGCGCCGGACATTCTTGTTATCGTCCTTGATCGACTCGGCGACATGCCAGGCAATGGCCTCCCCTTCGCGGTCAGGGTCAGGCGCCAGGAATACATCCTCGCACTTGCCTGCCTCTTCCTTCAGGTTATTGATGACCTTGCGCTTGCCCTTGGAAACCGTGTATTTCGGCTTGAAATCGTTGTCGATTTCGACCCCGAGTTCCTTTTCCGGCAGGTCGATGACGTGCCCCATAGTGGCGCGGACGATGTAGTCCTTGCCCAGATACTTGGAAATGGTTTTGCACTTTGCGGGAGATTCGACGACGACCAGATGCTTCGGCATTGTATGCTTTCCTTTATTATTAAACTTCGCGATAGATCTTTTGCAGATAGGCGGCGATGGCACCGTCGTAGGAGGCGGTATGGGCAAACGCTTTTGCAGCAAGCCGCTTCCTCGTACCTGCGGTCACCCCGCCGATTTTTTCGATTTCACCGGCAACCATGGAATAATCGCCCGGATCGACGATAACGGCAACGAACCGGTGATTCTTGGCTGCACTGCGCACCATTGCCGGCCCCCCGATATCGATATTCTCGATTGCCTCCCCGGGAGTGACGCCCTGTCGGGCAACGGTTTCAACAAAAGGATACAGGTTCACCACGACCATATCAATGGGCTTAATGTTATTCTGCGCCATCTGGTCGATATGGAGCGGGTTGTCCCGCACCGCCAGGATGCCGCCGTGCACCTTGGGATGAAGCGTCTTCACCCTGCCGTCCATGATCTCCGGGTGGCCGGTAAAGGCACTTATCTCAACGACCGGAAGGCCATGCCCACGCAGGAGCCCGGCCGTCCCACCGGTAGAGATGATTTCGACCTTGAGAGCCGAAAGGCTCCCGGCGAACTCAAGAATATTCCGTTTATCCGACACGCTGATGAGCGCTCGCCCGATTTTTATAGTTTCCATAAGTTCCGTAATCTTTTGAGGATACCGGGTCTCATGCCCTGATAAACGACTAATATGCTATAAACACACCCGGAATTGCAAACCCCACCACCTATTATGCACCCAACGGAATCGATCATGCAAGAGAGGCGTAATCGGGGTGGTCACCCGGGCCGCTGACATCACCGCTGCAATGAATATACTCCGGAAGCGCCAGAATATTGCAGGACCTGCAGCCCATTGTGGCGGTTATTCTATGGCAGATAGGTTATTTTTGAAATCCTCTTCGCCCTGGCGACACCATTCCCATCGAGCCCGGTAATCCGGATAATATAGGCTCCCGCAGGTGGTTTTTTCGACCCGGCGTTCCACTGCATCGTGTTGAGCCCCGGATGGAGTGAGGATCCGGCGGTTGCCGACCAGACCGTCCGTCCGCGAATATCCACGACCTCGCAACGCACCTTCTGGATCGAGTTATAGGGCACAAGGTATTCGATGACGGCGATGCCGTGCACCGGGTTCGGCGTCACCTTCAGGCTGAAATCGACCTGCGAAACGGTTTTCGCGATGTTGCCCGCATATCCCGCGGTTCCAACGGTAAGGTAGCGATATAGCTTGCTGTTCCCCGGAACCGTCACGGTTACTTTATCCGTTCCGCTCACCTGCCGAGCCCCTCCGCCTGCAGGATCTATAATGGAAACGGTCATGCTGCCCATGCCGGCGACCGGCGCGGCAGTATAGGTCACGACTGCATCGCTACTCCCGGAATTCTGAAAGACCAGCTCGAAGGTCTGTCCCCCACTGTTGGAGGTACGGGCCAGCGCACTGCCGTAGACCTCATGGCTTCCGGGATCATACACCCCGGCGCTCACGTCCCCCCACCGGCCCGGCGATGGAAAGTAGCGCATGGAGCCTGCCCCGTTAGACCAGGCGCAATATACAGGGCTTATTTTCCCGCGCGACGTTGCCGCATTTACTGCCACGGTCCATCCGGCGGCAGGCTGGGTTCCAGCCGCCAGCTTAGCGACTCCGGAAGCGGGCTTATTCGGGATAATAAGTGAAATAGTATCGGCAGGACGGGCGTTATACATGGTAAAAGTGTTTCCCTGCAGAATTGAATTTCCCAGGACAGTATCCGGATTGCTGAATCCGGATAGAGAAGAGTTAAAAATGAGATCGCATTTGTATTGAAACGACTCCTGGCCCGTTGAATCGAAAGTCTGCGTCCATCGGTATAAATTGAGAGAGGAATCCACGACAAACGGCTGGGCAGAATCGCTCGCCGCAAAGATGTCTGAAAGCCTGACGCCGTACCTGAACGGAATGCAGAAGTCGGCCCAGCCCTTCGGCGCGATTTTGATGGTGTCGGGCGCGGACGTAGAGTCGCCCAAGCCCAGATCGATGATCCCCGTTCTCTGCAGCGCCGGGCTGATTTTAAGCCACATGACCCGTCCCGGCACAAAAGAAAAGGCACTGCTCATCCCGTCGGAATACTCCTGCCAGCGGTCCTGGATCCAGCGAAACAGCCGGAACTTCGTGTCGTCGTATTTCCACGGCGCATTGGAAGTACCTGCCGCAATTGAGCTTAGCGGCCCGAGCACGGTTGATACCCCCGGGCTGTCGAGGAGGATTGAGCTCCCGATCGGGCTCCACTCGGTGGGACTTACCTGAACGGTATCGTCGGATGGTCCGGATTGTGCCGCAGCAGGCATCGGCGTCAGCAAGGCGGCACAAAGTCCTGCGGCAAGAGCTACGCTCATCAGACGGGCAATACTCCCTGCCCTGAACCTCTTCTCCGGGCCACCTGAGCACGTATAGTCACTACTGGAACCTTTTTGCATGGATACTCCGTAAATTTCCCGCAACCGGTTGCTCCCCCCGCTATTGCCTCATCTACTACTAAATATACTTGCAAAAATCGGTCTCACCCATCATCAGCAAAGCTCTCCTGAAATCCTCGGGTGGCGGAGCCATGACGGTAACGGATTTATCGAGAAACGGATGGGGAAAGGTGATTTTCCATGCATGCAGCGCCTGGCGACTGAAGCAGGCAAGCATTTTGACCGCGAAAGGCCGGTCGAGAGGCCCCACCTGCAGCAACCGGCCGGAGCCACCACCGTAGAGCGCGTCGCCCAGAATAGGAAAACCCCTGCTGCTGCAATGAACGCGGATCTGGTGCGTCCTGCCGGTCCGCGGCATGAACAGGACCAGCGAAATTCCCGATTTCGCCGAGAGAATCCTGAAATCGGTAATCGAAGTCTTGCCGTGCGGGTCTGCGGCGCGTTTGACCGGATCCTTCCGGCTTCGCGCCAGGGATATGTCGATAACACCGTTTGCCTCAGCCGGCACCCCGATGCAGAAGCCGAGGTACTCCTTTTTCACCGAACGCGCGGCAAAGGCCGCGGCGAGCGCTGCATGGGCGGCGTTGGTCTTGGCCACGAGCAGCACGCCGGAGGTATCCTTGTCGAGCCGGTGTACGATGCCCGGCCGCTCGGGAAGCGACCCCTCGGAGATGTTCTTTCCCAGATGGTACAGCAGGGCATTCACCAGCGTGCCGGTGCGGTTGCCGTTTCCCGGGTGGACCACGATGCCCGCGGGCTTGTCAACGGCAATGCAGTAGTCGTCCTCGTAAAGCACCGACAGCGGCAGGTTTTCGGGGGCAGGCGCACCGGAATCGCCGGCCCCGGAATCGATCAAGCTTATGCGGTCGCCTCCGGCTACCCGGTAATTCTTCCGCACCGCCTGGCCGTTTACCAGAACGGCACCGGCGACGATGAGCTTCTGGAGGTGGGAACGGGTTGGAGCGTCCTCCGCGCCGGTGAGCCAGACATCGAGCCTCTCTCCCTCCGCTTCGGGCGGAACGGTAAAATCGGCAGCTGCAGGCTGATTGCTCATGGCGCGACCGGGCCGGGGGCGCCTCAGGACTGCGAGACAGGGCCCGTCGGGGCTTCCTTCCGGTGATTGCCTTCGAAAAGGAAACTGGCAACCATGAGAACGATGCCTATGGTGACCCAGGCGTCCGCCACATTGAAGATGGGCCAGGGGTTGAACGGGGGAAACCCAAGATTTACCATGACGAAGTCCACGACTCCCCTGCCGGGGTGCAGCACCCGATCCGACAGGTTGCCGAGCGCGCCGGGAAGAATGAATGCAAGCGACCAGTGCAGGAGAAGGTCGGTCCTCTTCAGAAACCGGTAGTAAACGATGAGGACCGCTGCGGCGATGAGGTTGAAGAATGGGAAGACTCTCCCCACAGAAAAGCCGTGTATGATTCGCGCCGGATCTATCCCGAAGACCGCCACTTTATTGAAGACCAGCACCAGCTGCACGACACTGCCCAGGCAATGCACGATGCGACCGTCCGCAAGCGTCCGGGCGGCGATATGCTTTGTCCACAGATCCGCGAGCAGCCCGACCGCCGTCACGATGGCAAGAAGGCGCCATGGATGCTTGATTTGTTTAGACAATGTATTTTCCTTTCTTCAGATGATCGCCTGAAAATACAATACTCCGGGATTCCAGCTCTGCCGCCCTTCATCCCCTATCTCAAAATCGCGCGAATGAAAAACGCCGGAATGGCGGCTGCCGCGGTTTGCCTCGGGTTCTGGATCGGCAGGTCCATCCTCCCCCTCCGCTCGCTCCTGTTCCTGTGCATCGCCGCCGCAACCGCGACCGCCTTCGGCAACGTTGTCAACGATCGGCGCGACGTGGCGACCGACCGCATAAGCCACCCCGACCGCCCGCTCGCGAGCGGCGAACTCACCCTGGCCGCGGCAGGCTGGTACGCCGTTGTCCTGGCGCTCCTTTCCCTGGGCTTCGCGGCCCTGGCCTCCCCGGCCCACCTTTTCGCCACGCTCATTCCGCTCGCTTTACTCATCCTGTACACCCGCTTTCTCAAGGCGACTCCCCTCGCCGGCAACATCGTGGTTTCACTCCTGGTTGCCTACCCGCTCGTCTACGGCGGCCTGCTCGGCAGCGCGTTCTACCGCCTTCTCGTCCCTGCCGGGGCGGCGTTTCTCGCAAGCCTTCTCCGGGAAATCGTCAAGGACCTCCAGGATGAGCCTGGAGACAAGGCTGCCGGAATAGTGACGACCGCGGCGCTGAGTTCGAAGGCTATTGATAGTATTATCATAGTGGTGAGCGTTCTCTTCCTGGTGATTCTGCCGGTGCCGTACCTTCTGCATCGGTTCGGCAGGATCTATGTGCTGGTATGCCTGCTCGGCATCGTGCCTTTACATTTGTACTGGCTCTCGGAGTGGTTTGAGAGAAAGCAATCCGAAAACCTGCCTTTGCTGTCGGCGATATTGAAGGTGGAACTAGTACTGGGATTGGTTGCGATGGCGGCGGATCAGCTGATAAAAAGATAAAGATTAAATCTAAAAGCTCTTGGTGGGGGAACCGCGCTTTGCGCGGTTCCCCCTGGCCAAAGCCTCCGCGCCCGCAAAGCCGGGCTGCGGGGTCTTTGGCACACCCCTTCCTGCGAAAGGGGGAGGCGATGCTGCCTCTGGCAGACGCCTTCCCCCTTCCGCAACGCCATCTTCTAAGGTAGAAAACACAGGAAAAACCTATAAAAAAGAATCGTGTGGCCCGGGTCTTTGACCCGGGTGCTTTTGAATTTGCATGACCCACCAGGGCACGGCACGCCGTGCCCCTACGGAATTGTGATCACTACCTGATTCCTTGCATTATTATCTTTCCCCTGGCTCCCGCCTTTTATGCCTTTCTGCCCCATGCCTTCTTCCTGCTTCTATCTCAATTGCAAACTATTAACCTCCTTGACTTTTATTTTTCTAAAATCCCGATTTCAAGGGGGTTTTGGCCCACCGGAGAGCACAGGTTGGGTCAAAACTCCAAGGCACTGAAAAATTTGGAGATGGGACTGAATTCCATTCCTTTTTCGTAAATTCGATGGGCCGAAACTCCAACAGTAAAGAAATCCGCATGATGATGATTGATAATAGAAAGTATTATAAGCAGGATCAAAAAGACATTTAGAGATATAAGTCAAAGCAATACAAAGACTTGAAGAGCATCTTACAACTTCACTTGGGTGAATATCCATGGCTTGGCAAAAGATAGTATATGGCTGTCGCATGGTAAAAATCTCCGAGAAACGGCTTATTTCCGGGCATAGCTCACGCTATGGCTCCTTCCCCTCACCCCTGACCCCACCTCACCCCGGCCCAAGGCGGCCGGCCCTCTCCTGAAGGGAGAGGGAAAAGCCGCTTCGCGGAAGAAAGGTCAAAAGAAGAAAAGGCCTTCCGGCGCGAAGCGGAAGGAGGTCAAAGGCTGGCGAAAAAAGTGCTTCGCCTCATCCGAAAATGTAAAAGAACAGGCGGTTGCCGGGGCAGTAGCGGGCCCGCCTCTGCCCCTGTTGCCACACTGAGCTGATCCAACAATCATGGCACGATGACTCACTAACGTTAGGCCGCACCTCTTATCTACCGTACCTCGCCGCGGGGATAAATTCCAGAAGCGAGAGGGAACCAAGGGGCCCCGTGCCGGACGCCGTGTGACGGACGCAACTACCTTTTTGAGAGGTCGCTATCCTCTCCAGGCATAGAGCGGTTTGATTGAGCTCGAATACTCACTAACGTTAGGCCGCACCTCTTATCTACCGTACCTCGCCGCAGGGATAATCTCCTCAGGCGAGAGGGAACCAAGGGGCCCCGATGCTCACCGCAGTATGCTCGGGCTATTCCAGGATAAATATAACACTATTTTAGATGAAAGTCAATATAAAAATGCTATAAAATGATAAAAAATAGCTAAGAAGTTGAAAATAGGGAGGATAAAATGATATCTGAACCTGGATTACGCGGATGGGAGGATTTCACGGATTTTAAAAAATAAAAGGCCCATCCAGCGCTCACACTGGTAGAAAGCACAGGTGACAGCCAATTTCGGTCCTGTTTTTTGATTTTAACTTGAGACTTGTGACTTCCAACTTGCAACTTTTTTCAATCCGTGTGGCCTGGGTCTTCGACCCAGGGGATTTCCCCTTGAATCCCACGCCTTCGGCGTTCCCTTTATGCAGTAACAATTATTTTCTCAAAATCCTCACCAAGGAGACCAATTGGAAAAAGAAACGGAAAAGCAAAAAATCAAGAATCGGCCTATCGGCCCGTTCCCGGTGGTGCTTGTTGGAGCCGAGGTCGCCGGCAGGCCGAATTTTACCACGGTCGGGGCATGCGGCGTTGTCTGCCTGGAACCCATTCTCTATGTATCGCTCAAAAGCACCCACTGCTCGACAGCAGGAATTCGGAATACCGGCTTCTTCAGCGTCAATATCCCCTCCGCCGACATGGCCCGGGAAACGGATTACTGCGGTATTGTTTCGGGGAACAGCGTCGACAAGTCGGCCGTCTTTACGCCCTTCTACGATGATGCCGGCAAGGCGCCTCTAATAAAAGAGTGTCCCCTGAACTTTCTCTGCAAAGTCCTGCAGACAGTTCCCATTGCAGGCTTTGAAATGTTCCTCGGCGAAATAATCGCGACGTACGCAGCCGGCTCATGCCTGATAGAAGGAAAGCCCGATCCTTTGAAGATCGATCCTATGATCATGATGGGAACAGGCTATTATAGCCTTGGGGAAACGGTCGGGCGGATATTCCGGGCGGGGCGGGATGACGTACCGGCAGTGTATTTGATTTGAAGTTTTTGACGTTTCTAATTGTAACTAACAATTCTGAGCATATAATAAAATCATCATCTGCTGGAAACAGCTCATGGTCTTCGAGTACTTATCTCCATCATAGACATTAACGATACGCTTAAATTTTCTTTGCGATAAAAGCTGCACTATCTGACCAAATATCGTATTTTTCCTCAAGGGTTGCCTCCTATCCTATCGTCAAACTGTGAATTACGCTCAACGATAAAAATAGGTTTGCAACCCCCTTTTTTTACACTTTTAACCGGACACTACTGCCCAAATCCATATATTTCCTCTATACTTCATATGAATTCACTTCTGGAAACCTAATATGCATGATAATAATATTTCGTAATTTCAGATGTATCTTTGGGCCAACCCATCTCAGCATCCCATTCCGCCTTTTGTTTTACGCCAACGGAATCAAATAAAAATTCAGCATAATAGGAAAAAGCACCGTCGCCTCCAATTAAAAGAAGTTTATATTTACCGTGGCCCAAAGCCCTTAATCCAGAACAGTTTATATCAAATAAATCTTTAAAAACCGACCAGGGGACACAAACATTTTGAGTGTCTATTGTAATTCTTAGGCTATCTACAATACTGGAAAGGTAATAATTGCCATTAATTTTATCAGGAGTAGGTTTTTTCCTGGTATAAAACTTCACTGTCGCCATATGATTTCCATCTCTTGCTGTGAGAATAGTTGCTCCGTTTTGAATAATTTCAACAGGCAAAGAATCTTCCTTGCCTATTATGCTGCAATCAACGTATGCAAATGCTATCTGAATGGGAAATAGCAACAAGATGGATATTAGAATCAACTGCGAAAAGGTTTTATTCATTTTCATTATCCTTCCTTCTTTTGGAATAAATATGCTATCTGCCTAATGAAACCACCAAAAGACTTCCTGTTATTTCTTTTCTGTTCCGGTAATAATAACCAAGGAAACAGAACCCAATAACCAAAACCTGAAAGGAAAAACTCATGAATCAGGTACGCATAAACACGCAGTATGGCGAGAAGTCTGTCAGTAATTTCCAGTCCACTCAGCATTCCATCTCATTGGAACTGGATGTAGCGGTCCAAAATTGTACGACCCAAGAGGTAGAAGAAGCTGCGCAAAAATTATTCAGCCTCTGTCGCAAAATTGTCAGCAGCCAGAAATCAGTATCGGTAGACTCACTTCTTACGCAACATCCGCCAGTTTCGGCTACTGTAGCCCCTGCAATCGCGGCTCCCTCTGCCGCAACACCTGCAATTAATCATGCTTCTGCAGCTCAACCAGGCAAGCCAGCCACAAATAAGCAGATTAAATATGCACTCGAACTGGCGAAAAAGTCAGGCATGTCTATAGCTGATATTGCTGCATTACCTGCGAAATTCAATAAAGCATCGTTTGAAGCATTATCAGCGAAAGAGGCAAGCTTAATTATTGAAGGGTTTTCAAAAAAAACAGCATCCAGCCACGTTTCATATATAGAGCATTGAAGAGTGAAACCTGCCAGACCGGGTGAGTATGGCAGGTAAGAGGCCTTAAAAGCCCTCAAATTTAGAGCATTGAAGAGTGAAAGTCACGAATCTGCCCGGATAAACAGGAAAAGGGGTGGAAGCGCATGATTTTTCTTGCTTCCGTGCTCGAAAAGGTGCTATTTTGAGAAACAACACATCTTTTTCACCCCTTTTATAGAAATGGCTTGTTACCACTTTTTTCATTTGTTTCAAGGAGGTATAGGTGCAGCTTAAAATTACATCTTTATATGGCCCTAAAACTCAGCTAATTTTAGATTTTGGAAAATTAGATTCACGATGGCGAAAACCTTTGCAAGGCAATGATTCAAGAGAGATTATTGTGTCCAAAGATAACTTTCTAACTATAATACCTGAGCTGGATACTGCATATAATAAAAATGGAATAAAAGTCAAAATTCTTGGCAAGTTATTGGCTGACGAACAGGAAATGCTTGAAACACTTGAAGTTAGATTCGTTCAGGAAATGCTTAAGGAGTATAAATTATCACCACAGGCTAAATTTGTTAAGGAAAGGCTAAGGGAGGGTATTTTATCACCACCTATCATAAAGGAAACTACTGCCATGGAAAACAGCAATATTTTTATTGTTCATGGACATGATGAAATAATAAAACTAAAAGTTGAAAGGTTGGTTGCAAAATTAGGCTTGGAACCTATTATTTTGCATGATCAACCAAATAATGGAAAAACTATTATTGAAAAGTTTGAGAAAAATGCAATGAATGCCGCGTATGCTATTGTTTTAATGACACCGGACGATGCATTTATTGGCACAACTGGCATTAAAATTAGCAGAGCAAGGCAAAATGTTATTCTTGAATGGGGTTATTTTGCTGCAAAACTTGGGCGTGATAAAATATGCATTTTGTATAAACCTCCCGTTGAAATGCCTTCAGATTTATTTGGTATTGTATACCATGAAATTGACATTTCGGGAGCTTGGGAGACCAAATTGGCTAAAGAGCTACAGGCGTCGGGTTTAAGTGTGGACTTGAATAATCAATAATTAGGAAGAGGCTTTAAAGTGGCAAT
>CAWDOZ010000109.1:0-24817 GCA_963803935.1 uncultured Fibrobacterota bacterium | reverse complement strand
TGTGTCTGTTCTTCGTTTCAGAGAACATGGTATTACTGACCGGTTTTAAACGCCTCGCAGAACGTCGAGCAGCAGTTTTACGCCGAAGACCAGGCGTGCAGGCAGATCCGGGCGACCCGGGTGGTCATCGACGAATCGACCGAGGCGCTGCGCCTGGCCGAGGAGCGGTACCGCGCCGGGCTTGCGCTCGGCATTGAAATCACCGATGCCGAGCAGACCCTCGCCGCCGCACAGAGCAGCCACGCGCAGGCGGAATACAACTACCGTGTGGGCCATGTCAACCTGTTAAACGCCATGGGAGTGTTGCATGAATAAGAAATCCGGCTTGCCGGTTCGCGGAAGTGCCGCCGTAGCCCTTTTCGCCCTTCTCGGGGCGGCAGCCCTTGTATCGCTCCCCTCCTGCAACCGGGCGGCGCCGGTGCAGTTCCGGACCATGCCCATCGAACGCGGCGACGTCGATGTCGAGGTAACCGCGAGCGGGACGATCAATCCGGATACCACGGTACAGGTGGGAACCCAGGTATCGGGCACGATCAAGAAGATTTTCGCCAATTTCAACTTCCATGTCAAGAAGGGCCAGCTCATCGCCATGATCGATACCACCTTTCTCGCCTCGGACGTCGAGGATGCTGCGGCATCGCTTGCCAAGGCGCAGGCGCAGGAGGACCTCGCGCCAGCACCGACGAGCGCGAAAAGGCGCTCTTTGCCAGGGGGCTCGCCGCGCAGGCCGATATCGATCAATCGACCTCCAACTACGAGGTCGCCAAAGCCACCACCATTTCGGCCCGGGCCGCGCTCAACCAGGCAAAGATCAACCTCGCCTACGCGTATATCCGATCGCCGGTCACCGGCGTCGTCGTCAACCGGGCGGTCGATGTCGGCCAGACGGTGGCCGCGAGTTTCAGTACGCCGACGCTGTTTGCGATCTCGACCGACCTCACCAAAATGCAGGTGCAGGCCGATGTCGACGAGGCGGATATCGGCCAGGTCAAGGTCGGGCAGGAGGCGCACTTCACCGTAGACGCCTACCCGAACCGCACCTTCGACGGCAAGGTGAGCCAGATCCGGCTGCAGCCGCAGACCACGGAAAATGTCGTCAGCTACACGGTCATGGTCGATGTCGATAACCCCGATCTCGCCCTGCTGCCGGGCATGACCGCCAATATCACCATATCGGTCAAGGAGGCGCCTGACGTCCTGAAGGTTCCGCTCGCGGCGCTCAAATTTATTCCTCCCCACCGGCAGGGGAAATGGAATTTCCGGCACGGGGGCAGCGGCAACGATTCGGGCGCAGCCCGCTGGGCGCACGCCAATACCGGCTCCGGGATGCATCACCGCCACCACCACGGCGGGCAGGGCGAGGGTCAGTTTGCCGAAAGGCAGGGCGACTCGGGCGCGGGCTTCCGTCATGCCGAGGAGGGCGACAGCACCACCCATGGGCGCATATTCATTCTCGTCGACGGCAAGCCGGTTCGTAAATCAGTAACGACCGGGCTGCGCAACAGCGGCTACGTCGAGATCGAGGGTGATGTCAAGGAAGGGGACCAGGTCATCGTCGGCCTCCTCTCCTCGGGCCCGGCGACCGCGACACCGCCCGCGGCATCGCCGTTTGGCGGCGGTCCCGGCGGAATGCGGAGATTTTAGCGTGGCGCAGGACCTGCTCATCAGGCTTTCGGGCATCGCGAAAAACTACAGCATGGGCGAAACGGTGGTGCATGCGCTTCGCGGCGTTTCGCTTTCCATTGGCAAGGGCGAATTCATAGCCGTCATGGGAGCGAGCGGATCCGGGAAATCGACCCTCATGAACATTCTGGGATGTCTCGACGTACCCGACGCCGGGGAGTATGTTATTGACGGGGAAGAGGCCTGGAGGCTGACGCCGAACCGGCTGGCCGCGCTGCGCAACCGGAAGATGGGCTTCGTATTCCAGGCGTTCAACCTCCTTCCGCGCACCACCGCCCTCGAAAACGTCGAGCTTCCGCTGCTGTACAACCGCAGCATCGGCGCCCGCGACACGCGCCGCAAATCCTTCGATGCGCTCGAACGGGTGGGCCTGAAGGACCGGGCGTATCATTTTTCCAGCCAGCTTTCCGGCGGGCAGCAGCAGCGGGTCGCCATCGCCAGGGCAATTGTCAACGATCCGGTCATCGTGCTCGCCGACGAGCCGACCGGCAACCTCGACTCGCAGATCAGCGTGGATATCATGGCGGTATTCCAGCGACTCAACCGGAACGGTATCACGATCATCATGGTGACCCACGAGCAGGATATTGCCCAGTACGCCTCGCGCAGGATTACCTTCCGCGACGGCGCGGTCATTACCGATGAGCCCGTGGCCGCGCGCAGGAACGCGGAAGAGGAGCTTGCCGCGAGGACTGCCGGGGGGCAGGGGGACGCATGAGATTCCGCAGCATATTGAAAATCGCCGTCCGGTCGCTCAACCGCAACAAGATGCGGTCGTTCCTGACCATGCTCGGGGTCATCATCGGCGTGGCCGCGGTCATCGCCATGCTTGCCATCGGTCAGGGAGCGCGCAACGCCATCAACCGGCAGATCGCCGCCCTGGGGAGCAACGTGATCCTCATTACCCCGGGAGCGTTTTCGCAGCGCGGCGTGCGCTCCGAGGCCGGCACCACCTCGCACCTCAACGAGGGCGACATCGCGGCAATGAAAAAGAGGTGCGGCGCACTCCGGTACTGCTCCCCCATGGTGCGCGCCGGGGAGCAGATAAAGTTTGCCGACCAGAACTGGCGGACGTCGGTATGGGGCGTATACGAGGAGTATCTGGACATTCGCGACTGGACGCTCGCCGACGGGCTTCCGTTCTCGGATGCCGACGAGCACGGCGCCACCAAGGTCTGCATCATCGGCAAGACCATCGTCGACAACCTCTTCCAGAACGGCGAAAACCCGATCGGGCAGTCCATTCGCATCCGTAATCTGCCGTTCAAGGTGATCGGCGTGCTGGCGCCGAAGGGGCAGAATGCCCTGGGCCAGGACCAGGACGATGTCATTCTCGCGCCCTTTTCGACCGTCCAGAAGAAAATTCTCGGCATAGCGTTCGCCCAGTCGCTCATCGCCTCGGCGACCTCCGGCGAGACCATCGAGGAGGGGCGCCAGGAGATCAACCAGGTACTCACCGACCTTCGTCCCGGGTCCACGGGCGACGGCACCGACTTTACCATCCGGACGCAGACCGACATCGGGAACGCCGCCGAGCAGACGTCAAAAACCATGAGTATCCTCCTGGCCTCAATTGCCTGTGTCTCCCTGCTGGTCGGCGGCATCGGCATCATGAATATCATGCTGGTATCGGTTACCGAGCGCACCCGGGAGATCGGGATCCGCCTTGCCGTGGGCGCGCGGGGAAAGGACGTTCTGCTGCAATTCCTGGTGGAAGCCCTGGTCATGAGCTTTACAGGAGGGATCCTCGGAATCCTGCTGGGAGCGGTACTTTCTTATGTCATTTCAACGACGCAGGGGTGGCCGGTCGCCGTCTCCCCCTTTTCGGTGTCGCTCGGGTTCTTCTTTTCCGCGGCCATCGGAATATTTTTCGGCTGGTACCCGGCGCGTAAAGCCGCCGCGCTCAAACCCATCGACGCGCTTCGGTACGAATAACGCTCCCGGCGCCGTGCGGGAGCGGGAGCCAATCCATCGGTTATTTTTGCCTGCAGCCGCCAACCACCCGTAACCGGAACAAACCGCCATGCTCTTCTCCGCCGAACACCGGCGTTCGCTTATACCGTTCGTTCCCTTCCTGATACTGTACCTGTGCGGCCTGGCGCTGTTCGGCTTGCACCGGCCCTGCTGGCACGACGAGTGCCATTTTGTCGATACCATCATGGGGTTCGAGCAGCAGTTTTCGCTCCCGATGTTGAAGCACTACAATGAAATGTCGATGCCCCTGCCGTTTGTGCTCTATGCCGCGTGGGGCAAAGCCTTCGGCGATTCGCTTTTTGTCCTGCGGCTCTTTTCGCTGTGCATTACCGCCGTCACGCTCATGGCATTCCAGTATCTGTTCTTCCTGACCGTGCGCGACCGCAAGGTGTCCTTCCTGCTGGTCCTTTTGCTTGCCATGAACCCCTACATGGCCGGGGCAGGCGTTTTTGTCTATACCGATATGCTCATGATGCTTTCCCTGGCGTTTTTCATGATTGGCGTCGTGCGCCGGAACTCGGTACTGCTGTTTATTTCGGCCGCGGCCGGACTCTTATGCCGTCAATATTTCATTTTTGCCGTTGGTGCAGGCATCCTGTATTTCATCCTTGACGGAATCCGGAACAGCGGAAAAGGAGTGCCCTGGCGTGCTCCGGCAGCCGCACTGCTGGCGGCGACGATTCCCGCGGCCGCGCTCTTTGTCCTCTGGCACGGGTTAAATCCGGATAATGCCGATAAGAGCCTGTATATATCGGGAGGTCCGCGCTTCCACCCGAACTCGCTGACGCTTTACATAACGCTCATTTCCGTCTATACGCTTCCGCTCCGTAGCGGTATACCGGAACCGCTTCTACCGGAATGCACGTATCCTCATCGGTTCCCTTATATGCGGATTCTGGTACCTGCTTTTTCCGATTGTTGCCTCCGCGGTAGCCCTTGACGCAAACAAAACAACGGTCGGCTATTTCCACCACCTGCTGCGGCGCTTTCCCGGAGAGCGGTTCGAGCACTGGGTATTTTTCGGGTTGTTTACTCTTGCGCTTCCGGTATGTTTTACGATAGGAATCGACCTCGTGCAGGCTATCCGGCGGCGAAAAACAGACGTCTCCGTGTTTCCCGGCCTGGCAACCCTTTCATTCCTGGCCGTCATGCCTTTTTCGTATCTGCACTGGGAGAAGTATTTCCTGCCGCTTGTTCCGGTACTGGCACTGTATTGCGCGATTTCGCCCGTCAAAAAGCCCGCGCCGGTTAAACCCGGCGATTGATGCTATCCCTTCCGGAAGTAAATACGGCGGGCGTAGCTGCGAAGTGCCTCGGCGAGGAACGGCCGGGATTTGAACAGCCGCTTCAGTTCGATAATCCTGAGCCGCCGGTCGAACAGGCGGTAATACGGGTCGCTCCGGTATTTCCGCCGCAGGAGCGCCTCTGCCTCCTTGTAACGGCCGAAGCTGCCGGACACGCTTCCCTTGACGTAGGTCTTGAAGTAGCGGACGAGCATCGCATCGACTCCCGTAAGCCGGCAGCCGTGCGCTGTCAGGCGCATGTATAGATCCCAGTCCTGGAGCGCGGGCAGGGTTTCGTCGAAACCGCCGATTGCTTCGAGGCAATCCCGCTTTACCAGTATCGAGGATGTTCCGCCGATGAAGTTGTCGCTCAGGATCGCCTTATGGTCGTCCGGGAAGGGCGGCTTCATGAATACATACCGCTCGAATCGGCCGCCTACCGAATAAATACCGAAACCGGTGCGGCACCAGTCTGCCCCGGGCGCGGCGGCGACCGCATCGAGCTGCGCCTGCAATTTGCCGGGTTCCCATACGTCATCGTCATCGAGGAAGGCGATGAACTCCCCCTGTGCCATGCCGATGCCTGCATTGCGCGCAACATTGCCGCCCCGGTTCCCGGCGAGTTTGACATAGCGGATAGCATCCGTTCCAAGCGCCGCGACCGCCTTGTCCGTGCCGTCGGTGGAGCCGTCGTCCGCAACGATGATTTCGAGGTTCGTGCACTGTCTGGGCGCGAACGCTTTCGAGCGCCCGCATGAGGAGTTTGCATCGGTTAAAGGTAGGGATGACGACGGATACTTTCGGCATGGCGGTTCCCCTTCGCGACGGTTCGTTGTTCACGGCATCGTGGCGAGGTTCGGGGGGATCCGCGCAGGTGCCTTCCTCCGTCGACATAGAGCACCTGGCCGGTCACGCTCCTGCTTTTCAGGAGGTACATGACCGCGTCGGCGACCTCGCAGGGATGCGCCGCCCGCTTGAGGGGAAGGTTTTTCGCCGCTGCTGCAGAGGTCCCGACGTCTCCCGCCTTGGCCGAGGCCATGAGTCCCGGCGCGACCGCATTCACGCGGATTGCAGACGCAAACTCCCGCGCCATCATGCCGGTAAGGGCGGCGAGGAGATGCTTGCTCAGGATATAGCTTGCGTGGGCAGCATCGCCCCCGACGATCCGGGTATCGAGGAGGTTGACTATGGCTTTGCCGCCCTCCGCGCCGGAGCCCGTCAACCGGCTCAGGGCCCGCCCGAGCACTAAAGGCGCCCAGGCGTTGACCAGCATCGAGCCATTGAAATCAGGGAGGGTGACGCTCTGCAGGGTGTCCCCGGGAAAAACAGAAGCGCTGTTGACCAGCAGGTCGATGCATCCGCACCGTTCGAGAGCCGCGGAAAAAAGCGTTTCTGCAGCGTCGGGTTTCCTGAAGTCCGCATCGATGGCGAAGGCGCATACACCGAGCCCCTCAAGCTCGCGGCAGAGCGAGTCCACGGTTCCCGGGCGACTGCAATGCGCGATCACGTTCGCCCCTTCATTGGCCGCTGCCCTGGCGATTGCCTGTCCGATGGCGCCGGATGCACCGGTTACGAGCACGGTTTTTCCGTTCAGGCCTTTCGGGGGTGCGACTGCCATGTCAGAAAATCCGTACTCGGATATATTCGGCGAGCTCCCTGAGCATGGCGCCCTTCGCATCGAGAAAGGCGATTTCGTCGCAGGCCGTCCGGATGAGCTTTTCGGCATAGCGTTTGGATTCGTCCATGCCGCAGACCGCCGGGAAGGTGGCCTTGCCCCGCTCGCGGTCGGACCCCGCATCCTTGCCAAGCTGTTCGGTGGTCCCCTCTTCGTCAAGAATATCGTCGACGACCTGGAAGGCGATTCCGACGCTGCTCCCGTAGGCGGCGAGCTTTGCCGTGAGCGGCGCGGGAGCACCGGCCAGCATTGCGCCGATGGTGACGCTTGCCCGGAGCAGGGCCGCGGTTTTCTTTTCGTGGATATATTCAACAACCTGCCGGTTGACCGGTTTGCCCTCGGATTCGATGTCGACAACCTGGCCGCCGATCATGCCGCCCGTCCCGAGGGCGCGGGCGATTTCGGCAATGACATCGGCCCTTCCCAGCCGGGCGAGCACCTCGAAGGCGATGATGCAGAGTCCGTCGCCGCCAAGCACGGCGAGCGCCTCATTGAAAGCGCGATGGGCAGTGGGCTTTCCGCGCCGGAAATCGTCGTCATCCATGCAGGGAAGATCGTCATGGATGAGCGAAAAGGTATGGAGCATTTCGATTGCAGCGCCCGCGTCCACGGGAAGCGGATCGCCGAATGCGCCCCCGCAGGCCTCCCAGGCCGCCATGGTAAGGCAGGGGCGGATCCTTTTGCCGCCTGCAAAGGTACTGTAGCGCATGAGCCGGTGAATGGAGGGCGGATAGGACTCCTCTCCGGGAAGCAACCGGTTGAGGGCATTGTCCGTGAGGTCAGCCACGCGCTTCATGTATTCGTTCAGGTCACTCATCGGTCTTTTCTTTCGTAATAAAGGATTCGAGAGATGCCCCGAGCACCTTTTCGACGTACTCGCCGTTTTCTCCCTTGATAAGCTCGGTAATTCTGCCCCGTGCGTTTTTCAGGTGACCGTCGCATATCCGGAGCAGGCCGATGCCCTGTTCGAAGAGGCCAAGCGCCTGGTCAAGGGAGAGTTCGCCGCTTTCAAGACGGCCGATGATATTCTCGAGCTCGGTGAGCCCGGCCTCAAAGGTCGGTTCACGGCCGCTCCCGGTTTCCGGGCCCTTCGGAGTACGATTTCCCGCCATGCATTCCTCCGGCTTTGTATTGGTTGTAAAAATAGATGTCAGGGGGTGATCGATGTCACTGTTGCCGCAGCGCCGCCCTCATGGAACCGCATTCGTACCGCCTTCCCGGCCGCGAGCTGCGAAGCAGAGCGAATGATCGAACCGTCCTCTGCCGATACGACGCTGTATCCCCGTTTCAGCACCGCAAGCGGGCTCAGCGCATCGAGCCGTGCTGCTCCGGCCGCAAGGCGATCGCCGGCAGATTCCACCCGGTCCCCGAACCCGCGAAGGAGACCGGAAACCTCATCGTCAAGCGTCTGCTGCCCCTCCCTGATGAGATCAAGCGGCCTGCGCAGACTGCGGTTGCAGAGGACGTCTTCAAACCGTTCCTGTGCCTGGCTGAAATAACCGGCGGCGGTTGCGGAGAATCGCAGCGCTGCCTGGTCGAAGTACCGTCGGTTTTCCTGCCGGTCCGAGGATGCCCGCTCCGCCGCAGCGGAGGGCGTCGGCGCGCGGATATCGGCGACGAAGTCGGCAATGGTGAAGTCGATCTCGTGGCCGACTGCGGAGATAACCGGTATTGACGAAGAGTATATTGCCCGCGCCACCGCCTCCTCGTTGAACGGCCAGAGGTCCTCCACCGACCCGCCGCCCCGTCCGACGATGATGGCATCGACCATTCCCCACTCGTTCAGCGAGGCAAGCGCTGCGGCGATTTTAGGCGCCGCCGTATCACCCTGAACCGGCACATCGACCAGCACGACATCCATCTGCGGCGCCCGCGACGCCAGGACCTTTACGATGTCCCGGATGGCGGCTCCCTGCTTTGAGGTAACGACGCCGAGTCTTCCGATGGATTGCGGCAGGGGCCTCTTGTGGTCGGGATCGAAGAGCCCTTCCTTTTCGAGGCGCCGGGTAAGCTGCTCGAAGGCAAGGTAGAGCGCTCCCTTGCCCCGCGGTTCCATGCGATGGACATCGAGCTGATAATAGCCCGCCTTCCTGTACACACGGATTGTCGCAATAATCAGTACCGCGAGACCATCCTCCGGGGTAAAGGGAAGGGAAGCCGCGGCCGTCCGCCACAGCACCGCCGGAATCTGGCTTTCGGAATCCTTCAGTTTGAAATAGCAGTGACCGTTGGACGATACCCGCCAGTTCGAGATCTCGCCTTCGACCCAGACAACCGTATTATGCGACTCCAGAATAGCAATGATGCCGTCATTGATTTCGCTGACCGTGTAGGGCCGCTCGGCTTTCGCAGGCTGGAGGAAGTCGAAGGGCGAATCGATCATGGCAGAGGTAATCGGACGGTTAGAGGGAAAACCTGATGCGCTCGAAGACCCGCCGGATCGATAGCGCCCTTCCGGTGTCGTCGTCGACGACTACCACAACGGCGTTGAGCATCGGGCCCTCTCCCGCCGGTTCGAAGCGCACCGGCGTCTGCAGGAGAAACCGCCGCAGAACCCCTTCAGCTTTCATGCCGATGATCGAGTCTTCGGGCCCGGTCATGCCGACATCCGATATGAAGGCGGTGCCTTTGGCGAGAATTCGCTCATCGGCAGTCTGAACATGGGTATGGGTTCCGATGACGGCGCTCGCGCGTCCGTCTACCATCGAGGCGAAGGCGAGCTTCTCGCTGGTCGTTTCGGCGTGGAAATCTACGATGACGATGCTCGTCTTTTCCCTGAGCGACTCAACGGCAGCCTTGCCGGTCCGGAAAGGACAGTCGATTATTTCGCGATGGAAGGTGCGCCCCTGGAGGTTCACGATTCCGACCGTACGGCCGTCCGGCAGCGTCAGGAGCGTTGACCCGTGACCGATATTGCCGGGAGGATAGTTGAGCGGCCGCAGGATATGCGGCTCGTTCATGAAGGAGGGATCATTGTCGGGAAAGGTAAACGAATGATTGCCTCCCGTAATGGCGGCAACGCCGTACTTGCGCATCTTTCGGGCAAGGTTGCCGGTCATCCCGTGCCCGCCCGCGGCGTTTTCCCCGTTAGCAATGCAACAGTCGACGCCTTGCTCGGCGATGAGGGATTCAAGCCGCTCGGACAGCACCCGTCTGCCGATGTCGGCGAAAACGTCGCCGACAAAAAGGATCTTCATAGGCAATCACCCCTTCCCTGTATCAAACCTTGCCGCATGCCGCCGAAACAGCATGCGGCATCACAGCTACTTCGCATATTCGGTATAACGGCACTCCCGGATGATGGTCACTTTTATCTGGCCCGGATACTCCATCTCCTCCTGGATCCTTTTGGAAATCTGGCCCGCCAGTTCTTCGGCCTGCGCGTCGTTAATCTGCTCCGGCTCGACCATGACCCGCATCTCGCGACCGGCCTGCATGACATATGCCTTGCTGACCCCGCGGAAGGAATCGGCAATCTCTTCAAGGTTGGTGAGGCGGTTGACATAGTTGGTCAGCGTTTCACGCCGGACACCAGGCCGGGTGCTGGAAATGGTATCCGCGGCCTGGATAAGAATCGGATAGATCGAAATCGGCGCCACATCCTCATGATGTGCGGCGATGGCGTTGCAGATGACCTCATTTTCACCGCTCTTGCTTGCAAGTTCCGCGCCGAGCTGGGAGTGCGTTCCCTCGGTTTCACGGTCGATCGCCTTTCCGATGTCGTGCAGGAGCCCGGCGCGAACGGCGGTCTTGGCGTCCAGCCCGAGTTCGGAAGCCATGAGCCCAGCCAGCATGGCCACCTCCTTGCTGTGCTGCAGGACATTCTGACCGTAGGAGGTACGATATTTCAGCCGGCCGAGCAATTCGACCAGGTTCGGTTTGAGCCCATGAACGTCGAGTTCGAATATGACCTCTTCGGCCACATCCTTCATGCTCTTTTCGAGCTCCTTTTCACTCTTCTTGATGAGCTCCTCGATACGGCCCGGGTGGATGCGACCGTCACTGATCAATTTTTCAAGCGCCATCCGCGCAACCTCACGACGAATGGGATCGAACCCGGACAGGATCACCGCCTCAGGGGTATCGTCAACGATAACGTCTACCCCTGCAGCCTCTTCGAAAGACCGGATATTCCGTCCTTCGCGGCCGATGATACGACCCTTCATCTCATCGCTCGGCAGGTGCACGACCGATACGGTGGATTCGATAGTTGCGTCTGCGGCGCATCGCTGGATGGCATGCACCACGATTTCCTTGGCTTCCCGCTCGGCATCGTTTTTTGCCTGGTCCTTGATTTCCTTGATCATCTGGGCGCTCTCATAGCGAACCTGGCTTTCAAGATTCTCCATGAGAATCTTCTTTGCCTCATCCTGGGTCATATGGGAGATCTTTTCGAGCTTTTCGTTCTCCTGGGAAACAAGCCGCGAGAGCTCGTTATCCTTGGTCCTGAGCGTTTTTTCCTTGGTATTCAGGAAGTTCTCCCTGGCAGCGAATTCGGTTTCCCGCTTGGTGATGGTCTCCTCGCGACGACGAACCTCTATCTCGGCTTCCTTTACCCGAGCCTGGTCCTGCCGGATGGCTTCTCTGACTTTCGAAGACTCCCGCTCGAAATCGGTTTTGGCCTTGAACCACTCATCCTTTGCCTCCAGAATTGCGGTTTTTTTCTGGAGTTCCGCCTCCTGCCGGGCCTCTTTGAGAATCATATCCGATTCCTGCCTGGCCTGGCGCTCCCTGGTCTCCTTATATTTCCGGTCCGTCAGTGCGCGCCAGAAATGGCCGGCGGCAAATCCAAGGACCAGACTGACTACTGCAATCAAGGCTATCAATCCGGCAATAGCTGCCATATATGACCTCCTGTAATCCTGAAAACGGTGAAAAATCTATGATTAAAGGGATCGAACCATCTCGAAACCCTGGTATATCAAATAAATCGGCAATGCGGTAAACCACGCTGCTGCGCAATGCAAAGGATGATGCGGGCTATCAGGCGATAAGCGCGACAGGATCAAATACCTGCCGGGCTACACGAGGAGGGTAAAGCTTTCTGCGTCACGAGCCGGCCGCGACGGAGCGGACAGCCTGCCCGCCAAGGCGGGCACATACGGAAAAGTTGCAGTCAGAGAGGGCGGAGTGCTCCTTCGATCTTATTGCAAGGCGACATCGATGCGCCTGCAAATTGTTTCCAGTCGATCGGTTATTTCGGCTATGCTTTGAGCACCCTGTTCCTGTTTGGCTTTCAGGTCAAATAGCTCCCCTGCGATATTCAGCGCGGATAAGACGGCGATTTTGATGTTGTCGCGCGATGCTGTCGATTCATGAACTTCCGCCATCTTGGAATTAACATAGCGGGCGACCTGCCGGGTCATTTCCGAGTCGACATCGCCCTTTATAGAATATTCCGCACCGAAAATAACAACGCGTACACTTTCCGATGATGAACCCATTCACTGCTCCCTGTCGCCTGATGCTACTGCATCACGAACCTTTAAACACCTTCTATCTTTGCAATCAGCCCCTGGACCTTCTCTGCGGCGGCCTTAAGCTTATCCTGGTGCCGCTGACTATCGGCTTGAAGCTCGCTGAGATTGTTTTTGAGTAACAGGTTTTCGCCCTCTAGTTCCGCAAGCGCGGCTGCCTTTGCATCAAGTGCGCTTTTCAGGGCGATATTTTCCTGCCGAAGCTGTTCGTAATTGCCGATTATGGCATCGACTTTATTTTCGAGGTCGGAAAGAAATTCGATTGACAAAATAAGCTCCCTTTCTATCGTATTTCGACGTTTATGCCGGTGAGACGAAACTTTATCCTTCACATACAACCGGTGTATATCACAACGAGTTAAAATAGAAAATACTACCCGAGTAAATATATCATTTAATTGCATGAAAAGCCAGCAGGAAATATGCGAATGATCAAACCCGGATTGGTGCCGGCAGCACTTCAGGGGCTATCTTTTAAATATGAAATTCGAACCATTGAACTGCGATTCCATAAAAAGTGGATTCATTTCCCATTCGATCTGCACCGTTTCATTTTCGATCAATACGAGTAGCGCAGGTCCGAGGATTGTTTCAGTCGTTCTGAACCAGCCCTCTCCGGGGCTGACCAACTCGACAGCCGACCCGTTCATGACCACGGTGAAAAAGGCGATTATCGCTTTTTTAGACGGAAAAATCAAAGACTTATCAGATATTCCCATCGATCTCGCCCATTGCCTGCCTTTTGCAGAAAAAACGCTCTTGGCCGCCCGCACTATCCCCTGGGGACAAACTATCTCCTATGCAGGTCTGGCGAAATTGGCAGGCAATTCCAGAGCCGCCCGCGCTACTGCGTCAGTAATGAGGAATAATCCCCTGCCACTCATCATCCCCTGCCACCGGATCATAAAAAGCGATGGGTCGGCGGGAGGATTCATGGGAAAGCAGGAAGGACCGGAAGTGGAGCTTAAGGTCAGGCTTCTGGAGCGGGAAGGGGTTACAATAAATAAGATTAAATGATGTCTGCGTTGCGGGGGACTGTCGGCAATGCTCCACAGGTCAGACATATTCCCATCCCCACCCGAGGACCTATGTTCCGCGGAACCTATTTTTACCCCCCATGACCCAACTCAAAACCATTCTGGACCGGGATTTCCTCCCTTTCGTCGAAAAACCCCTGCGCTACGTCGGTGCCGAGCTGAATATCATCATCAAGGATCTTTCTGCCGTAAATCTGCGCGGAGTGCTCTGCTTCCCCGACCTCTACGACATCGGCATGTCCCACCTCGGGCTGCAGATCCTGTATCATATTGTTAACAGGAACCCTTTATGGGCCGCCTCGCGCTGCTTCCATCCCTGGACCGATGCCGAGGAGCGGATGCGCACACTTGGTATCCCGCTTTACTGCCTCGAATATCTCGCACCCCTCAAGGAAGCGGATTGGCTGGGGTTTTCGATCCAGTACGAACTGCACTGCACCAACATGCTCAATATGCTCGATCTCGCCGGACTCGAGGTCTACTCGCGCGACCGGGGCGAGGGCGACCCGATCGTCATCGCCGGCGGACCGTGCATGGGCAATCCCGAGCCGATCGCCGATTTTGTCGATGCCTGCGTCATCGGCGACGGCGAGGAGGCGATTGTCGAAATCTGCCGCCTGCTTGAGCACAATAAAGGAGCGAAGCTCTCCCGAGCGGAAACGCTCGCCGGGCTTGCCGCCATCAGGGGAGCGTATGTTCCCTCGCTCTATAAATCCACCGTGCAGGGAGGGTTCGTCGTGCCCGTGGCTGGGGACTACCCTGTTGTCAAGGCGGCCGGGATCTCTGCACTCAAGGGCGATAACTATCCCTCGAAGCCTTTGGTGCCGATCATCGATATCGTTCACCACCGGCTTGCGGTCGAAGTCATGCGGGGATGTACCCGCGGGTGCCGTTTCTGTTCGGCCGGGACCTACTACCGACCGGTTCGCGAGAGGAACCCTGATGCGCTCCTGAGGGAAATCGAGGGCTGCATCGCGACCACCGGGTGGCGCGATATCGGTTTGTTAAGCCTCTCCACCGCCGACTATTCGCACCTGAGCGCGCTCCTGAAATCTGCGGGGTCGCTCAAGGAGCGGTATCGCGCCGGTATTGCGCTTCCCTCGACCCGTATCGATGCCCTGACCGCCGACCAGTTCGCCCTCCTGACCGATGTCGCTCCGGTCAACTCGCTGACCATAGCGCCCGAGGCGGGAAGCGACCGCCTGCGGCGGGTCATCAACAAGGATTTTTCCGACGAGGTGATTTTTTCCACCGTGCAAACGCTCCTGGACCGCAATGTCCAGACCATAAAACTGTACTTCATGATCGGCCTGCCGACAGAACAGGATGAGGACATCCAGGGGATCGTCGGCATGGTGTTGAAAATTGCCGGAATGGCCCGCAGCGCCTCACAGCGGCGGCAGATCAATGTTTCCCTGTCGCCGTTTTCGCCCAAGCCGCAGACGCCGTTCCAATGGGAAGCCATGGAATCCCTCACCTCGCTTCAGCGCAAGAATATGACGATCAAGAATGCCCTGCGTCATCTGAAAAACGTGAAAGTCTCGTACCGCAACGTTCAGGTGACGCTTCTCGAATCCGTGCTGGCGCGCGGTGATCGCAAAGTCGGCGACATGATTCATGCGGCATGGAAAAGCGGCAGCCGATTCGACGGATGGGACGAAATGTTCGATTTTGGCCGATGGGAGCGCGCCGCAGCGGCGGCAGCTATCAATTTTGCGGACTACTGCCGGGAACTGCCACTTGACAGCAAGCTTCCCTGGTCGGTTATCGATACCGGCGTTTCACCCGGATTTCTTCTCCGGGAGCGCGAACTGTCGCGCTCCGAAACGCCGACTCCCGATTGCCGCACCGGGTCGTGCAGCCTCTGCGGAGCCTGTGAAGGACCGGGAATGGCTGCGGCGGACACAGCCACCCCTGCGGTCGCAAACCTCGCTGCCGATACACCTGTCAAGCCGGCGGCTGCAGCGCCCGGCCGTCAATTCCGCTACCGTTTTATCTACAGTAAGGGATCGGCGGTACGGTTCCTCGGCCACATCGACATGGCGGCAGCGGTCCACCGGGCGGCGACGGCCCTGGGCTTTCCCGTACTCTTTACACAAGGATTCCAGCCCCATCCCCGGGTCTCGTTCGGCCCTCCCCTGCCCTTTGCGGTCCTCGGGAAGGCGGAGGGCTTCGATATGATGACCGGCGAGCGGCTGCAGATGGATCCGCTGATCCTCAATACCATGCTCCCGCATGATTTACGGGTGCTCTCATGCCGCCCTGTTGCCGAACACGCGCCGTCACTGTCTTCTTCAATTGTCGCAGCAACCTACCGGATCGAGCCGATCGGCGACACGCAAGATGCGGAAGCCATGCGCCTCGCGGTCGGAAACGCGGTTGCCCGGACCTCGCTGCCCGTCACGGTTATCAGGGACGGCAAGGCAAAGATCAAGGAGCTCAGGCCGCTCATTCTCGGCCTCACCTTTACCGATCGCACAGTTCCCGGCATCGAGGCACTCCTCTCGCTGGAACCCGGCAAAACCTGCAAACCCGCCGAGCTCATCGAGGCGCTCTTTCCCGGCACTGCCTTTTCGGGATTCATGATTGTACGAACGGAATGTTTCCTGCGGAATGCCGGCAGGCTGGAGCCGCTCTCCGGGTAGTGCAGTCGAGAGGCGGGGGATTATCGGTATTGCTTTACGCGCAGAACGTCATTTTGATGCCTTCTCAAAGTACGCCGCCATCCTTTTTCCAGTCGTTATAAATTGACTGTGCAGCGGTTTGAATGTCTACTGGCTGCCAATTACCGGGAAGTATCGTTTTTGAAAAAGTAATATCACTGCTGTTTTCGTTCGCATCTATAAAGGTGATGAATAATTTTTTATTGAGAATTTTTTCGATGATGTGTTTTATTTCATCTATTGAGGTGGGTTTTCCCGATGCAAGATGAACAAGGACGGTTTTTGGGTCGCTGGAATTATCCAGAAGCTCCCGCACCATATGCCGCCCGACATCGATATTCCAGATATAATCTCTTAATGAAGCGGAATTTCCAACTATCCGGCTGACCTTATGACAAACACCGTTATAAATAAGCGTTGAGATCAGTCCGAATCTGAAGCCTTTTTTCATGGGCCCAAAGACGGTACTGAGACGGAATATTTTTTTTTGAATTCGTTCGGACGAAGAAAGCAGCATCTCTTCCTCTGCAAGTTTCAACCGACCATAGGGGCGCAGGGGATTCGGTTTTGATGACGGGGTAACAAGCTTCTGGCCTTCAAAGAGTCCACCTGCTGATGACGTTGAATACATGGAGCAGTTTTTTATCGAGGGCAAATTGGCGCATGAACAGGCAAAATCAAGGATCCGTCGGTAGATTGCCAGCTCGGCTTCGGCATCCGATTCGGTTGCGGAAAAGCCTGCTTTCCCTGCGCTCCACACCACATAAAGATCCTCCGGGATATCGGCACTAAGCTGTAGAATCCGGGCAGTAATTCCTCGCAATTGCGACGCCTGTTCTTCAGGCTTATCATAATCAAATGGAATGGATTCCAGGGTGAACTGCCGGGGAAGCGCGCCGACAATGGAAGAGCCTATTAACCCTTCGCCGAAAAGCGCGATGATTTTTCTGCGCTCATTTAGGTTGTGCAGAAGATACATCGCTCATTTCTCATTTTTAAACCAGGAAGAAATCCTTGCATCGGAAGATCGGTCAACAACATAAAAGGCGGGTTTGCCCTGAGCGTGGAGAAGCATGTTGGTTATATATTCCATCATGACACCAATAAGAAAGGTAGTCAGCCCGCCGAAAAAGATAACAATCAGGAATGTCGACGTCCAACCCTGAACCTGGATTGAATCAGGAGCGATGATTTTTCGAACCAGTGTCACGGTTCCAAACAGCAAGCTGCACATAGTTGCAAGAATGCCGACCAATGCGCCGGCCCGAAGCACTTTCCCCGGAGAGGAAATAACCATCCTGCGGGCATGGCTCAGGAGCCTTTTTAAACTATACCCGCTTTTTTTGGTAATCGCATAACGCCGGTCATGCAACGGAAGCGTTATCGTACCGATGCGCCCTGTAAACCAGCAGAGTGCAATGTCAAAATACGTTTCGTGAGAGCATACGCTCGCCACGGCCCGGGCAATTGAACCCCGCATTAAACGATAGCTGTTGAACGAGGGAATATGAGGGTTGGCGGTAAGGATCGAAAGAATTTTCTTATACTGTATTGAGCCCTGATCCCGCCAGAAGGACTGATGCACCCGGCTTTCCGGCTTTGCGTATACGACATCGGAACCATCCGTAACGGCACGTTCGAAGAGCCGGACGAAATACTTCGGATCGTGCTGCAAATCTTCATCAATGGAAATCACCCAGTCGCCGCAACTATGAAGAATGCCGGCTACCGTAGCGGAATGCTGGCCGAAATTATTGGACAAAGTAACAATCTGAATCCAATCAAATTTTTCCTGGAGCGCCAGGAGGACGGAGAGGGAATCATCAATGGCGGAATCATTGACAAAAATAGACTCCACGAGATCGATTGGCAAGCCGTTGGCTCTCCACTCCTCGCGAACCCGTGCCAATGCTTCTACAAGACCCTGAAGATATACTTGTCCGCTGTAAACCGGGGTAACCGTTGATATGGAAATCGGATTAGCTTCAGGTACCATGCATTCGATCCTTTCAAATCCATCTCGGCCTTGTGCTTGAATCTTGCCCAAGTGCCGGTAACCAATACGTGCATCGCATCACCCTTATGCGAAACAACCGGGAAGGTCTCAGTTCAGCAATTTTTCATAACTTCTTATCTGGTCCAGACATGCAGCATGCATTTTCTTCCCTTTATAATATTCCTTATACCATTCTACGGTCATCTCAAGGGCATTTTCAAGCGATAATCGCGGACGCCATCCTAACAAAAGTTTAGCCTTCGAGCAGTCCAGAGTAAGGCGCCCGGCTTCGTGGGGATCACCTGGCTTTCTATTTATAATATAACCCGCACCAGCGCTCCACTGACGACAGATTTCTTTAACAATCCATGAAACAGGCTGCTCGTCCCGGCTATCCGGCCCGAAGTTCCAGGCTGCGCTGAAGGAGGTGCCATCAGCAGCATAGAGTCTTTCTGCCAGCATCAGGTAGCCCGCAAGCGGTTCCAGAACAAATTGCCAGGGCCGCACTGAATCCGGGCTTCGGATGACAATTTTTTTCTTCTTTATGAGGGCACGCATGGAGTCGGGAATGAGGCGATCGTCGGCCCAGTCTCCCCCGCCGATAACATTGCCGGCGCGTGCAGTGGCAATAGCGATTTTCCCCTCAAAAAATGAGCTACGATACGCTGCCGTCACCAGATCAGAACATGCCTTGGAGTTGGAATAGGGATCAAACCCGCCAAGAGACTCATTTTCACGGTAACCCCAGATTCGTTCGCGATTTTCATAGACTTTGTCCGTGGTAACGTTAACTATAGCGCGAACTCCTTCATACCGTCTTATCGAGTCAAGTAGATTGACCGTACCCATGACATTAATGGCATAGGTTTCGACCGGATTGGCATAGGAAGCCCGAACAAGCGGCTGGGCCGCCAGATGGAATACAATTTCAGGCTTTGCAGCTGAGATCGCCTTCTGCAATATCTCCTGATTCCGGATATCCCCGATGATGGATTGGACAATCGATCCAACACCTGCCGATTCGAATAAATTCGGCTCGGTTGGCGGATCCAGGGCAAACCCGGTGACTTTTGCCCCGAGAGCCCGGAGCCAAATGCTGAGCCATGAGCCCTTGAATCCGGTATGACCGGTTATAAATACTCTTTTATTTTGCCAAAATTTTTTGTTTATCATGGTTTGCGGAGCCTCATTGTGCTGCAGCAGCGTCCCTCCGTTTCATATCTATTGTAGTTTTCGCCTTCATGGTTATTATATAAACCAGAATTGCAGCAATGGAAATCCACAAACCCAGGAAAAAATGAGGTGGGCAATACCGCAATTCAACGGAATGAGATCCCCTTTCCAAGGGAATACCCATAAACCCGATATCAACCAGGTAAATCTTTGCCCGAACGCCGTCTATTTTCGCTGTCCATCCTTTGTCAAATGGAATGGAGAAAAACAGCATTTTGCTCCCTGATGTGGTAATTGACCCTCTAATAAAATTCTGTCTGAATGTATCGATAGCGAGCGTATCCGCCCTTCGCAAGGCAAGATCCGCCTTGTAATTCTCCAGGGGATACGGCGCCACAGCCTCAGAAACGGCCAACATTGGGAACCGGTTTTTGATTGCCGAATCGTCCTTGATGATGAAAGCTTTCTGGAGCGCAACAACCTTTTGTTCCTTACTCAGAGGGTGGAATTCCGCATACGGCATGTACTTATCAAAGGTATAGCCCAGCGGCAAATAATCCAAATTCTTATAGACAGAAATATCTCCGAAGGTCGCGATGGAATCCAATTGAAGTGCTTTCCAATTTAAACCGGAACCTTTCCACAAAAGATATTTCAGACTGACAAACGAATGCAGCCTCTTTTCGTAGGCAATGGATGGCCCGATCCACCGTGTCTGCCACTCGTTGGAATCGTCGATAAGTCCCATTTCACCTAAAAACCGCACATAATTAATCTGATTGAAGGAATGATATGACAGTAACCCGAAAAAATGTTGAACTTTAGCATCGTTTATACTGTAATGCATTGCAGTACCGGAAGGATAGTTCTTATGAACCCGGTAAAATGATCCATCGATTTTATGCAAGTAATCTGTGGCATCGTTGGTGATATCATTGTACCAGGCGCGGTTTTTCACAATTTCGTCGGTGATTACCGGCCGGGTATCCGCCGCAAGGCACGCGGAATAGGCCAATTCGACGCAGCTGGATGCTACAATCAGCGACAAAACTATTGTTTTAATCTTCGGGAAGCTCAGTAAAGTGAGCAGACATGCATACCCTATGAGCAGACCGTCGATAATAAACCGCAAGGATTCATCGATGATCACCGGGTGCGCTTTATCAATGGGATAGGGTAAATGCAGGGCGGCGATGAGCACCGCAAGTGTCGTGAAAAGAAGGGCTATGTTGATTCGGTTAGTACGGACAATTGCGGAAAAGGCCCTGGCAGCGCAGAAAAGCAGGATAACCACTACCAAAAGCCCGAACCCTCGGAAGTAGTCGCCGGAAAATAACCAGAGTGCATGGCGAAAAAAAGGAAAAACAGCCGGAACGGCAAAGATTGCCAGCAATAAAGTGTAAAGAATCCTGTGTTTCTTATCGAGGAATGAGAAAAGCTGCGGAATCAGGAGAAGATTTACCAGCCCGCAATAATACAAGGGCGCCTCAAGATAGTTACCCCACCCCTGGAATTTAGAACCTATGCCGATGAGGTCGTCTGAAAACAACCTCGTGAGGGAGGTGATATTCTGCCATGCATCCGCGAAACCAAATATTGGTGACGAAGCCATCAGTTGATGATAGGACGCATTTCCGCCAACGCGCGGGCTATTGAGCATCTCCTGCAAAAGGGCAATCGCAATGAAGGCGCTGATAAGGATCCCAAGAGTTCCCAGGCCCGTTAGTTTAGCCATAAGCGGTGCCCACTTTTCCGGTTTCCAGGCTCCATCTTCAATAAGCCTTACTACGATATAAATTGCCAGCAATACTCCGTGCAGGTACATAAAAACCGGCTGCACTATCATAGTAGCAGTAACTGCAAGCGGAAAGAGCCACCAATTGTCATCCTGGTACAATTTTTCAAACGAATAAAGCAGGAGGGCAATCACCACCGTTTCGGCAGAAAAATTTTGCCACTGTCCCGCTACAATATTAAAACCTGAGAAACCATATGATATCGCTCCAAGAATAGCCACTATACCCGGAACAGACAGCTTGCGCAAAAACAAATAAAATAACAGGCTTGCACAAATAATCTTCAGGATTATGACATACACAACGCCATATGCAATATTGCTTTTTCCCAACAGAACAAGCAGCAGGCTGAAAGGATCATAGAAACAAATCGGAAATATATTCTGTCCCATTCCCTGATTGAATGACCATCGCGGAATTCCATCGGTTTTCAGATACTCCGCGATATGAAAAAGGTTGGGGTAATAGCCGGTAATAGAATCGCTTCCTATATCCTGGAACAAAAAAATCTTTTGAAACAGCAGGTAATCCCTGAAAATTATAAGGGACATGACAAGAACGAGGCTTAATGCAATATAAATGCCATAATTATTGAGAAATTTTTCAAGCAGGCCGGAACCGAATGCTTTTTCCTGCAGCGAACCGATTGAAGGCGGTTTCGATGCATGCCCGGGAGATGTGGAATGGCTACGTTTTTTTTTCGTCATAGGCACTACAAAAAGGCTAATTATACTGGAGAAAATCGCCGAATAAAATATATATAAAAGCTCTTCTTTATGCTTAAATGTTTTCCTACAGGCTCCGATCGCTTATATTCGCCATTTTTTCCTAGGGACTCCGCCATGCTCTAACAAACTTCTGCGGCATCGCAGTTGGCTACAGTCGTTCTTGGCCAGTTTTTGTTTGGATAGTCCGCTTCTTATCAATTAAAGTCAGGCCAATATTGAATTATTCTGTAAAGTATTTTCCTTTTAATCGCGTTTAGCGCAGCATTAAGCCTCCCAAGGCCATAATCGAATAAAGTAATTCCATAGGCCTTATCATTACGTAATTTCGTTATAAAATTTATAAAATCCTTCTGCTGCCTTTTCCTGATAGCAACGCTCCAGGATCCTCGGGATATTCTAAAACAACATAAAGGCTCAATGACCACAAATAAATTGCCCCACAAGAGCATGCGGACCCAGAGATCGAGATCGATTACATACGGTATAGTTCCGGAAAACCCCCCGGTCCTATTCAAAACGCTTTTTCGCATAAGTACCGCCGAGGGTTCACCAATCAAGTTTGCGCCGGATCTTATGTTTTTTTTGATTGCTTTCATTCCTGATATTTTACCATGGCTTTTGAAGCCTCTTTTCATCAGTATATGATTTTTTTCATCGATCACATTCCGGAGGCTGCTTACCAGTACTATGTCCTTATTTTGCTCACTCGCCAAAATTCGATACTGCTTTTCCAGACATTCCGGATAAAGCATATCGTCTGCGCATAATAATTTAATATATTCTCCTTTTGCTTCAGAAAGGGCAAGGTTCCAGTTACCTTCTGCACCGATATTTTTTTTATTTTCAATTATTCTCAATCGCTTATCCGCATACTGTCTTGCAATGGCCAATGTTCTATCCGTAGAAAAATTATCAATTACTATTAATTCAAACTCTCTGAATGTTTGGCCTAATACGGAATCAATAGCGAACTTTATATAATCTTCGCAATTATACACAGGAATACATACTGAAATTAAAGGATTTTCCATTATCCTATTTTCTGAAACCTTTTTTCGACGCACCATCGGCTGCCATAGAGTCTCCTTTTTGCCTGCATATCCTGGATATCAGCATATTGCAGCTTGCTTACAACAAAATTTATTGCCGGCTATTTGAGGAGCCGATATAATGCAGCGGTCCTCTATTTTCCATGAGCGCAATTCCATCCTCCAAGGAAACTCCGGCTTTCCATCCGGGTATCGTTTTCCCCTTGGTCCATGGTACCATAACTTCACGCTTCCGATAAGGAATCCCGCCCCATTGCACGGTCAATCTTCTTCCGCTTATCTTTTTGTATATTTTAACTATTTCCTTAAGTGTAAGCAACCTGCCCGATGAAACAGCATAGGTTTCCATTTTCCCTGCTTTATTATGAAGCAGCCTGTCTGCTGCAATTAAATATGCTTTGACGATATCATCGATAAAAACCAGATCAATTAATTGCTTGCCCGGCGACATTTTAAAAGGCTTTCCTTCTTCCGCATTTCGCAAAACCTTGAAAAGCTTTTTACGCGTATCGTCGGGGCCATAGGTATCAAAAAGCTTCAAGGTAATTGCCTTCAATGGCGATACCTCGGTGTAATATTTCAATAGGCATTCAAAGGCCTGCTTGGTAGCTGCATAGAGGCAGACAGGATTATATTCTTCATTATGGAGATGCTGCCACGACGTCCCGGTATTTATAAGCGCAGATACGTCATTGAGCACCATCGCCTCGACAAGTTGGGTACCGAGCAGGACATTGCTATAAATTAAAGGCGTCACATCCTCCGGTTTATGGTTCGATAGAAAAAGGGAAGCCAGGTGCATGACAATATCAGGTTTGACCTTCTTCATAAGGTCAGTCATGCTCTCTGTAGTGCCATTATAATAATGAAATTTAATCCTTTCTTGAATATCTTTTAATGCATCTATTTGCGGCTGTTTTTCCCAAATAAGACAATGAATTTTCCATCCTTCATTAACAAGAACCCTGGCGAGATGTGATCCGATAAATCCTGTCGCCCCGGTCAAAAGGGCAGTGGGCTTCTTTTTCATATTCCGCTCTATTTGTAGAAAAATGGGCTTTGAAAATTCTGAAGACTAGGCAATGCCATGTCTCTGTCCGATATGATTGGATTTTCCGCTATCCAGGGCACGCCTGCCGAATTCCACAAAATTCCAGAATCATGCGCAGGAGAATAGCGAGCAGTCACTTTATACATAAGAATAGCCTTTTCGCTGACCGCTTGGAAGCCATGAGCAATTCCGGCAGGAAGGTACAATATTTTTGCATTTACTTCGGTCAAATCAAAGGTAAGATTGCAATTATAGGTCGGGCTTCCTACGCGAAGATCCACAATTGCATCCAGTACTTCTCCGCTGACGCAATACACTAATTTAGCGGTTTCCTCCGGAGGTAGCTGAAAATGAAGCCCACGGATAACGCCTTTCACAGAGCAGCTATAGTATTCTTCCTCAAAATCCGTTCTCAATTTATTTTTTTCAAATTCTTCCCGGATAAATGTTTTAACAAACCTTCCCCGCCTGTCCTCATGAATAGATGGCTTAATTTCATAGCATCCGGGAATTCCTGTCGATATTATTTGCATTATTCAAACCTTTTATTTTATTATCCTGGGCAAATCACCATGCGTTTGCCGCCACCTGATTTTTTTGTTGAATGAAAAATGCTTATGCCCAAAATAGCTAATTACAACGGTCAGCGGTATCAGCATGGCTTGGCTGATCACCGGGCGAATTTTCAGGATTTCTACAAAAAAAGGAAGCAGCGCCAGGTTGATTAAAAAATTTGTTCCATATACAACATAAGACTTGATATATTCGCTAAAATAATTTCCGCGCGTTTTAAAAATAAAAAACTTATAGCATAAATAAGCATTAGTTATTGTAATGATGTTACTTATTATCAAGACGATAACATAATGAAGTTTCCACGGGGAATAAATCAGTGCTACAAATACAAGGTATCCAAAACCAGTATTCCATGCTCCAATAAAAAGGAATCGAATGAATTCGGTATTTTTCCGGGTAAGAATGATAATTTCATTCAAATATGAGACATTCTTATCCAAAAGCCTTGCCTTTTCCAATCTTAAATAGATGAGAAACACTCACAGAAAATAGCCCCTGGATGAAAAATAGACCGTGGCAATCGCTCTCATAGCCTCTTCTTGACGATAAAATTCGACTATTTTCCCGGTTCTCCCGCTTTCACTTCCAGACCTTCCAGGGAGCATTCTGGGATTCCCATAACGATTCAAGCATAATCTTATCACTCATTTTGTCCA
>CAWDOZ010000108.1:0-6004 GCA_963803935.1 uncultured Fibrobacterota bacterium | reverse complement strand
TCTGCCGAAGGCAGACAAAGCCGCGCATTCCCGCAGGAAGGGGTGTGCCTGAAGACCCGCTTTGGGGGGCTTCAGGCCAGGGGGAACCGCCATAGCGGTTCCCCCACCTGAGCAATAACGAAATTCGAAATTTATTATCCGCCTGCCTGCAGGTAGAGATGAAACGTCGTGCCCTTCCCTCTCGTCGATTCAACCTCGATGCTTCCCCCGTGCCGCTTGAGAACCGAATGGGCGATAGCCAGATTGAGGCCGCTGCCGATGGATTTGGTGCTGAAAAAGGGTTCGAATATATGCGGCATCGCGCTTTCGGGAATCCCCCTGCCCTGGTCGGCCAGAGAGAGGCGCAGATACTTTCCCTCCGGGAGGTCCCCATGGGTGCCCGAAGCGAGGTTGGTATTGACAGCAGAAAGTACGATCCTCCCTCCTCCGGCATGGCCTCGACCGCATTGAGCGTCAAGGCCTGCAGCACAGTCCTGAGCTGATTCTCATCATAAAGACAGGGCGTGAGACCGTCCTGTTTTTCCACGGTAAGAGTGACGCCTGAACCGTTGATTGCACCGGTAATCGCTTCCTCGACAAAGGGAAAAATTGCGGCATTCTTCAGCGCCGGGGCACCCCCCGGTGAAAAAGTAATAAGCCTGGCAGTGAGTTCCTTCGCCTCTTCGATGCATGCCAGGGCCTTCTCCAGATATTGCACCGGGACATCCTCCCGAATTTTCTCCCTGGCACATTCAATATAGCCGAATATGCCCATGTGCAGGTTATTGAAATCGTGCGCAATGCCGGCTGAGAGTGTGCCGAGCGCCTCCAGCTTCTGCACCCTGCTGCGATTTTCTCCGGCGATTTTCAAGTCGGTATTATCGATGAGCGAACTCTGAATACACTTCTCGCCATCCAGGACAATTACCGAGGTTTTAATGCTGATATCCCTGATTTTGCCATCCTTCCTGATAATTTTATATTCGTAATCCCCCTCAACCGGCAGGTTGAGGTCCCTTAAACGCATCCGGGAGCGTATCGAAGCTTTGGAGTCGGGGGCTATAATATCGAGCTGTGAATACCGGATAGCCTCCTCGGCGGAATCGCATCCGAAAATCTTTGCGAGAGATTCATTCGCAAAAATCAGCCGGTTACCGCGGGAAATCCCGATCCCTTCGTGCGACTGCTGGACCAGGGTCCGGTATTTGGCCTCGGAATGTCTGATTGCCTCTTCGGCGAGAACCCGCTGGATGCCGACCGACCCGAGATGAACGACGGTTTCGATTGCTTCGGCATTCCGGAATTGCTTACCTTTCTGGAGCAACAGCACCAGGGCCCCGTAATGCTTGTCGTTCCAGGCGAAGCCGATAGCGTACACAGCGCCGAGGTTGAGAGCCTTTTCAAGGGCAAAACATACCGCTTTCGGCACGGAACGGATTGAAAGGTTATGGATTCCGTCCTCGTAATGATGAAGCTTCCCGTTTCGATAATACTTCAGCTCCTCAGCGGTAGCCCGTGAAAGGGAAAATTTTTTCCTTAACAGGTCAATCCCGAAAAAGCCGGTCAGAATATCGAGGTAGCGATCAAAACCGGATTGCCAGGTTCCCTGCATATGTGCACCGTCCGGCGATACCCTGCTCATATAGAGCATTGCCTCGGGGAGCAGTGCGTGAACCGCCTCGCCTGCAAGCTTGAGAATTTCCACAAAATCTTTGCAGTTGACCAGCGCGGTTCCGAATCGATCGATAATCGCAATGGGACTGTCCGGAGCTCCCTTTTCATGAACTACATCGATCATGAGGCTTGAATTCCTTAGGTCGGTTTATGCCCTGAAGCGCAGAGGTGTCTTTATGATTACCTGCCGAGATGAGGGGCAGGTTGGGCGGGTGGATTTTAATGTATTCGACAATTATACCATGAAATTCGAAAAAAATTACAAATTCAAAATCAAAGTCAACTTCCGGGCGTTCCGGAGGGCACCCTGAAGGGTGCCTTCCGGCGCGCCTCCGCCGGGCTCTCGGCAAAGCCGAGCCGGTATTTCCAGCCCTGCGGCTTCGCCTTGGTCTGGAAACACTGTCGGGGTCGCTTACGCTCCTCCCGACACCCTCTGTCCTCGCTAACGCAACGTCAAAAGAGATAAATACGTAAAAGCGTTTATGCTGAGAAGCGTAGATGCGGGAAAGATTTTTATTCTTTTGATTTTACGCATCTGCGCTTAAACAGTTTTGGTTTGCCGTATTTGTGTTTTCTACCTTAAAAGAGGGCGTTGCGGGAGGGGGAAGGCGTCTGCCGGAGGCAGACATCGCCTCCCCCTTCCGCAGGAAGGGGTGAGTCGGAGACGCGGCTTTGCGCGGCTCCGACCAGGGGGAACCGCCGCAGGCGGTTCCCCTACCAGAGGCACTATCCGCAAATTAATTATAGAGTCTAACGCTTAAAAATCTATTTATGAGGCTTCGGCAAGCGACATATTGAGGTCGAGCCAGTAATGCAGCACCGCCTTGATCTCTTCGGTGAAAGAATCGAAATCGAGGGTTTTATTGAGGTAGCTGTTTGCGCCGGCGTCGTAGGCAGCCTTAAGGTCTGAGCCGAGCGTCGATGAGGTGAGCATGACCACGGGTATATAACGCGTTTTTTCCAGCTTCCGGATTTCGGATAAAACTTCCAGGCCCCCGAGGCCCGGCATCTTTAAATCCAGGAGAATCAGTTCAGGCTGATGCCCGTTATTGATTAATTTAATCGCTTCACAGCCATCGCCGGCGTGCTCGATGAAGCTGCTCGGCCAGAACTTCGTGATTGCCTTTTCGGTGATAAAGATGTCGGCAGGATCGTCATCGACAACCAGTATTGCCTTCCTCATGGTCCCCATCTACCCTCCCTATTTCTCTTAAATCAAAATGCCGCCGGGATTTCAAATGAAATTGTCGCGCCTTTTCCAACTTCCCCTTCGGCCCATACACTTCCGCCATGGCGCTCTATAATCCGTCGAATTAAAGCAAGACCTATGCCGGTACCGGGGAAATCGGTATTGGCGTGTAGCCTTTGAAAAGGTGTGAAAAGCTTCCTGCCATGCGCCATATCGAATCCTTCGCCGTTATCGCGCACAAAATAAACGCTCCGGCTCCCCTCCTGCCGGCAGGAAAACTCAATTTTGGCGTGGAGCCGCCGTGAGGTGAATTTCCAGGCATTGGAAAAAAGATTCTCAATTACGATAATCATCAGCCCCCGATCGGCGAAAATAACAATATCATCGATAACGAACTCGACATTTCTCTCCGGATCTCCTTGCTTCAAATCCTGTGCCATTGTTTTTGCGATCCCGCCGAGATCCACCTGGGTTCGCTTGATTTCGGTTCTGGTAATCCGGGAGAGTTTGAGCAAATCATCGATAAGCTGGGCCATCCGATCGGTCGATCGGAATATCTGCTCCAGGTAAACCTTTCCTGATCCATCAAGAAGTGCGCGGTACTCATCCCCAAGCATTCTGCCGAATGCGCCGATGGCGCGCAGAGGCCCGCGAAGATCGTGCGAGACCGAATAATTGAACGAATCGAGCTCGGCATTGCGCGCCTCCAGAAGCGCGTTTGATTCCTTGAGCGCCTCTTCCGCCAGCTTCCGAACGGTGATGTCGCGGTTGAGCTCCATGAATCCGGTCCGGTGTCCCTCATTGTCCTTATGCGCCACCCAGCGGCTGTCAACGACGATCTCCCGACCGTCCCTGCACGTGTGGATCAGCTCTCCCTCCCATGCGCCCTTTTCGGCTACCTCCTGGGCAATTTCTTCCAGCGGCCGCGGAAAACGGGTTTTAAGCAGCATATGCGCGTGCGCACCAAGAGCCTCCCGTGAGGGCCAGCCGTACATGGCTTCGGCCCCTTTGTTCCAGAAGGTAATCCTTTCCCCGGTGTTGCGTACGATAATTGCATCGTGCGCCTGGTTGAGCAGCGCAGCCTGCGACCTGAGGATTTCTTCCGATCCCTTGATCCCGCTTATGTCGTTGAAAAGAATCGCCACCTGGCGGTTTTCCGGATTACCGACGCGATAGGCGTAGACATCGAACCAGCGATTGAGCGCCCTGGCCTGGTTGACGAAATGCCGGCGAACGCCGGTAAGGGCGATTGTCCCGTAAATCTCAAACCAGTGCTGCTCATGATTCGGGGCAAGATCGCGCATCAGTTTACCCTGCGCTTCGTGGAGCCCGGTCTGCTTTTCAAAAGCGGCATTGACCTGGAGATAACGGTAATCGACCGGTTTTCCCGTGCTGTCGAAAATCATTTGAACGATGCAGAATCCTTCCTCAAGGGTATTGAACAGATTCCGGTAGCGCTCCTCGCTCTCCCGCAGGGCCTCTTCTGCGCGTTTTCGTTCGGTATTATCCAGCACGACGGCAACGCCGCTCCGGCGTTCTTCGTCCAGCATTGCCCCGGCAACGATGACCGGGATGCGGGAGCCGTCCTTGCGGAAATACTCCTTCTCGAAGGAAGTTCTGTTGAGGCCGGTAAGTTTCAGTTCGATCATGGAGAGGTCATCAAGTTCGCGATATTCGGGCGGCGTCAGGCGGCGCCAATCGAGGATCCCGGCATCGAGGTCGGCCCGGCTGTGGCCGACCATTTCCAGGAACTTGTCATTTGCGTCGGAAATTACTCCGTCAATGTCCCAGTATATCACGCCCAGCAACCCGGAATCGTTCAGGCGGCGAAGCCGCAGCTCGCTTGCCTGAAAGACCTGCTCATCGGCCTTGCACCCGGAGATATCGACAAAGGTGATCACCGATCCTTCGATGCGGTTATCCTCCGTGCGGTATGGCCGGGCGGTGCGGACATACGGAACATTGCCGATGGTGATTTTGCGGCTGCGGGGATCCGGGCAGTCGAATACAGCCCCGGCGTCATGAAGGAGACCGGCGCCCAGTTTTTTGAGGAGGAGATCCGGCAGCGGCCGTCCGATATCCGATTGCTGGAATTCGGCCAGCCCGAACAGCGCAGGGGTAAATCTCCGGACATTGAATTCGCGGTCAAGGAACAGCACCGGAATGCCGGTACTGGAAAAAAAACGGGCGAGATCGTTATTTTCCGATTCCAGCTCCTTGATACGTGCCCTGAGCTGCGCGCCGACAGAGCTGAGCTCTTCCCCCTGGAACCGCAGTGCCTCGTTTGCGGCGCAGAGCTCTTTATTGACAGTATGCATACTCCGGCGCGGCGCCCGAAGCGGCAAAGGCGCCCGCTTGAACCCTTGTACCCGCACTTCCGGGACGGGTTTATCCCCGGTTGGACAATTCGGAATACCCGGCTCCTGAGGATGCCGACCCTTGCCTTTTTTTCGTCGCTTTCCAGCAGCCATAGCGCTCCCCGGTTGCAGGGCAAGCGGTCCCGATACACCGCCGCCCCCCCTGCAAAGGAGACGCATGGGGGCCCTGACGGGCACCGCAGGGTCGCGCCTCCTGTTTATATGCTAATATATTAATAGCCGGGAAAAGGGTAAAATGAATCGGCAGGTGGCCGGGGAACCGGATAGCCGATCCCCTGCCGGTGCCTCGCGCCTTCGCTCCGCGGCAACCACCGGGGGGCGCCATGAAGAAAGCGAACCCGAAGCCCCGCTATCGTTGGAGAATACCGTTGCAGCGGGGTTCGCGGCCCGGAAACAGACGGAAAGACGCTGATTTCACTGGTGATAAACGCGACCCGGATGGCCTGCCGATATCCGGGGACCGGCACTTTTTCAAGGAAAAAAATCTGCCGGGGAAGGGCGCCGGTAAAAAAATTTGACTATCCTGGTATTTTTTATGCGGGCATATACTATCTTCTTCTTGTTATCGGATATCCTCGTGATATCTACATTCTTTCATTTTTCAGAAGAGGTTTGCTGTATGCCTACAGGCGTTGTCAAGTGGTTCAATGAAGCCAAAGGTTTCGGATTCGTTTCGCCGGACGATGGTTCCCGGGATGTCTTCGTTCATTTCTCTGCAATCCAGTCCTCTGGGTTCAAGAAGCTGGATGAAGGTCAGAAAGTGCAGTACGAAGTGGTTGATGGC
>CAWDOZ010000107.1:0-7563 GCA_963803935.1 uncultured Fibrobacterota bacterium | reverse complement strand
AAACCTATCAGTCCCGACAAGAAGCGCGGGTTGGATTTCGAGGGAAAATGTGTACCCGCCATAAGTGCCTCCCAGGAGCCAAAATAGACCCTGGCCGCGCGGCAGAAGCATACACCCCCACGTTGGCGCTGTCAGCGAGTTAACGTTGAATGTTGTAAACACGTTCTCACAACCTTGCGCCTTTGTTTCGCCTTCTTGAAGGTCGATGCGCATAATGGCAAGGCTTCGGCAAACGAGCCCGTCGCCGCCTCATTTCCTGAAACACGCAGCCGACCTACCGATTCGCTGCCTATTCCATCCCCTTGAAAAATATATATCTTACCGGTAACTCCTTATTTTCCAATATCTTGTGGACATTCTAAAGCGCAATCGCTAAGTCGTTGATTCCAATAGTTCACCCTGTATCCCGTAACTCCTTATTCCTCAAAGATCTAGCGGAAATATCAAGCTAAATTAATGATTCTAAAAGATCTATGGGACGGGGTATCCGATACTAACTGGTAAACAGCCAACGGATTCACGCTCCGCTCCCCGTCTAGAGGCACAAGACGCCTTTGCGCTGCGGCCAGGTTCATCGGCCGGCGTTTCAACGCGGACACCGCTCGCACCTCCTCCACCACTGGCTGCGCCGTGAACCGAACCCGCATCGTAGACTAACCGCATCGTAGACTACGTGGATTAGCAACGTGACCTTCTCTCACAAAGTTCCGCGGGAGTATCGCGCTTAAAATCTTAATCCCTGCAGGCTTAAAAAAACCTTTCATGTTTTTTCTACCTTAAAAGAGGGCGTTGCGGGAGGGGATAAAGATGGCTTCAGGCTTCAGTCCTCAGGCTTCAGGAAAGGATAAAATTCTTTTTTTTTAAGGCCTTTAATGTGTTTTCTACCTAATAGAGGCGTTGCGGAGGAACGAGAACGCCTGCTGAGCATAGCGAGGCAGGCATCGTCTCGTTCTTCCGCAGGAGGGGGTGCGTCGGAGACGCGGCTTTGCGCGGCTCCGACCAGGGGGAACCGCCGCAGGCGGTTTCCCCACCAGAAGCATTAAGACCCGGGCCCGGCAGAACAGATTATTTTTATATAACTATCCGGGGAAATTATACCATCAATGAAGACATTTTCATTCCGTTACCATACGCTCCCCGCATTACTTAACCTGCTCTTTCCGCACCCGGACCGCAAGCTCCCCCCCATCAAAAGCGTCGCCTGCATCCGCCCGGGTAAACTCGGCGACCTGTTTGTGGCGACGCCTTTGTTTTCCGCGCTCAAGAAACATGGCGGGATACAACGGCTGTCGATCATCTGCAGCCCGGAAAATGAAATCGTGGTCCGGTACAACCCCTTTGTCGACGACTGCCATGTGGTAAACTTCCACCGGATCGGGTCGGTTGCCGGTGCCGTCGGATGGCTGCGGCGGCAGCGCTTCGATGCGGTGTTCGACCTGACCCCGGGATTTTCCCGCACCAATTTCCTGATGAGCTATGGCGCCGGTGGTAATTCGGTGCGTGCGGGAATCGAAAAAGGAGCCGTTGCCGATTGCTACCATGTTCATATCGGCAACCGGACAACCCACCTTGCCGACAGGCTGCTTGAAGCCGGTGAGCTGTTGACCGCATCGTCATTTCCCCGTACCGGGTCATTGGAGATCTACTCCTCGGCGCAGGACCGCGCCGATGCCGCCGCCATAATTGACCGGTGCGGCGGGAGCGGGGGGCTCGTCGCAATCAACCTCTCTTCGGCAACGCCGCAGCGTCAGTGGCCCTCAGACCATTATGCCGCACTCATCAAGCACCTCTGCTCGCTGCCGTCGGTACGAAAGCTGGCGCTCATCGGGGTAGGGCCCCAGGCCGCGTGGGCTGCATCGCTCGCGCACCTCGATGCACGCTGCATGGTGGTTCCGTCAATGCCGCTCACGGCCGTAACCGAGGTCATTGCCGCCTCTCGTCTCCTCATTTCGACCGATACCGCGCTCGTTCATGCCGCTTCGGCGCGCGGCGTTCCGGTTGTGGCACTGTACATCGACGATGCGGAGGCCTTTTCCCGCTGGAAGCCCTACCATGGCCTCGGAAGGGTCATTCAGTCGCCGCCGGGCCTGCCGGTTTCGGCCATTGCGCCGGACACGGTTTTTCGTACCACCATGGAGCTTCTCAAGGAGATTGCACCGTGACATGCAGAATTAAAATCCCCGTACAATCGTTGTGGTGCATCGTGTTATTTAGTCTGGCACCGGCGGCGGCTGAGCTCGATTTCCTGAGCAACGCACCGTTTGCCGGTTTGTCGGCCGATTACAGCGAGCGGCGCGGGACGTACGATCTCGGCGGAGGCGGCACGCAGGATGTAAACCTCAATGATTGTATAACCTATGGCATTACCGGAGGGAAGCGCTTCCCCCTGACACCCTGGCTCAGGCTCCAGGTCGCAGGCGTCGTCCAATACGGGTCGGTCGTTGACGATACCTTACCGGCGGGCACCAGTGTGGACTCTGCCGCCATCGTCAGAAAAATGCTTCTTCAGGGAGGGATTATTGCCGACCTGCAGTATCCCATCAACCTTTCCGGCGGGAAGTTGTCAAGAAGCCGATTCTATCTTCATGCCGGAGGAGGTCTCCACCTCGCCCGGATCTGGGAGAGCGAGGTACTGCTCGACAATCAATCCGAGGCCGTGACGGGCGACCCGGCACTTCTATCGCCGCAGGTGATGCTCAGCCCGAGCGTCCACGGCGGGATAGGGTGGGAGGTTAAGCTCTCGCGCACCCTTGGCCTTGCACTCTCCTACTCCCTGAACTATGGGGACCTGGTGCATTATACATCGACCGATTTTGGTTACTTCCCCCTCGGGATACCCTATAGTGAACGGTTCATTTCTCATCAAATAGATGTTGTATTTCTGTTCAGGTAGTTACTCATCGGTTTATAAGTACGTTGCAGCACATACCGTTCGCCCCGAGCCTGTCGAAGGCGGGCACCGGAAATCCGGGTAACGATGGTTTATTACGACGCGGGCTTTAGCACTCTATTCGAAGACGGCGGTCGACTATGCGTATAGAATTTCTTGTTTGCCTGGGATTGGTTGCTGCGGCGGGAATGTGGGGATGCGAAAGGAACACCGATCCCTTCGGGGCAAATCCCGGCACCACGATGGTGCCGGCAATGATGACCATTCCGGCCGGGACCTTCCGGATGGGCGATACCGCCGTCGGGATGGGTCCGGTGCATACCGTGTCGCTGGGAGCATTTGCCGTGTCCCAGACGCCGATCACCCAGCAACAGTACTCGAACGTCATGGATTCCAATCCTTCGTATTTTAACTATGACGTTATCGGCGATTGGACGACAACCTACCCGGTGGAGAGCGTAACATGGTACCATGCCGCTCTATTCTGTAATGCCCTCAGCAAGCTTGCGGGCAGGGACACGGTCTATGTATATGCACAGGGAAAAATCGATTCGTCGGTTGTTATAAATTATACGAAGAATGGTTACCGCCTGCCAACCGAAGCGGAGTACGAGTATGCCTGCCGGGCCGGGAGTACCACCGACTATTACTGGGGGAGAAACTATCCGCCGGCAACAACCGCGGATACTCTTGCGATAGACAGCAACGCCTTCTGGTACCCGAATTCACAAAACACCACCCAGCCGGTAGCAACCCTGAAACCGAACCGCTGGGGGCTGTACGACATGTGCGGCAACGTCTGGGAGTGGTGCAACGACTGGGTGGGCAACTATAGTTCCGCAACAGCGACGAACCCGTCCGGTCCGGCAAGCGGCAGTTATCGCGCCATTCGCGGCAGCTCGTGGGCAAACGATGATCCCGAACTTCTGTGCTCCAGCTACCGCGGAGCTAACCATCCGGACAGCGGCTTTATCGATCAGGGTTTCCGGGTGGTTGTAGGGGCCCGGTAGATAGTGAAGCTCCCCGAAGCAGCCTGCCATGCGCTCGCGGTGCCTGTTCACTTCCGGTGGGGGAACCGCCCAGGCGGTTCCCCCACCGGAGGACTAACAATTATTACTGATTAATCTTCCCGCCTTGAGACCAGATGATCGAAGCCGTTACCGCCCCTTGCAGGGTATCGTACAATTTGGCATTAAACGCATACTTTCCATTTTCAAAAGTAATCCCATGCATTCTCATTCTTTCCTGTTTTTGTTGCGCTTTATTAATCACCGCCCGCGGGTGGAGGCTTTGAGGGGAGATTGAAGAATCGTACATGGATGCGGCACTGTTCCCTGGTTGTTCCATTGTTCTCGATACTCCTTTTCCGGGCTGATCTTTCAGTTGGACGTATAAAAAACGGGTCGGAAACATGCCGTCCGGCCCCTGCAGATAAAAATAATAATCCCCGCCGGTAATGTAATATTTGCTGCGATTCAGGATCATCCGGCTTTAACGGTGAAATACGAAAGCCGACGCGAAATCACTGCTTCCCGTTCATTGAAACGATACTGATTTGTTGCGATCGGTAAACAATGTAATCCCGCCTGCAGGGCTTTCGGTGAGTCGGTTTGAGTTATAAACAGGTTACATCGATACAAATTATTGACATCTTTAATCGTCATAATCCATTTTAGCAGGGAGTTTATATAGTAACGTATCATCTCAAACCAAGAGGGAGCATAGTTGCAATGGCAAGAATCTCCAAAGCAGGGAAGGTTAAGCCGCAAAAGAAGGCCATGCCGGTTCCGGCAAAAGGTAAAAATCTCCGCGGTCTTGGTAAGCCTGCTGCGCAGGCTAAAAAAGTAACCAGGGCGCCGGCGGCGGCGGTGTCGCAAAAGGTAAGAAATGAAAAGATCGTCGCAGCCTACAAAAAAGGCACCTCGGGAATCGTCATCGCCAAACAGGTCGGCCTCTCTGCCGTCCAGGTATATAAGATTATTAACCAGGCCGGCGCCGGAAAGAATGTCGGTGCCAAAAAACTGCCGGCAAAGTCGGCCGCAGCAAAGAAAGCCCCGGCAAAGGCAGTCGTCTCCAGAAAGCTGCCGCAAAAGGCAAAGCCCGTAAAAAAAACGCCGGGCAGGAAAAAAGGAAAGTAGTCGGGTACCCGTCAAATACCTGAAAGCCAGGCCCTTCAACTGATGGTTCCACCGGTTGAAGGGCCTTTTTAATTGCTGCGCTCCCCTACCCCTCCATCGACCGGAATTTATATTTTTCAGGAACTGCAGGAGGAGGAATATGAGCATTGAAACATCCGCCGGGCTTATGAAAATAGCGGTCTTTTATGACGGGCAGTACTACTATAAAATCAGCAATTACTATTGTTTCCAGCATCCCCGGAAACGAAGGCTCAATATCAGCGGCCTTCAGGCTTTCATCCGCCGCAAGGTTGCAGAAGTCCTGGCGGTCGAAGAAAACCTCTGCCCCATTGTCGACGCGCATTACTTCAGGGGACGCCTGAGCGCCCTTGAGGCGCAAGGGTCTCAGATTCTCTTCAATGAGCGCCTGTTCGACGAAATCCTGATGAATGAAGGCATCATAACGCACTATCTGCCGCTTAAATATTCTCAGGGAAAAAGACAGGAGAAGGGAATTGACGTATGGCTTGCCCTCGAGGCCTACGAGCTCGCGGTCTATAAGAGGTACGACGTCCTGGTCCTCATTGCCTGCGACGGCGATTATGTTCCCCTCGTGCGGAAGCTCAGCACCCTGGGAACCAGGGTAATGCTCCTGAGCTGGGATTTCCAGTACAATGACGAATTCGGCAATCTTCAGAGCACGAGAACTTCGCAGGATTTATTGGAGGAGGTAACCTACCCGATCGCCATGCATGAATTGATCGATAATCGTGTCCGGCAGAACGACGCAATAATCAACAACCTGTTCGACCCTGCCGCTGCGCGCATTACCGCACCGCTTCCCAAACTCCCGGCAACAATAACCGGCAAACCCGTTGCCGGACCCGAAAACGGCAACAACGGTTCCGAAATTAAAAAATCAAGGATCTGCGCCCTGAAAGAGGGATACGGCTTCATCGAGTATCGTCCCAACAACGTGTTTTTCCATTACAGCCAGCTCGTCAACGTTGATTTCAACGACTTGAAAATCGGGGACATGCTTGAATTTACCCTTACCGAGCGGGATGGGAAGCCCAATGCGGTGAATGTCAGGAAAGCGGAGCTTTAAGAGGTATCCCCAGGAAAAATGCCGTTCGCGGTATCTCTCGCATCCCCCACTGCGGATGCGCACCGCGAGCGGCATTTTTCAGAGTCCCTCTTCTTACTATCGTGCGGAACCCTCCGCACTATTTCCCGCATAGAAAGATTTATAACTTTCCCCTCAACTTTCTACGTCAGGGTCTGATGATGCTCAAACCACTCTTCCTGGCGTTTACGCATCTCTTCACGCGTCAGGACCAGCTTATTGGTCGCAATTGACCAGCAATGGCCGAACGGATCCTGTACCTGCCCGGTCCTGTCTCCCCAGAAGGCATCCAGGATCGGCATGATTACTTTACAACCAGCCTTAGTCGCTTCCCTGAACACGGTATCGGAATCCGGCACATACAGATACAGGCTTGCCGTCGCAAACTGCTCCGGACCCTTCTCATGTTCGTTACCCATGGCATCGGCGCATATTATCGGAGTATCGCCTAACCGGAGCAACGAATGCAGCACCTTGCCGTCGGGACCGTAATCCACTTCCCCAACCACTTCGGCCTTGAAAATTTTCCGGTAGAAATCGATGGCCTCACGCGCATTCCCGTTGAACCATAACTGCGTCGTCAGTGAGCGCATCCCTTCCGGAATCGGTTTTGTCGCTTTGACTGCCATACTATCCTCCTGTTATGAAATTCTGCTCAACTCAACATCCCATTATTATTACGGCCATCCCCCATGCAGATAATGCAGTATTAGTATTGAAATTCGCTCCGGAGGATTTTTTGCGTTTAAACGGGGGGCGATTATTATTTTGAGAAAGATTTTTTTCATTTTTGCGAAAATCCTTGCGCCCGCATCAGGGTATGGCTGCGCACAGCACTAATCGGCAAATCCGGAGGCAGCATGACCTCGGCAATGCGACGTTCCGAAGGAACTATATTTTCAGTTCCGCTCATTCTTTCCTTCCTCTTTCTTTCGGCCGGCATCGTTATCCTGGGATCACTCTTCTACCGGCATAGCGAGAGAAACCTCAAGAGCCGGATCGAGCAGGAGCTCTTGACCGTTGCCGACCTCAAACGGTCGCAGATTGTCCAGTGGCGCGAAGAATGTCTGTCCGAGGGATTCGATATCATGGACGACCGGTTCGCGCAGAGAGCCGTCTCGCGCATCCACAGTATTTCGTCCGGCGATCGGCTAGGCGACACGATCATGCAGTGGATGTCGCTCCTCTGCCTCCATGAGCACTACAGCGGCGCCGCCCTGTTGGACAGGGACGGAAACGTTATGGTTTCGACTCCGGGCGTCGGATTCGGGATGGATTCATCGATTCTCGGTGCAATGCGTTCGGCAATTGCCGAAGAGATTCCCGTACTTGGCGATCTGGAAAAACCAGGTGCTTCCGGCAACCCGATCCTCCCTCTGGTCATTCCCATGGGGTGCCGGACCGGAAATTTAAGGAGGGATATCTGCACT
>CAWDOZ010000106.1:0-15286 GCA_963803935.1 uncultured Fibrobacterota bacterium | reverse complement strand
CGAATTCAAACCGGCGATGAAATTGCAGTTTTCAACCACTCCGGGCTGTGTGTTGGAGCTACCGCCTGGAATGGCAGCAATACCTATATCACGGTCTGGGGTCAGAGCCAGGTCGATTCAACGACCACGGATGGCATGAGAACCGGAGAGGTGCTGGTATACCGGATGTGGCAGTCCGCACAAAATGTCGAGATGCCAGCCTATACTACCTATCTTATCGCCGATTCGCTGGATGACTCGCTTTACGGAAACAATTATGTTTCGATTCTGGCCAGCCTTACCGGCCTGGCGGTGCCGGCTTCGCCGACGCTGACTGCTCCATCGAGCGGCGCGCTCAATGAGCCGGTTTCGTTATCACTAAACTGGGGTACGGTAGCGAATGCCGCTACCTACGCGGTCCAGGTATCGACCGATGCAGGTTTCGGCAGCACGGTAACCGCTCAGTGGGGGTTATCGGTGACAACCGCTTCGATCAGCGGCCTTGCAAACAGCACCACCTATTTCTGGCGCGCCGGGGCGAAGGATATCAGTGGCGTGAGCGGATGGTCGGGGGCCTGGAGCTTCACGACGATAATTGCGGCGCCGGCAGCACCGACGCTTGTCACGCCGACGAGCGGCACGGTGAACGCCTCTACCTCACCGGTTCTGACGTGGGGTGCAGTGACGGGTGCTGCCACGTATAGCGTCCTGGTGTCTACGGCAGCGAACTTTGCGACGACAGTATCGGGCCAGACGGGCCTGACCGGAGTAACCGCATCTCTCATCGGCCTTGCAAACAGCACGACCTACTACTGGGAAGTTAACGCAGCGAACGCAGGCGGGACGAGCAACTGGTCCGGTCTGTGGAGCTTCACGACGATAATCGCGGCGCCGGTTGCTCCGACGCTTGCCACGCCGATGAGTGGAACGGTGAACGCTTCTACCTCGCCGGCTTTGAGCTGGGGTGCGGTGACTGGTGCTGCCACCTATAATATCCAGGTTTCCACCGCAGCGAACTTTGCGACGGTTGTTTCGAGCCAGACGGGTTTGACGGGCCTTACGGCATCGATAGCGGGCCTTGCAAACAGCACGACGTATTATTGGGAAGTAAACGCGGCGAACATCGACGGCACGAGCCCCTGGTCGTCGGTATGGAGTTTCACGACGATCATCGCGTCGCCGGTCGCGCCGACCCTGGCCACCCCGACCAGCGGGGCGGTGAACGAGCCGGTGTCGCTCAGCCTGAACTGGGGAGCGGTAACGGGCGCGGCAACGTACAGCGTCCTGGTATCGACGGCTGCAAATTTTGCAACGACGGTATCGAGCCAGACCGGGATAGCCGGATTGACCGCATCGCTCAGCGGCCTTGCGAACAGCACGACGTACTACTGGGAAGTCAACGCCGCGAACATCGGCGGGACGAGCTCCTGGTCTGCCGTATGGAACTTTACGACGATCATCGCAATTCCCGGTGTCCCGCAGCTCTCCGCACCGGCGAACAATGCGGCAGCGCAGCCGGTGAGCCTGAGTCTGAGCTGGGGCTCTGTTTCCGGAGCCACCGGGTATGTACTCATGGTCTCTACCGCAGCTAACTTCGCTACGACGGCAGTAAGCCAGACAGGCATAGCGGCCGCGCAATATGCGCTTACCGGCCTTGCAAACAATGTTACCTACTACTGGGAAGTCGGCGCAACGAATGTAAACGGCGCGAGTGCCTGGTCCACGCCATGGAGCTTCACGACCCTGTCGACCCTGAGCGTACCGGTGAGTGCGGGATGGAATTGCATTTCGCTCAATATCCGTCCGTCGGATTCGAGTACCGCCGGCGTCTTCGGCACCCAGAAGGGATTCGTCCTGGTCAAGGACATTTACGGGAATGTCTATTGCCCGAACTATACCATCGACCAGATCGTAACCCTGCATACCGGCGTCGGCTACCAGATGTATAGCGATTCGGTTAATACGATCAGCACCTCCGGGGCGGGTATCAATGCCCTTGCAACTCCCGTCGCTTTGAGCCAGGGGTGGAATATCTTCGCGTACCTGCCGCAGGAGTCGCAGTTGATTGAAACCCAGCTTTCCGGCATCACTTCCCAGATTCTTATTGTCAAGAATAATGCCGGCCAGGTATACTGGCCGGATTACGGCATCGATGCCATCGGATCGATGTCTGTCGGGCAGGGATATTTCACCTACATGAAGAGTGCCGCGACGCTGACCTACGCAATTGCCAAGAAGACGGCGAATGGTGCTCCGGTCCTCAGTCTGCCGGATCCGCGGCACTATGCGAATCACGCAAATACCGGCAGCAATGCGTCGGTGCTTGCTTCCCGGGTGCTATTAGGCGACCGGCCGGCTCCGGACAGTTGCGAAATCGGTGCCTTCGACGGCAACGGGAACCTGGTCGGTTCGGGCACGGTAATCCATGGGCTTGCGGCTTTTGCCGTGTGGGGACGGAACTCGCAGACCAAAGTTAAGGATGGTCTGAATGCATCGGAACCGGTCGTATTCAAACTATGGAATAAAACCACGGAGTATCCTCTCGAATTCAAAGCGGACAACGGCGGCGCCGTTCGCTATACCGCGCAGGCGGTTCTCCTGGGGACCTTTGCGGTTCCCGAGGGTGCGCTCATCACCCGGTTTAATCTCGCAAAGGTGTATCCGAATCCGTTCCACGGATTCGTGCAGGTCGCCTTCGATGTTCCGACCTTAAGCGGGGCAGCTGCCCATGATGTCGAAGTCAATATCTTCAACATGAATGGAATTCTGGTACACCAGCTTGCCCATGGGAAGTACCCTGCGGGACACTATGTGGTCTCCTGGAACGGCGAGTCGGTGGGTGGTGCCGTTGCGGGGTCCGGGATCTACCTGATTCAGATGAAGGCAGCCAACTTTGACAAGAGGTTGAAGCTGGTCAAGCTTCAGTAATACCGCTACCGCTCAACAGTATTGGCGGCACTGCCGGGGAACCCCGGCAGTGCCGCTAATCCAACGCAAACTCGTACCCCTTCTTAAATTCCTCAGCGAGCGGCGCCATGTCGGCTTTATCAATGAGAAAGTCGTTCATGACGAGGTAGTCGATGCCGGTATTCATGAAGCATCGCAGGGCATCTTCCGGATTGCAAACGAGCGGCTCGCCCCGCACATTGAAGCTGGTGTTGATGAGGATTCCATAGCCGGTCAGGTTTTTGAACTCGGTCAAAAGCTTCCAGAATCGCTCATTGGATTTTCTGGAAACCGTTTGAACGCGCGCGGTGTAATCGAGATGGGTGACGGCCGGGATATCGGAACGCAGGGAGTACAGGCGGGCATACGGGTCGGCGAGGTCCTCCTGGGCGCCCGGCGATCGCCGCCTGGCCGGCGCGATGGGCACGACCAGCGACATATAGGGAGAGTCGACCGGCCTTTCACAGAATTCGGCGCTGTCCTCGGCGAGGACCGAGGGTGCCAGCGGCCGGAAGCTTTCCCGGAATTTCACCTGCAGGTTGAGCTTTTTCTGCATTTCCGGATTCCGCGCATCGGCCAGGATGCTCCGGTTCCCGAGCGCACGGGGTCCGAATTCCATGCGTCCCTGGAACCATCCGACGATTTTCCCCTGGTCAAGGAGCATGGCGACCTTCCGGGCCAGGGCCTCGAAATCGTCGAATCGAAGCGCCTTTACCGGGTGCCGTACCAGCAGTTTTTCGATAGACCTGTTGTCAAATGACGGCCCGAGAAACGCCCCCTGCATGGAGTCGGGCCGCTCCGCGGTCCGAGCCTGCCCGAGGTGGATATGCCAGGCGGCGAACGCGGCCCCGAGCGCTCCGCCCGCATCGCCCGCGGCGGGCTGGATCCAGATATTTTCGAATATGCCGCTTTTAAGGAGCTTCCCGTTTGCAACGCTGTTGAGCGCCACACCGCCGGCCATCACGAGGTTTCCGCACCCGGTAAGCTCCCGCGCCGTTGCGGCGAGCCTGAGAACGATATCTTCGGTCAATTGCTGTATGGCGAGGGCAAGGTCCATATAGGGCTGGGTGAGGGCCGACTCCGGGGCGCGCGGGGCAAAACCGAACAGTTTTTCCCAGGCGTGGTTGTTGCACATGGTGAGGCCGGTCGCATAGTTGAAATAGTGCATGTTCAGGATCACCGATCCGTCGGGCCGCACATCGGCAATATGTTCCGTTATCAATCGCCGGAACGTTGCGACCCGTTCCGATTCGGCAATGCCGTACGGCGCAAGGCCCATGAGCTTGTATTCGCCGCTGTTCACCCTGAAGCCGCAGAACTGGGTAAAGGCGGAATAGAGCAGTCCGATCGAATGCGGGAAGTGGAGCTCCCGCAGGAGCGTCAGAGCCGAACCCCTGCCGAGCCCGATTGCGGCGGTTGCCCACTCTCCGACGCCGTCGATGGTGAGCACCGCGGCTTCATCGAAGGGCGAAGGAAAGAAAGCGCTAGCTCGCATGCGAGAGGTGGTGCTCGGTAAACAGGAGCGGCGTTGTCGCAGCAATGCCGAGGCCGGAAAGCTCCCGGCGCAGGATTCGCTTCAGGAACAGCTTTTCCTTGATCCATACCGGGATGGATCCGGTAAAGCTCGCCAGGCCGCGGGGCGCAAAGGCATGGTAGGTTTCGAGCAATCGCTCGAACTTCAAAAAGGGCTTGTCGTAGAAAACCACGGCTTTGAGCATGGAGGGATCCGCGCCCGACTCATCAAAAACGGATTTGACCGCTCCAGCCGGAAAGGAAGGATCGTGCTTCCTGCGGGTGAAGCGCTCTTCCTGCGCCGCCGCGGCTATTCTCCCGTCGACAAGGAGCGCGGCGGCACTGTCGTGGTAAAACGCGGAGATGCCGAGCAGTGCGGTCGCCATGGCGGCTTAAAACAGGGTATAGATGAACGGAGCTATGGCGGTTCCCGCTGTCAGGACGATAATCGCCGCAAAAATCAGCAGAATGAGGATCACCGGCAGGAGCCAGAATTTTTTCCTGACTTTCAGGAACTGCCAGAGTTCGGACAAAAATGTCATGTGTACATCTCCGCCGGTTCTCCCTAAAAGGGGTTGGCCATATCTTCCCGTGTAAACTCGTGATCGCGCACGATGAACGCCGAGAGGTTCGATTTTTTAAACTGCCTGAGTTTCAGGGTGTCTATTCCCGCCGCTTTTCTGAAAAGCGCAACCGGGAGGACAATAACGAAATAAATCACCGTCAACAGGAGCCGCGACGTGATCCGGCCCGCAACATCGGAAAGGTTGAGCCACACCACGGTAAACGGGTAAAAGAGTGATGGCTTCGCCATCAGGAGAAGGATGCAGAGTGCGGCAATCCTGAGAATTATCCCCTGCTTCGCGGCAATTCCCCAAAGCAGCAGGACCAGAACCAGGGCCAGGCCCGAGCCGGTGTTTTCCTGTGTTGTAAATTTAGTTTTCATGGATGTGCCGAGTCCCCGGCGGTGCGTGGCGCGCTTTATCGAGGAGCGCCTGCATCATGGTCGCTTTTCCGGCGTCCGCGCCGAGGTGGCGGTACCGGTCGAGGCATTGCGATGCCGCATCGAGATTGTTTCCCCTTAAATATAAAACAAAAAGATGAATCAGGAGATCGGGATCGACGGCATTTTTCCGGTATGCCTTCTCCAGGAAGGCAAGCGCCCGCCCGTCGTTCTGCTCGAAATAGATGGTACCGATTATCCTGTCCGCGAGGCCGGTTTCCCTGATGGCAAGCGACCGGTCCAGGAGCGCGAGGGCCCGGGCCGGATTTCCCCGGTTTTCTTCAGAAACGGCATTTTCGATGAGCGCCTTGACATCGGGCGGAATCGGAATCTCCACCCGGACCTGCACCTCTCCCGGAGTAAAACCGGGATCGATGGCGTGCAGCTCGGCGGCGACCTTGGCGGCGTTCCCCGGGTCGCCGAGTTTATGGTAGGAAACGTAGAGGGCATTGAGCAGCGGTTCCGCAGAATCGCCGGGTTTGAGGAGCGGCCGCGCCCGGACAAAATGTGCGGCAGCCCGGTCGGGCTGGTTCAGCTTGAGGCAGATAAGGCCGGCGGTAAAGAGCGCACGGTAACTGTCGCCGAAATTGGGCATCGACAGCAGGAGTGCAAGGGCCGTCGAACTCCTCACCCGCCGCGGACAGGTTCTTCAGCGCATCGAAGTACAGGGACGTCGCATAAGGGTAGGATTTTATTAACGAATAGTACTCCCTGAATGCCCCTAAATAATCGCCCCGGAGTGCGCACCGTTTTGCCATGCCGATGTGGACATCCTCGATGGCCCCTTTCTGGTACACTACCGCGTCGAAGAGGAGGGAATCCTCGCTGGAGGCGGGCCGGTAGGATTCAAGAAAGGTGTTTTTCATGCCGGCGGGTTTGAAGGGCCAGCCTGAGGTGACCTGCCCTATCCGCAGGGCCGCAGCCAGGCTGTCGATCCGGGTAAATCCCCAATGGTTTCGGTAGTACTCCGGAGATTTGATGCAAAGGCTGTCCCACTCCCCGGCGATGAACTTCTCGCTGCGTAAAGAATTGAAAAAAACGTCCGCCATGAGGAAATAACCGTCCGCATTCGGATGCAGGTGCTCGGTGATCAGGTTATGGCCGATGAGCCCATGGGGGGAGTGCTCCTCGAAATAACTCTTCATCGGCACCACGGAAACACCGTATTCCTTACCGAGGGCGGCGATCGTTTCGTTGATCGCTTCGGGCGCGCGAAAGCGGATTACATCGTAATCTTTTGCTTTATAGTAATTATCCCGTGCGCCGTCGAAGTCCCCGGCCGAATACAGGTGCCGGGCCTTTTCATAAAACCGGGCCGCGCCGGGATTATCGGTGGTTTCTGCCGACTCGAACGGCGGGAGGTCCCGGATATTGCATACCTGCTCGCTGACCATGGTCCTCACCCCTGCCCGCCGGGCCTTTTCGATAATTTCGGCCATATTTGCCCGGAACTGATCGATCCCGGCGTTATACCCTGCGGAGCCGTATTGTATTGACTTTCCCTTTGCTATCCTTTCCATAAGTGTTTTCGGGATGAAAGGCGTTTTAGGAGTGAAAAGGCCGGTACTCCACCGAACCAGCTGCTGCATCATCTGGTAGGTTCGCAGGCGCACCAGCTTGAGATGAAGCTTTTTTATCCAGCGCGCATTTCCTCCGTTTTCGACGGAGGCAATCCCCAGCGCCCCGTAATATTCATTGTGGCCGGCATAAATGATTATCGCATCCGGCCGCTGTTGCAGAATTTCATCGATAAAGTCCGCCATGGTGTAGCTGCAAACCGCCGTGACTCCCGTATTGATCACCTCGATTCGCTTATGCGGAAAGGCATCCTGAAGACGGTACTGCAGGATCCGGGAGAACATCATGCCGGGCTGGTAGGGAAACCCCTCTGCCGTGGACTCTCCCATAACAAAAATGCGGTAACAGGTATCGGGCTTCCTGATAAGGAATATGTCGTTTGCAACCGCCGGAATTTCCAGCTTTGAAAAGTATCGCTTGCCGATATACGGATTAATTTCATAGTAGCCGTGGTAGTGCGGGGAGCGAATGAAGAGCGAGAGATCGGTCCCGCAATGGAACAGTCGCAGGGCCGATTCCAGCAAAACGAGGAATAGGATGGGGATGAGGATCAGCGTTGCATTGAATAGTAACCGCTTAAGGGCGGAGGGTGTCTTGTTCATGCGGTCGTTATAGTCTCCCCATAGAGTAAAAAATATCATTCTTCGAAGGATGGTAGGGGAAACGAAGCTTAATGCAACTGCTCCTGGAGGGCAAACCATTATTTTGGTTTCCCCACCAAAGGCCATGAAAAACGGTTTTCTTACCTGAGCAGTAACCAGTTGGTGATTGCAAAAAATCGCAATTTTTTGCCCATGACTGAATGGTAACTGATATTTTTATTTCATATGCGAAAAAGCTCCAATCAATCGGAAAACCGGAATTTGACGTTGTGGCTTTCGATAGGTGGGGCTGCGCTGATAATTGCGCATATTTTATTTGTTTTCATCTTTCCCGGCCACCTTAAGCCTGCTTTTATTTTCGCCAGAACCTGGGGCTTCCATTTCATCGCATATTATTCAAAAGCCTGCCGGATTTTCATTTATGCCCTTTTATTTCTCTCGTTGCTTCCGTGGGTCAGCAGTCATGCGATTAAAGCCGGTCGCCTGGTTTATTACCGGATCTCCGGTGTGGGTCGAAAACAGACACTTTTTATTGCCCTGTCCCTGGCATCGATCCCGGTTTTTATAGCTTTCAAATGTAAATATGGGCTTCTGGGCGACAATTTCATCAGGGTAGCTGATATTGTCAATAACCGCTATATCGATTGGCACGACACCGGGATCGTCTTTGCTCTGCACTATTTCTACCTTACCTTACATGGCCTTTTTGGAGCCGGCGGTGCCCAGGCCCTGGCTATTTCTACGTATATATGCGGCGCTCTTTACGTTTATTTTGCCGCTTTAATTGCCGATGAACTCGGTACCGGCCCTTTTCGCAAGGTCGCGATCTTTGCAGCCTTGACGGCATCGGGAGTCATGCAGCTCTTTTTCGGTTATCTGGAAATTACTCCGCCGGTCTATACCTTGCTGGCCATACACCTTTATGCCGTTATCAGGTATTTGAAGGAACGTTGTTCGGTGTTTTTTCCTGGATTAACCCTGGCATTTGCCACCTTTTGTTGCCTTGCGGGCCTGTTTTTCGTTCCGGCGTTCGCGTATGCCGTATGGAGCAGAACGGCGGAGAAAAAGCCGCTGCTGAGAAAACCATGGGTTATCGGTTTGAGCCTGGCATTCATTACCTGCCTGGCATGGTACCCTGCACGCCGCTGGATCATTCCCGACTGCTTCCCGCTGACTCCGCAACCCGATAATCCGATGGCCATGTTTTCAGCCCGGCATTTTTGGGAGTACTTCAACGGATTGACACTCGGTATAGGAGTCAGCGTGATTCTTATTCCGGTCCTGCTGGGGTATTCGCTTTTAAAACATCGCGCGTTTGATGGAATTACGCGCTTTCTTGCTGTGGAATTTCTGGCGGTCGCCGCCTGTACCTTTGTATTCAATGAAATATTGGGAAGCTCCGATGCGGATATTTATTCATTTCCCGGGATCATCGGACCGCTGTTCGCAATGTCGGCTTTGCTGGTGCTATTCGACAAGCAACCCATGCATCATGCGGCCCGTCAGGGCGCATTCATATTTGTTTTATTCATGCTTATGCATACCGCACTCTATATCGGGATCAATACCTCCGAAAAATCCATCAAGCGATATGAGGACATTCTCCTGACCGATCCCGCTTCATATTATATTGGGCATCCTGCCCCTTTGACCATGAGTATCGCCTATGCCGACAATGGCCTTGTTTCACAGCAGATAAAAATTGCGCGTAAAGGATGTACATTGTATTCCGAAGATGCGCGCATGTATAATATCCTGGCGAATGGCCTGATCGAGGCAGACATGATTGATTCGGCATTCACTATTTATGACCAGATCTACGAAAAATTTCCCGACTATATCTTTCCGTTCAAATTAATGTACCAAGCTTATGAGGCGCAGGGAAAAAATGAAAAGGCCGGAACAATGCTTGAACGGTTATACAGAGTTTACCTGAAGGACCCATCCCGTATCAAGGCCACTCTTTCAAAGGAGGAGTTCTGCACCGACCTCGGAAGTTTTATCGACTTTCTGATAGACCGCGGGCGGTGGCAGGAGGCTTTAGAGGCGTGCGACAGTCTTATCGTCGTTGATGGAACGCAGAAGCAATACATTGCCATGCGTGCTCAATGTTTAGCCGGCTTGAACCATTTTGACTGGGCCCGGGATAGTTGTAATTCAATTATGGAACGATGGCCGTCGTACGGACCGACCTATTTAATCGCTGCGGAAATAGCATATCTGAGAAAAAATGTGAAAGAACTGCGGTATCTTAGCAAAAAATGTGCTGCCAGCGTTTCGGATCAACAAACCGTACTGGCGTTGAAAACGCAGGAGGAAAAACTTCTAAGGTCGCTTGCAGGACGGCATTTGTAATTTTGGGGTCTCGGGTAACTGCCCGGACAGACATTCAAAAGCTTTGGTTTGCAGGCGACTGCAGCCGGCAATGGAGGAGATAAAGCCTTCGTATCAGGAGCAGGTGCGGCTATGCGAACCTGTCGCTATCGCATTCTGGGGAAAGCTTATCTTGTTATATATTTATCATGAAAAGAAAATGCTCCATCCTACCCTGAATAACCTCGCCTTTCTGAAAGCCATCGCCGTTTCGAATTTCCGGAGGCTGTCGTTCCCATTCAAATGCTCCTTTGCCGTGACGTACCGCTGCAACCTGCGCTGCCGGATGTGCAATATCTGGCGGAAGCCGCAACCCCTGGAAGCGGGGGACGGCGAATCCGGCGAGCTTTCGCTTGACCTGATCGACAATTTTTTCGCGCGCGCGCGGGATTTTTCATGGATCGGCTTGACCGGCGGCGAGCCCTTTCTCCGGAGCGACATTCAGGAAATCGCGGCGATCGCAACCGGGCATTCACGCAGGTTGTGCGCACTCCATTTCGCGACCAACGGCTCCTTGACAGATCGCGTTATTGGCGTTGCCGAAAACATCATCGCCAGGCATAAAAAGCTGCAGCTCGTGTTCACGGTCAGCATCGACGGCGACCCGGCGCTGCACGACGGGATCAGGGGCATGGAGGGGCTGTGGAACAGGGCGGTCGCGACATTCACGGGCCTCAAGAAGCTCCCTAACGTAAAAGCCCAGGTCGGGTATACGATTTCGAATCACAATGCCGGGCATTTTGCCGAAGCATACGGCGCCCTGCGAAGTGCCTACCCTGCACTGCAATTCGACGATATCAATGTAAACGTTTTCCAGAAATCGGGCTTTTATTATGAAAACCAGGACATGGAAAACCTGGATGCGGGTAAAATGCTGGAAGATCTTCGGGCCATCATTGCACAGGACCGTACCGGATTTACTCTGAATAATTTCCTGCGGCGCACATACCTCAAATTCTACCCCGACTACTGTGCGACGGGAAAATCCCCGGTTCCCTGCCAGGCCCTTGCATCCACGTTTTTCATGGATCCCTCCGGTGACGTTTACCCGTGCGCAGTTTATAAGCGCAAGCTCATGAACATACGGGACCTGCGCGATGATTTCGGCAGAGTCTGGACCTCGCTTGCAGCCCGGCAGATCCACAAAGAGTGCCGGACCAACCGATGTCCCGTTTGCTGGAGCCCCTGTGATGCCTTCAGCGCCATCGGGAGCTCTCTTCCAAGGTCGCTTCTGCGCTATGTATAAGCATGTTTTCAAAAATATAGCAAATCTTACGATACTCCTCAGGGTGCTGCTCGTTTTTGTCGTGGTTGCGCTGCTTGGTGGCAGTGCCTCACAGCGGCTGCTGAGCCTGCCGCTCCTGCTTGTAGCGCTGCTCCTGGACGGCCTGGACGGTTACCTGGCCCGGAAACTCAGGATCGCCTCCGCGATCGGCGGCCTCCTCGATACCCTGGGCGACCGGATAACCGAAAATGTGCTGATCTTCTACTTCGCATTCGTCCACATCGTTCCCCAGTGGTTCGCGCTGTTCTTCCTCGTCAGGTCCTTTCTCGCGGATTTTATACGCGGATTGAATTTTAACAAGGGCTTTACTACCTTTGCGATAAATCGCTCCGTTCTGGGAAAAATACTGGTTTCGTCGGAGCCATCGCGCATCGTCTACCTGCTGTCCAAGTTCAGCCTGTTTATTCTGGGAGGCTTCATAATCGCTCATGGCGCTCATGCCGCGTCGCTCAGAACCGCAATACAGTGTCTCTATTGGTTCGTATTCATTTTCAGCTTCGCACGATTTATCCTGCTTATGCAAGACAGCAAAGTAATATTGAAAGAACATTTCCATGCCGGCAACGATTAAAGCGCAATCCTCAGGGCAAAAATCCGGCCTCCCGCACCATGGCCGGTAATCGGCAGTTCATCGTGATCGCCATTAAACGCCTCTGCTATTACGCCATTCTCATCGCGATTCCAATTTCGCTGTTCGTTCTGCTGGAGGGCGGGCTCCGCCTGGCCCATTTCGGCACCGATCTCGCACTTTTCCGGAAATCATCAGTAAGGCCAGGCTACTGCGAAATCAACCCTCAGGTCGGGCTTCGGTATTTCGCGGAAGGCATGCAAACCGGGACTACAAACGATATCTTTCTTATAAAGAAACCGGATTCCTGCTACCGTATTTTCGTGCTGGGGGAGTCGACGGCCGAAGGTTTTCCCTATCAACCGGGAATCATGTTTTCCCGCATCCTGCAATTCCGGTTGCAGGATGCGTTTCCCCGTAAGCGCATTGAAGTTGTCAACACATCATTGGCTGCAATCACCAGTTATGCCTTGCTCGATCAGGCCGACGAAATCATCCGGCAGCACCCGGATGCACTCCTGATTTATGCTGGCCATAATGAATACTACGGAGCCCTGGGCATTGCCTCGGTCGAATTCGGAGGAAACATCCGCTGGATTAAAAAACTTCACCTGAGGCTGGTACATCTGCGCTCGTATCAGCTCATGCAAAAAACGGTGAACTTGATTTTCCCGAAATTTTCCAGGTCGGCCGCCCGGAAGGCCACGCTCATGGAATCTATTGCCCGGGGAAAAGCCATTGATCCTCACTCAAAGGAGCAGTCCGCCGGTATTGTCCAGTTTCGTGCAAATCTATCGGAGCTGCTCGATAAATGCCGTAAGGCCGGGGTACGGGTAATTCTCAGCGAGCAGGTGAGCAACATTCGCGACCAGCGGCCGTTCAAATCGATAGCCTCGACAGGCTCCCCGGCAGCGGAAACGGTATATGAAAAAGCCCGGGAACTCGAAAGACAGGGCGATTACGGAACGGCAAAGGAATATTACTATAGGGCGAAGGATTTGGATGCAATACCCTTCAGGGCTCCCGAAGCCATTAATGCCGTCATTCATGAGCTCGGCAGCAAGTACGGCGATCCGGTTGTTCCGATGAAAGCCATTTTCGAAAGTCATTCGCCCGTGGCCTTATCGGGCATAATCTAATTCTGGAACATGTGCATCCGAATGTTGATGGCTACTTCCTCATGGCCGATGCGTTTTTTTCCACAATGCGGCAGGAACATTTTATCGCAGGTCCCTGGGATTCCCTCCTGATCAAGCCCTCCGAATATTATCGCAACAATTGGGGTTTCACGCTTCTGGACAGCATGGCCGCCCGGATAGTAATAGGGGAGATAACGGCCGGATGGCCATTCAGGCCGGACCTGCAGAAAAACGATTTCCTGGAAACCTACGTCCCCTCCTCGCCGGAGGATTCAATTGCCTACCGGTGCGTTGTTGTCGAACACCGGCATTTCGAGGACAAGCATATCGAACTGGCCGGGCGAAAAGCACAGAGGTGGGATAATATCGGTGCTTTCAATGAGTACTATTCTCTTATAAAATCGTTTCCCTGGGAAGGAGACCTTTACTGCAGCGCGGCGGACTATCTGGCTGCAGCCGGGCAATACCGGCGGGCTCTTGACCTGCTGGTATCCATGCCCGACCGGTGCGATAACCGTCCGGCGCTCCGCCGGACGGGCGCCATGTACCTGAAACTCGGTTTTCCGGATAAAGCTCTTGTCGAATTCACCCGCGCGAAAGAAATCCGGTTGCCCGCCGATTCCCTGGAACCGATTCTCACCGGGCTGTATGCTGCATATCGCGCGCTCGGAAACAGGCAGCAACAGGATCTGACGGGCTCTGAAATCAGGGCCACCGATCCCTTATTCGATTTCGCAGTTCTGGATGCAAGCCCCGGAGATGCAGAAAAACTGGTAGACCGTGCCGAGGCAATCATCGGTCAAGGGTTGACCGATTCGGCATCGGCGTTGCTGCAAAAATCCCTGCTTATCAATGAAACCTGCAGGGCCGATAACCTCCTCGGCGCCCTGTATTATAATAAAAATGATTTTCGTGCCCTGATGTACCTTGAAAGAGCCCATCAGGAATGCGGAGCGAATCCCGGTCTGCTTGTCAAGCTGTTCGTACTCTACTATGCGCAGAAAAATCTGTCGCAGGCAGCTCAATGCGTCGCTGAATTCAAGCGGGTTTCACAAGACCTGACAATGGCGGCGCAGTTGACCGGGGCTCTCGAACAGGCAGGGTGGAAGTTATAAGGAATGCAAGCTTTTCATACCGGACTATGGGCTGCCGTCCCGGGATTTCGGTGAAGGCTCCCGCACCAGTTCATCGATATTCTGTTCGATCTCCTTTGCCAGCGGGCCATTGCCTGCCGACCTCGCGAGTTTGAGGGCCCTTCGTGCAGTACTGACCGCACTGTCAACATGGCCGCTTTGCAATAATGCCTGGCTCAGATCGTTCAGGATGGACATATCGGCAGGAGCCAGTTCCGAAGCATGGCGGAGGCAATCGATTGCCTCATCCGGACGGCCTATTGCAAGGTATGCCCTGCCGAGGGCATGCGCCGATTCTTCATCGTTCGGATAGGCCTTCAGCGCTAATCGTAAATGGGAAACGGCCTCTTCAGCTGCACCGTCCTGCAATAAGGCTTCGCCGAGGTATTTATGGATCCCGGGCCGGTCGGGGTCGATTTTCACTAATGTGCGTAAATTTATAATAGCCTGTTCACTATAGCCGTTTTGCAGCAATACCATACTGAAATTATATAGACCGTCCGCATATTCAGGATTGATTTTCAGGGCTGCCCGGTAGTGGGCGAAAGCTTCTCCGGTCTTGCCGGCCCGAACCAGGGCAGTGGCCAGATTCCCCTGTGCTTCTGCATTTCCGGAATCGAGATCCGTCGCAGTTCGGTAATGGGAAATTGCCTCATCTACCCTTCCTGCCCTGAGCAGAGCATTTGCGAGGTTATTATGGATTAAGGCATTATCCGGATTCAACTCCAGCGCCCTCCGGAATTCGGCATAGCCCTCCGGGGTATTACCGATCTGCATCAGGGCAGCGGCCAGATTGGCGTGCGCCTCGGCGTTTTTTGATTCGAGATTCGTTGCAATGCGGTAATGGAATATCGCCTCATCGACTCTGCCTGACTTAATCAGGACATCGGCGAAGTTGGTATGGTTACCGGCATCTTCAGGATCCATTTCAAGCGCTTTCCTGAATTCGGGAATAGCTTCTGTGGTCCTTCCGGTCATTGCCAGCCCAAGGCCGAGATTGTTATATGCCAGAGGACTGGGGTGGACCGATATGGCATCACTCCACAGCGAAACGCTGTCCTTCCACACCTTGCAGCGCTCGAACGTTAAAAATGCCAGTACGAAGATAATCGAACAAAGCCCGGCGATAACTACGCTGCGCAATGCACGATGCTGTTGTTCCATTTTT
>CAWDOZ010000105.1:0-7675 GCA_963803935.1 uncultured Fibrobacterota bacterium | reverse complement strand
AGTGCCGTGTTTTCCCAAAGCCAGAGCGGCGGCCACGATGTCCGGTTTACCGTCTCGGACGGGAGTTCCGATCTTTCATTCCAGAGAGTTGCCTATAATCAAACAGGCAGGGCGGCAGAATTCTGGGTGCTCATTCCCAGCGTTGCCGTCGGAACCACCGCTTTGCGGATGTATTGGGGCAACAGCGGGGCCGGAGACGTCTCAAACGCGGGCGCGGTGTTTTCAACGAGCAATAACTTCCAGGGTGTCTGGCACCTGCAGTCGGCGCCGGGGTCGAATGATACCGATGTCACCGCCAATGCGCAGATTCACTGCCCACAAATGCTCCAACGAATGTGGCGGGCGTTTGCGGAGCAGCGGCAAAACGGTTTGACGGAAGCACCCAGTTCTATACGGTTCAGAACTCGGCAACGGGCCCCATTGCATTGCCCAGCGGCGGCCCGTACACGATTTCCTTTTTGGGCAAATTTCAATGCAACCACCGCCACCCAGCATCTGCTGACGAAAGCCAGCGGAACGGGACCCTTTACCGGTCAATATTTCATCGCCCTTACCACTGCCGGCTTCAGGTTCGGCGAAGTCATTTCCGGAGCTACCCAGAAAAGCGATTATCCCACGGCCGACCTTACAACCGGCCAGTGGGTATACGTAACGTGCATCCGCAGGAGTACGGGAGTAACGGATACGAATATCCGGCTCTATGTCAACGGCGCCCTCGCCGGCACTCCCGGTAACGGCGCCGCCACCGGCACCTACGAAACAACCCTGAATGTGACCTTCGGGAAAGATGCAAATACCGCCGACGGCAACTACTTCAACGGCAGTCTCGATGAAATCCAGATGTCGAATGCCGACCGGGGCGACGACTGGGTCAAGCTGAGCTATCAGACGCAGAACCGGTCCGCGGTAACCTTCGGCTCCCCGGTAACGCAGGCCCTGGCCCCCCCTGTTCTTCTGTCTCCGGCGAATAATGCCGCCGCGCAGCCGCTGTCACTGACGCTTTCGTGGAATTCATCGGTCGGCGCAACCGGCTATTCCCTGCAAATAGCGACAAGTGCCGCATTTTCCGCAACGCTCTTCGGCCAGGCAGGACTTACCGCTACCTCCGAGCCGCTCGCCGCACTGTCCTATGCAACGACCTACTACTGGCAGGTTTTAGCCTCGAACGCATCGGCTTCCGGCAACTGGTCGGGTATCTGGAGTTTCACGACCGCCGGTTTTTTCCTGGGGGTGCCGCAACCTGCATTACCGGCGAATGGCGCCATTAACCAGCGGGTCCCGCTGCAGGTAACCTGGAACGGCGTCAGCGGAGCTCTCTCCTATGCGTTGCAGGTTTCTGCCGATTCGGCCTTCGGAACCACCATTATCTCCCTGACCGGCCTGACGTCACTATCCGATTCGGTAACCGGTCTGGCAAACAACGTAACCTATTACTGGCGGGTGGCCGCGGCGAATGCGGGAGGCAGCAGCTCCTGGTCTGGGGTCAGCAGCTTTACAACCATCCTTGCCGGTCCTGCAGTACCGCAACTTCTCGCTCCGGCAAACAATGCCCTCAACCAGACGGCTCCCGTGGTCCTCTACTGGAGCAGCTCCGCGAATGCGGCGAGCTACGGGTTACAGGTATCCACGGATATGAATTTCAACACCACGACGTTCGGGCAAATCGGCCTGGTCGCAGATTCGGCGGCGGTAAGCGGGTTCGAAGCGGGTATTATTTACTACTGGCGGACAAATGCCGTCAACGTGAGCGGCATGAGCGCCTGGTCGGCTACGTGGAACTTTTCCACCGCCGAAGGGGGCCCCCCGGCTTCCCCGGCGCTTCTGCTTCCGGCAAACGGCGCCACCGGACAAAAAACGCAGCTTATTTTGACCTGGGGCAGTGTTGCCAATGCGACATCGTACGGTGTGCTCGTGGCCGATGATTCCGATTTCGCAACCACGGTATTCAGCGGGGCCGGTCTCACCGATACCACGGTAACGGTTACCGGGCTTGCTGCCGATGCAACCTACCACTGGAAGGCGAATGCGACGGACAATGCCGGTACCGGCGTCTGGTCCGCAACGTGGCACTTCAGCACGAGTTCCCCAAGTAAGCATTGCGGCTGCGGCTCGGATGCCGGGCTTGCAATGATCCCCCCGGTTCTTTTCAGAGTGGCGGCATCGAGGAAACGGAAAAAGGCGCGGCGAGCAGCATGATTACAAGATAGGTTACAGGCCCGATCATGAAAAACGGAGAACCGAACCCCTTTTATACATAAAAGCTGACCAACCTGATCTCATCCCCGGTAAGGACGCTCTGGGCGCATTGCAGCTTTTCGGTTATCTTTTTCAGATGGTCCGTTTTTGCCTGTGCCAATTTTTTGAGAAGTTTAATCTCGACATTTTGGTCGGGCTTGTTTCCGGCAAGATGCAAAATAAATTCTCTCGAAGAACTTTCCATGTTTATTGCGTCCATAAGAGCAATGAGTTTAGTTGGAGGCATACTCCCATATCGTGACATGATCTTGTCTGCGTAGTAATTGATATTGCAAATATCCGCGAGGTCTGAATCCAGCTCTTCACTCTGGAGGAAACCGCCTTCCAAAAAAACATCTTTAATTCTCTGGAGAAGCCACGCGTTGTTCTGTTCGTCATCGGACAGCTCCGACCAGAAGCGCTCGTCCTCCTTGAAAAGTGTCGAGAGGAGGTGGTCATATTCAACCTCCTTGGTTTCCAGGGATAAGGTTTCCCAATAAATTGATTCACTTCTATCGTCCATACTATTCCCCCTCGTGAACTTAACAGGTGCCGCATACGATGTACTGTTCTTTTCACCCTCTCCTGCCGGCCCTGCGCCCTGCCTTTGCTGCATTAAGATTACGAATATACCTGCGATGGTATGCGTGAACGGGTTCAAACTCCTGTCGCACCATCGGCCCGAAGCTGATTTTATGGCCGGCACCATGGCAGATGACGGCATGATGCAGTGGAATTAATGGGAATCATAAAAAGCTTTTCCGGCAAGGGTTTCGGCAAACAACACCGTGCCGGCCAATCAAATATTCCCTTTGACTGCAAAGGTGCGACAATTGTATATTTGAACTCGCCTTATCATGTTGTATTGTAAGGATTTGCACTGCACGATATCTATACTGAACACCTCGCACGATAATCATGATATTCGAAAGCATGCGTTTTGGTGCAAACCGCTAAAAGGTATCAAGACCAATTTGCGAACATTAATGAGAGTTCTCTGACAATAGACACTAATTGATTCGTAATAATGGCCTCATCCGGACTTAGTGTTTACCACGCAGTTTTCGTCAGCCCCGGATATGGTGATGTTTTATTTCCCGGGGGTAATTCCGACATTTCCGATATATAAAGTATTGGTCATTTAGTTCATGCACAGCGGTCCGACCGAATCACGAACACAGGAGGTGAACGATGAGAAGGATAGTGCACGTTGCAGGGATAGTTGCAGTAGCGCTTCTGGGTTTTGCCTGCAATAAGGATGTCATACCGCCGCAGGTTCCCCGGATTCCGAATCTTATTTCGCCGACCAATAGCTCCGTCGGTCAGCAGACCTCCCTCACCTTCAGCTGGGAGTCCTGCACGTGCGCGAAATCGTACAGCGTGCAGATTTCCACCAGCTCGGCTTTTACCACGGTCATACCGAACCAGGCCGATCTTACGGCATCGACCACCACGGTCAGCGGCCTTTCCGGCAGCACAACCTACTACTGGCAGGTCAATTCGGCCAACAGCGCCGGTTCAAGCGCCTGGTCCTCGGTGTGGACCTTCACAACACAGTCTGGTCTTCCGAGCCCGGTACTTGGTACGCCCGCCAATGGTTCTACCGGACTGCCGACAACCGTTGCACTGGGCTGGGGCGCAGTGAGCGGCGCATCGACCTACGGCATACAGGTATCGACCGCCTCGAACTTTTCAACGACGGTTTCGAGCCAGCTCGGATATGCACCCACCGCCGACACCATCGGCGGCCTGGCAAACGGAACTACCTACTACTGGGAGGTCAATGCGACGGACTCGGCCGGGACCGGCGGATGGTCGGCGGTCTGGAGCTTCACCACCGTGTCGAATCAATCCACCTCCTCGCCGGTGCAGGGCTCGCCCGCCAATGGGGCCACCATACTGCAGACCTCGGTTGCTCTGGGATGGGGCACGGTCAACGGCGCGTTGTCCTACGGCGTTCAGGTTTCGACCGTCTCCACCTTTGCGACGACGGTATATAGTCAACTCGGACTGACACCCTCCACCGATACGATAGGCGGCCTGGTCAACGGTACTACCTATTACTGGGAGGTCAATGGAACGACTGCGGGTGGAACGAGCGCCTGGTCGGGTGTCTGGAGCTTCACGGTCGTCATTAACCAGACCTCCCCGCCGGCAGCGCCGACAACCAGTGTGCCGTCGAACGGTGCGATCAATCAGCCGACCTCCATCATATTAAGCTGGGGTTCGGGTTCCAATGCAACGTCCTACAGTATACGGGTTTCGACCGGTGCCGCGTTCGCGACAACCATCGTGTACCAGCAGGGACTCACCGTCCCGACAATCATCATAAACGGCCTTTCCGACAGCGCTACCTATTACTGGCAGGTAACCGCCTCCAATAATGTGGGATCGAGCAGCTGGTCGGGAGTCTGGAGCTTTTCCACCACGGTAATTCCGCTCCCCCCAATGGTTATCCTGGTGGCGGCGACGTTCCAGATGGGAAGCAGCGATGCCGTGTACGACAGCGGCGCGCAACCAGCGCATCTTGTAACGCTATCATCGTCATATTATATGGATCAAACCGAAGTAACCCAGGCGAGCTTCCAGCAGTTTATGGGATTCAATCCCTCGGGATTCGGGCCGGGTCCGAATCTGCCGGTAGAGACGGTAACCTGGTTTGACGCGGTGCTCTACTGCAATGCCCGCAGTAAAGCTGCCGGCTACGATTCGGTTTACTCCTATACCTCAAAAACAACCAGCGGGAACAGCTGCACCGGCCTGGCCGGCCTGGCCATTGATTATACCCAGCACGGGTTCCGGTTGCCGACCGAGGCCGAATGGGAATATGCATGCCGTGGAGGAACGACGACCGCCTACTACTGGGGTAACGATTCGTCGCTGGTGACTCTCAGTCAATATGCCTGGGATACCGCAAACTCCGGCGGCACCACGCAGACGGTTGGGACAAAGCTGCCCAATGCCTTCGGCCTGTACGATATGTCGGGCAACGTGTGGGAGTGGTGTAACGACTGGTATGGGGATTACGGCCCGGCCCAGCAGATAGATCCTACCGGTCCTGCCTCCGGAAGTCACCGCGTGCTGCGCGCGGGATCGTGGTGGGACAATGCGAAATTTGAGCGGTCGGCTTTCCGCTTCAGCGACGTCCCCAGTCTTCTGTACAGCAATTACGGATTCCGTTGCGTCCGGCGGTAGGTCTGGGGTCTTTACATGGAAGCGGACCTGAACGACACTGAAGTCCGGTTGTCAACCACGGGGCGGCGGGATGCAACTCCCTCCACCCCAGCCCGGAGGAGTTTTCACATGCTCGATACAAACAGGATAGGGGCCGGCATACTGGCATTTGCAATTGCAATGATGGTGCCGGCAACGGTATGGCCCGATTTTACCGACCACGGTTTATATATCGGGGCCTATGGCGGTTACAATTATAAACCCGGCGACTGGCGTCTGGGATCCTCACCGGGCGTCTTTTTCGCCTGTGCTCCCCTGAACCCGGCCTCATCCGGGATGATGGGATTGCGTCTGGGCTACCATTTCACCTCGCAATTGATCGGCGAAATCGGCGGAGGGTACCTTCCCCTCCACTCCGAAATCAAGGTTCTCGGCGAGACCGGCGAACGCAATACCGTTTTGCAGGGAGATATCGACCTGTACTACCAGTTCCTGCGAGGGGACTTCAGCCCGTTTATCGGAATCGGGGCAAGCAGGTTCCAGAGCCAGGCAAACGGCGACCTCGGATTCGACTACGAGCCTTCGGGACACGTTTCGGTCGGCGTCCGGGGTCTCATTACCCCGGGAATTGCGCTGCGAGCCGAAATCCGCGACTATGCGGTTGAGAATTATTCGGCCTCAGGGGTCGGCCAGCTCCTCCAGGCAACGGGAGGCATTGATTTTTATCTTTTCGGCGGCAGGAAGACGGCCGCGAAACCGGTTGCCGCACTGCCCCCGGCTCCGATGCTGATCGCTCCGGCCGACGGCGACACAGCGCAGCCTCTCGCTCCGTCGCTGCGCTGGGGCGTTTCTACGGGTGCGGTCTCGTACATGGTGCAGGTAGCGACCGATCGGACGTTTCTCATGCCGCTGATCAGCCAGGCCGACAGCACGACGACGCTCCCTGCGCTCGCGGGATTGTCCAGCAGCACAACCTATTACTGGCGGGTGGCCGCCTGGGCACCGGCAGGGAACAGCAGCTGGTCGGCAGTCTGGATATTCGCCACCGTCAAACCGCCGGTCAAGGTAGTGCCGCTGCCGCCGCAGGCGCCAACGCTGGTCGCCCCGGCCGACGGCGCAGCCATGCAACCGCTTACCCCCGCCTTGATCTGGAATTCATCTTCCGGAGCGACCGCCTATACCGTGCAGGTAGCTACCGACCGGAGTTTCGCCGCGACGATCCTCTCCCAGTCGAACAGCGCCACCTCTCTCCCGGTGCTCGCGGTATTGTCAAATGAGACAACCTATTTCTGGCGGGTCGAGGCATCGGCCGAGGCGGGCAACAGCGACTGGTCGGCGGTGTGGGGTTTCTCCACCAGGCCCGCAGCGGTGGAAAAGTTTACCGGTGCAATCAGGGGGATCAATTTCAGGTCGAGCAGTGCGGTAATCCTGCGGTCATCCTACCCGACCCTCGATTCGGCGGTGGCGATATTCAAGCGGTATCCGACCCTGCAAATCCAGATCGATGGCCATGCCGACAGTACCTGGACCCCGGAGTTCAACCAGAAGCTTTCCGAGTCGCGTGCCGCAAGCGTCAAGACCTATCTCGTCGCGAAGGGGATTGCGGAGAACCGGATTGCGACTGCGGGTCACGGCAGTACCATGCCGGTTGCAAGCAATGCGACGCCGGAGGGCAGGGCCGCCAACAGACGGATTGAGTTTTCATTGACCAACCAGTAATACCGGCAAGGTTTGTTTAAATTCAATGGCCTCTGGTGAGGGGAAACCATTTTTAAATGGTTTCCCCACCAGAGGCATTCACCTTAGAACTTGATCATTACCTTAATGGCCTTCCGTTCATTCATTGCCCGATAGCCCTCGGGAACCCCCTCTATATCCATTATCCGGTCGAGAACGCGACCGGGATTGATCTTTCCTTCCATTACATCGGGCAGTAATTCCTCTATGTAACCACGAACCGGGGCCGGACCTCCGGCTATGGTGATATTACTGAAGAAGGTCGGCTGCGCTGCCGGAATGGACATATCCTGAGGAACGCCGACCCGGCCGACGGCCCCGCCCGGACGGGCGACGCGCAGGGCGGTAAGCATCGATTGTTCGAGACCGACGCACTCAAGCACGGAGTGCGCGCCCAGCCCTCCGGTGAGTTCGCGTACGCGTTCGACGGCCTCATCGCCCCGCTCGCTTACAATGTCGGTCGCACCGAATTCCCGCGCCAGGGCGATCCGGTCGGGATGGCGGCCGAGCATGATGATCTGGGTCTGCT
>CAWDOZ010000104.1:0-5047 GCA_963803935.1 uncultured Fibrobacterota bacterium | reverse complement strand
GGGTAAGCATGTTCAAGTTCTTTGCCCTCTTCGGGGCGGGGTTCCTTGATGGCGTAAATCCCTGCGCAATAGCAACCATGATTTTTCTCATTTCGTTTCTCGGCACTCAGAAACGAAAGCGAAGCGATGTCATCAAAATCGGGCTGGCATTCTCCGCCACGGTGTTTTGCACCTATTTTTTATTGGGGCTTGGCGCATTCCGCATTCTCACCTATATGCAAAGCTACCGGTGGCTGTCGCTCGGTATAAGAATTTTTGCAGCGAGTTTTTCCACCATTGTTGCACTGCTGAGCATCCGCGATGCGGTTGTATTTTACCGAACGCACGATACTGCTGCTATGAAGGTGCAGTTGCCCAAGCCGATTAAACTCCTGATCCACGCTGTGATCAAAGACAACCTGTCAAGCAATAAAATTGTTGTGGGAGCGGTGATATCCGGGTTTATCGTGACCCTGCTCGAAGGGGTTTGCACGGCAAAAATTTACCTGCCGACTATTGTCGTCATGACCGGCGTCGTGGGGTTCCGCCTCCTCGGATGGCTGCTCCTCATTTTCTATAATTTCCTTTTTGTCCTTCCGCTTCTTATTGTCATGATTGCCGCAGCTTATGGCCTTAAATGGACTCGTCTCTCGAAATTTACCCAGAATCATCTCGCACTCATGAAGGTGCTTCTGGCGCTGGTGCTTCTGGCTCTGGCGACTTTTATAACAATGGAAAAATAGCCGGCATTATTTCAGGAACTTAAAATGACGGATCATTACTTGTGGAAATCCAGAACCGGTGATAACAAGGTCCTTTTTTTCGCCTTGTTGCATAAACAAGGATTATGTCAATGAACGATTGGAATCCCTCCGAATACCTTAAGTTCAGAAATGAACGAACGCAGCCGCCCATTGATCTTGCGGCAAGAATTGTGCTTGATTCGCCATCGTCAATAATTGATATCGGCTGCGGCCCGGGAAACAGCACGGCGATTCTTTGTTCGCGATGGCCGGAAGCGGCTACAATCGGTCTTGACACCTCTCCTGAAATGATAAGGAAAGCGCAAAACGATTATCCTTTGAATACCTGGATTCTCGGAGATGCCGCACAGTATTCTCCGCGTGAGGGCTTCGATCTTGTTTTTTCGAATGCGGCCCTCCAATGGATGCCGCATCATGAAATTCTCGTCCCACACCTTTTCGCCATGGTCAACCGCAACGGCGCCCTGGCCGTGCAGGTTCCGGCAAACAGCCGCTCACCCCTGCACCAGGCACTGTTGTCCGTTTCCTCGGGAAAAAAATGGTCGGCATTGACAGCTGGTTGCAGCTCGATTATTAACTATCAACCCGCAACCTGTTACTATGATCTCCTCTGCAACATTGCCGCGAAGATCGAACTATGGGAGACCACCTACTATCATAGGCTGTCCGATCACCAATCCCTCATCGCCTGGTACCGAAGTACCGGGATGCGCCCTTACCTCGATTGCCTGCCGGACGATAAAAACCGCATCGAATTTGAAGAAGAAGTCCTCGATGCGTGCATCAACGATTATCCTCTCCGTAAAGACGGAAGCATTATTTTCCCTTTTTCAAGGATATTTTTTATAGCTTATCGGTGAATTGTCGGGGCCGAAGGTCGGCTGTTTACGGCTATATTGTATAATGCAAATGTCCCTATAACCGTGCGAAGACCTTCCGCACCGCTTCGTGCAGTTTGACATTAGCGTCCCAAATGAACACCCCGAGCGGTACCGACATCCGCACATTCTGGTCCGTGCGGCGGCGAGTGGCAGCCCCATAAGGAATCTCATCGTATTTCTTTTCAAAGTAAAAAGGCTCCCTTTCGGAACGCGGCGGAGAACAATGCCGAGCCAGGATTGTCACCGAACCCTCGAATCGAGCCTCGCCGGCATCGAGGGCTTCCGAATTTGCACTTGAAACCCGGCAGGTGATGGTGACGGCAAGATCAGCCTTTGTGCTGTCAACTGACGAATCCAGCCAGCATGAATCTGCAAGGAATTTTTTTATAAGAGCCCCTGAAAGGAAATCCTGCGGCAGCGTATCGGCGGGATCCGGGTCCGACGCATCAAATACCAGTGAAAAGGTCGGCCGGTTTATCTTAAGGAAAAAACCCTGATTCAGGTTGTTGGTGCTTTCGATGCCGAAATCCTTGACACCCATATGCCATCGGCTATCGAGGACCCGGCCGAGGTTGGGAGTAACATAAATCAACGTTCCGTTTTTGGCAAAGGGAATAATGAGGTTTTCAAAGGAAATCTGGCCTTTGTTATCGGCCACGCCCCTCCAGATGTCCTGTCCTCCGGGAATAAATCCGGTCATGCCGAGGCCCGAAAAAGGATGTCCCTCTATGGTTACTGACATGACAGGTGGGGAATCCGCCGGCATGCCGGGCTTACCTGCAATCAATTGGGAAGATGATGATATTGAGAGCTTGTTGAGAAAGCCCTTCAGTGCGGATCTCGCCGTATCGATGAGGCTTTTTCCACTGTCACCGGGGATTTTCAGGGCCGGTCCGATATACTCCGAGGCGCGCGCAATCACCTCAACACTTTGATAGTAAATATCCTCGTAATTCTTTCTGGTTATTGCATTTGTAAGTCGTATCCACGAATCCGTTGCCAGAAGTTCCACCCGGCCGTTATACGATGCCATCATCGCGGCTACCGAATCAGCCGGTATACTGTAGGCATAGGTCCAAAAGCTTCCTTTAAGTTCCGGCAGCTCCCTTGTCCGGCTGATACACGAATCGACGAACATTCCAAATAGGAGATTTGTCAGGTTATCGGTCGTATCTATTTTCAAGCCCTTCTCCTCATCAAGCCAGCCGATAAGGTGCAACCGGAACCGGGCATGGGCATCCGCCTTGCATTGAGCAATCTGTTCCTGCGTCAGCCGCCCCGAAAGCTTAACCTTGGCAATTCCTGAAATATCATTATCGAGGGCGAAAATGTCGGCGGCAGCGGCGACAACGATTAGGGTGATAACGGCTATGTTGTGGAAAATCTTCATGAGTATCATGCTTTCCATTCAAGCGGAATATGCCGCGGATCCTCGGGTTGTTTCGTTAAATCGCCACTGCCTTCATCACCATCGCCGCCATATCCTCAGCATCTGCCTGAGTCTTTGCCTCTGCAAAGCAGCGCAAGATTGGTTCGGTATTTGATGCCCTGACCTGTACCCAGCCCTGCGGCAGAAGAACCTTGAGTCCATCCTGGCGGTCGATTGGTTTACCCTTGAATTTTTCGGCAAGCCGCTCCATTGCAGCGGCAGGATCGAGACCCTGCAGCGGTATTTTTCTTTTGACAAAATTGTATGCAGGCCATTCTTCCGAAAGCTTGGAAAGCGGATGACCAGTAGCCGCCATGAGTTCGATAATCACCGCGAGCGCCGCCAGTCCGTCGCGGCAGTTGGAAATTGCAGGATAGATGAGCCCGCCGTTTCCTTCACCGCCGATCAGACAGCCATGCCTCTCCATTCCTTCGACAACATTTGCCTCGCCGATTTTGGTACGGAACACTTGGATCCCGAACCTTGCCGCCACCTCATCGATAAGCATGGTGGTCGAAAGGTTGACTGCAACACTTGTTTTCACCCGGCCCAGAAGGTTACGAAGACAGAAAACGAGAGTCATTTCTTCTGAAATATCAACGCCTCCGTTCCCGACAGTTGCCAGACGGTCGGCATCCGGATCAAAGGCAAATCCGCCCCATAGTGCCGGGTCGCTTTTAAGAAGCGATTTGAGGCCGCTCAGATGCTCTGAGCGTGGTTCCGGATTATGCGCGAAATTCCCGTCGAGCTGTGTATTCACCCCGACCCATGCACAGCCGAGCCGGTCGAGGAGGCGCGGAAAAATTGCACCGGCGGCACCGTTTATAGAATCAACGGCAATTCGTATATTCGCTTTCCGGATACGCGCGACATCAATATGGGTGCAGATGTGGTCAATGTGCTGCATTCCAGCATCAACGGTTTTTGCCGCTGTGTCGGGACAGGCCAGAAACTCGGCATCGGAGGGATAAACGCCCTGTCTGAAGCCGGCATAGATCTTTTCGCATTCACCGGCTCGGTAGAGCCGACCGGATGCATGTACCATTTTGTATCCGTTGTATTCGGCAGTATTATGGCTTGCGGTGATAATGATCCCTGCCTGCGCTCCGAGTTCTGTGACTGCAACGCACGTCGTTGGCGTCGGCGCTATGCCGATATCGATGGGCGCGCCGCCTGCGGATCGGATTCCCCTGAATGCAGCTGCGGCAAGCTCCCTGCCTGATTGCCGCGTATCTCGGCCAACCACGATTTTGGCGGGGCTATCTCCCCGGCTCGCATTTTTAGTTTGAAGGTAGGCAATGCGGGTAACAAGAGGCGGCGTCAGCGTACTGCCAAAAATGCCTCGGATTCCCGAGACGGACATGATAGGGGAGTTTGTCATTGTATCGAATGTCTGCTTTCGGATGAGGGGCGGAATACTTCATGCCTGTTCACTATCCTAAAAATAAATGGTGGAGGATCAATGAATTATAATGAATAACCCGAAAAGGCTTCCTCTCCTCTGCCGGTCGTCTGACATTGCTGCTCAGTATTTTACCCGCCTCCGCGTGCTTCTTAAGCTCAGCCGGGTAACACTAAAGCATACCAACCCCGATTTCCAGCCCGTTGCTTAATGCTCCCTCCTATCTCTGGCTATATTCAGGCAGCACTTCCCTGTTTTTCACCAGCAGTTCAACTCTGCGATTTTGCAGTCGGCCTTCTTTAGAAGCATTGTCCGCTATCGGCATACTCATTCCATAGCCGTGGGCGCTAAGCCTCGGACCTAAAGAAGGGGCGATCTCAGCCATATAATTGCGAACCGCATTGGCCCGACCTCAGCTGAGAATGACATTGTAAAGTAAACTTCCCACATTGTCCGTATGTCCTGCGACCTCAATCTGCAATTTCGGGTATTTGAGCAGCATCTTACCGATGATCTCCCTTCTGGAGTATTTGCGGCCCCGAGAGGGAGCCCCCAGCCGGGGAATTTCCACCGTTGTCTCCTCAATACGGAA
>CAWDOZ010000103.1:0-78642 GCA_963803935.1 uncultured Fibrobacterota bacterium | reverse complement strand
TGACTATATTTATGAGACAGTTTTCTGTTCCGAGCTAACCTAGGACCTGCAGGGCGATTAATGGATTCTATATGCATATGAATGATGAGCCGTCAGGCACATCAGCAGGAACGGAGGGAGGCCGTAGGCCGACCGGAGTTCCTGCTGATGTGAATCCGAAACCTGAACCTGAAGTTGTTGCCCACATCACTCGCCGGCGTCTGACCAATGCCTACAAGCTGAAGGTGTTGAAACAAGTCGATACTCTTCGTGTGGATGGAAGCGGAGCCATTGGTGCTTATTTGCGAACGGAAGGGCTCTATTATTCGATGGTTCATAACTGGTCCAAGCAGCGGGATCAGGGGCTTCTCAACGGTCACAGCATTGCAAATGTGCAAGAGAAAAGCCGGGAGGCTATTCTCGCCGAAAACAAGCAATTACGCCGGAGGCTCGAACAAACCGAGAAACGACTGCATAAAACCGAACTTTTGGTTGAGCTCCAAAAAAAACTCTCGGCATTCATGGAGATGGACTCCCGGAGCACCTCAGAGCAGAGCGCCGAAAAATGATAGCCGAAAATCGAGCAATTCATTCGACTAAATCGCTCTGCTCAGCCTTTGGAGAACCAAGATCTTCATATTATCGCTCTCAAAGACCCGTGCCGCAGGAGCCTCCGATTGTGCCGTGTCGTTCTTCACCACGTCGTTTGACAGAAGATGAAGAACGTCATGCCTTGCAGATTTTGAATTCAGAACGTTTTCGCGATACGGCTCCGGGAGAGGTATATGCTGTTCTTTTGGATGAAGGTGAACGAATATGTTCCGAACGCACCATGTATCGTATTCTGGCTCGCCGTGGCATGAACAAACAACGGCGCCAATCAACACCCCGGCATTATAAAAAGCCGGAACTCCTGGCAACAAAGCCCAATGAATTATGGTCATGGGACATCACAAAATTAAAGGGACCGACAAAATGGACTTATTTTTATCTGTACAAAATCATTGATGTGTATAGCCGAAATGTTGTAGGATGGATGGTTGCTTATCGAGAATCTGCCGAGCTGGCCGAAGGGCTTATTGCAGATACCATTTTGAAACAGGAGATTCGTCCGGGGCAACTTACTATCCATGCCGACCGGGGTAGTTCCATGACATCCGTAACGGTCGGTCAATTACTGGCCGATCTCGGCGTCACCAAAACGCATTCTCGGCCGCACGTCTCAAATGATAACCCCTATTCCGAGTCGGGCTTTAAAACGCTCAAATATCGACCGGGGTTCCCCGAACATTTCGGATCCATTGAGGACGCCAGGTCGTTCTGCCGGCAGTTTTTCACCTGGTATAACACCGAGCATCGTCACAGCGGCATAGCTATGCTAACGCCGGACAGCGTTCATTATAACCATTGCGAAGGCATTTTAAATGCTCGATCGATCACTCTGATGAATGCCTATCTGTATCATCCTGAGCGTTTTGTAAAAGGGGTGCCTTCGGTCGAGCAGGTACCAAAAGAGGTCTGGATCAATAAACCGATCATCAAAAACTCGGTCGAAACGCCTGTGAGCTAACCATCTCAACAAAGTGTCTCATTTTTATTGACAGGTTCCGTAACTAGATGTTCGCAGGAAGGTCCTGAGGATATGCGCAAGACAGCCATTATCTTTGCCATTATCGGAATTTACAATCTCAAAGGGGGGAACTTATTCCAATGCCTTACACATGTTCCCGCCGAGCTTTCTAACCGCACAAACTAGGACTTTGATTGCCTGATGCCCTGGAACTGAAAGCCCCAGCTATAAAATTATTTAAGGAAAACAAGCAGAAAAAACTCCGTTGGCCGGGCCTTACATGGAATCAAGCGGTTTTGAGAAGATAGGTCGTCGGCTTTCAACTATCTTAGATTAAAAAACATCTTGATTTGTTTGGGAAAAATAAATTATGTTTATGCAAAAAGGAATTTGAGCGGCACTTCTATGCACTTCCTTCACGCTTTGACCTCCCGAACTGCCACCTGCTTCCTCTTTCCAATAAATTCTTATCTTCTCTATGGGGGAAATTATGAAAAATATTTTAATTTTTTGTCAACAAAATTATTCGTGGCTTTTTTCAGGAATTGGAGTTGCGATCTTGGTCGGTATTTTTGGCTTATTTCTTAGGAATAGGCAAAATCAAAAAAATATAAAAAATAAAATTGGCAATAATTCAGCAGGTATCCAAGCCGGTGGGAATATCAGTATAGATGTTAATGGTAATTATAACAATGGAAGACATCTTGAATAGATTTACATAAATTTAGAAGGATATAACCCGTACAGGAATGATCTATGGCAGCAAAAAACATTATAGGTGACCAGTCGATTGGACTTCAAGCCAATGGGAATATCATTATTAATAATGATCAAAAGTTAGCAGAATTGGGACAATTAGCATTGCTTCCAGTTATTGAGTCAATAGGGCATCAGCTTAAAGGGACTTTTCAGGAAAGCATCAAAGCCACTACAGATGAAATTAAACAGTTGTATTTAAAAGAACATCTTCGGTGTATTGAAGAATATAAAAAGCAGATTGGAGAAATTACAAAAGAAGAACGTAATCAACATCCCAAAGAAGCAACAGTTGAAGGGATCAAATTATTTCAAGATTGGATAGGAAATGTTCAAGAAATATGCCCTGAAGATAAGACCCTTTCAGAAATTTGGCAACGATGGATGATTGAACTTTCTCAAGGGACTGATTTAAGTCTGCAAAAAATAATTTTTGATAAAATGAAATTATTACAGGCAAAAGATGCCGAATTATTATTGTCTGTATTAGAATCATCCATTGGGATGAACAGATATAATGAAGAAACTAATTACAGGATAATACATCTTTTGGAAATCGGGATTTTGGAGAAGGTCAACTGGTTTAGTTTTGAACGATTATCAATGGCCTTATTTGCGGGCATAATTAATGCTGGCATATTTTGTTTTGTACTTGGGAAATTGATATTCTTGCACAATCAACCAAATCTATTAATAATTATTTCAATAATCATCGCAGTTGTTAGTGTTCTGTTAGGGCTATACTTCTATTCATATAAATCTAATTCTTATAAACTTTCCTGGGTTGGCTCTAAAATTGCCTCATACGCAATGGCTCTTCCAAAAAAGGAAGAAAATCCACACATTCCTGAACAGCCCGCTGCCTCCCGGACTTCAGCATCATGAATTAATTCTTACGAATACATTTCAAATGTTGCGGCTTGCAGGTTCCACTTTCTTTCTCATATATACTGCGTTCGGCTTCCCATCCTTTTTAACCAAGGCAATTTCCACCGTATCCCCGCCTCTTTGAGGCCCTCAAAACTAGTACAAGGTGTTTTTTCTTGCCTCAACCCCTCTTCGCGCCTACTTTTGCAGTTGAAGCACGCAGATATCTAATTATGCATAGCACATATTATTATTTTTTTGATCTTGGCAATGTTATTTCAAAATGGTTATTGACGTATGCTACTCCTTCATATAATTTCCTATTATGTGCTACAATATCCCTTTTTATATTTATGCTTCCACCATTTATCTCCAATGCCTTTTTAACAATTGTCATTCCTCGTCCTTCACCATTCAGCTTAAATTCACGAGCCAACTCCCCAGAATATCCTTCCTCCCATATGTGTTCCATATCTTTATTTGTTAATGGAAGGCTAATCATATTCAAGGAAATTTCTATCTTTAAAGCATTTCTATTAAATTCAACATAAATTACGGTAGTTGGACATACATATTTTGCAGCATTTTGGAACAAATGGTATAAGGCAACTCTTACGGTCTCATAATCTATCAAAACGGATTCGGTTGTTTCTTTGACATCCACGTAAACACGCTTATCTGCAAAATCCTGGAAAAAAGTATAAAAAACATTTAATATTACGGGATGAATAGCATGAATTTCTTGAGTTAAATATCCTGACCCTATATATAGCTTTCGGTACACGTCAAATTCTGTTTTAATAGCCGCACAATTTTTTTGCACCTGAAAAAATGCTCTTGCGGCCGACATCGGATCCGAACTAATCATCTTACAAATAGTATTAATGCAATTCTTAAGATTTTTTGTAGCGATCTCTTGAGGAACAACGGCATATAGCTCTTGTGAATTATGTGCATTAAGGGAAGTTAAATTATGAACTAATCTTCCAAAATCTTCTGAAAGAGATGCTTTTATCATTGCTCTATATTTATTCAGATCACTTAATAGCCCTAATCGTGCTTCTAAATAGATTTTGAATTGAGCGGGACTTTGAACATGATTTTTTTGAGAAGAGCAAATAAAACAATTGCCTGCAGTATTTTGCCCAAATCCCATGCGGGACATAAGACCTGTAATAGGGCATTTAACAAGTGTCGTGCCTGGAAATTTTGCAGGAATACAATCATTGCAAGCAGGCTTTAAGTATCTAGTAATGCCTTCATTGGAATTAGAAATATATTTGTACACCATATATTATTCCTGCTTGCTAAGGCTTTCAACTATTCTTTGAAATTGATAAGGCTCTGCGTCTTTGGAAAGGAAATCATCAGCCTCCCGCAATGCTTCATGAAACCTGTCGCCGGTTTTCTCTGCAGAGTATATTACTACTTTCTTTTTAGGATATCTTTGTTTAAGCGCCTTAGCTAAGCCTAAACCCTCGTCTTTAAACCTTAATTGTTTACCTACTCCATTAACATCAACAAAAAAAATATCAGCACAAATAACATCAGCTTGGTCCAATGATTTAAGGTCCTTGATAATCGAGGTATTCACCCAACCGGATTTTTTAAGAATGTTAACTATTTGAAATTTGGTATCATCATCTATAAACATTATTTTTTTGGATTGCTTTAATTCATCAAGACTGCTAATGCCTTTGGTGTTTGTTTCAGAATCATTCTTAACGTTGATATTAACTTTTTGAATAATGCTATGGTTTGTACTTTTGTTTTTCTTCGTTTGTATATTGACATTTTGAGTAATACCTTCCTCCGGGTTTTTTGGCTTCTTAAAAAATATGCGCCATATTACGGGGAATGCGGCTACCCCCACTCCAGAAAATATCCACTTATAATAGTCAGCCATTAATTCTCCTTAATTCTTTTGCATTTTTGGTAAATGTCCTAAGCCTTAATGGATTCGTAGATAATAAATTAAATTCTGCCGCCTAATAAAACAGATTAAACTTAGCCCTATTTCCATCTCGTAATATAATTAGCCAACCTAAGATAAAAAATATCAACAATTTACTTGAAAGCAGCTACGGATACTATAGTTGCCTATCTTCCTTCAAATGCGGCCGCTTAAAAGTCTCCTAAAAATCACTTTTCTACATCGCATCAACGGTGTCTCGGATGAGAAGCCCTATGGAACAGGAATTTGAGTCGTGCTCGAAGGCCTCTTTAAACATTTTATTGCGAAGCCTGGCTTTAACTCCTGCACTGAACGGATTCGGCACAGAATGAGTTTTCATGGCTATCCTCTCATATTAAAAAATACTGCATATATGTTGTATTTTAAATTTGTTACTTTCAGGTATGCAATTCGGGCAGATTATTAATTAATTGAGATGAAGAACATTTTTCATCGCTTCGCCTCCGCACTCCCTATCTACCTGCCACTCCCTTTTGGAATTGAATGCAGGATGCTGGAAAGAATCATTCCAAAAAGCACGAAAGTTACGAATAGAATATACCCCGGCTGCAGAGAAGTCAGGTTGGTTGCAATGGAAGTTACTCCCGGAGAGCTGAAATTGAGACCGGCAAGCTGGTTATCAAGTATTCCCTTGAACCCGATATATGCCATGAAAATGGCTACCACCATGACGTCGGCCATCGACCATTTGCCGGATTTAAACGCAAAAAAAAGGACGAGCCGGTTTCGCCGTAACCTTTCGCTGCCGAGAAGGTATATCTCGGTGGAAATCAGCTTCGCAATGGGAAATACCACGCTGAAGGCGAGCAGGAGAACTCCGACGAGCATCGAATCGGCCTTTTTTGTATCAAGCAGGATCCGCACGACATCCAGGATACTTTTGCTCTGAAAAAAAATGACCTGATCGTTGAACATGAGATGCTCGCCCAGGAGCTCGAAGTCGAGTTTCTTTATCCTGGCGTCAATTTCGATCATCGGCGAAACCAGGCTTGCAATGAGCATGAGGAGGGCCAGGGCAACCGACAGGTTAAAAAGAGGACGGCGTAGTTCCGGAAGGCGGGTTATGAAAAGCCAGAGCGTCAAGAAAACGATCATTGAGCCGATGATGACAAAGGTATGGAAGTAAATCCGGCGCTGGAGCCTGTTGATCCGCGAGGTAATGGTGCGGTTAAAATCGTCTACCGTGGCTGCATGGTAAATCGCCAGAAGTCGCGGAACGAGGGTGGTATCGTTGCCGGCGAATTCACGGGTTTTGCCGGCGAGATCGTTGATTTTGTCGATGACCAGGGACTTAAGCTTGTAACGGTTTTCCGGTTTTTCGAGTTCCTTCACTATTGCCTGCGAAAATTCAGGCGTGTTCCGGTGAAGCTGCTTCCAGGGAACCACCGTATTGAGCACCAGTTTCTTGATCTTTCCACCAAGTGAACCGCCGCTCTTCTGGACCATGCTGTCGGCAGAGGTAATAAGGCTGTTGAGCAGCCTCGAAAGCTCGACCTGAAGGTCGGCCTTCTGGCTCGCGGTCAGAGAAAAATCGGCGATCCGGTTGGAGGCAATCCGGGTCATATTATCACGCCAGGTATTTACCGATAAAAGCCCGAACCGAATATCATTTACCGCGGAATAATCTCTTTTAAGGGCTGCCCGGCGGGCTGCGAGATGATCCATCGCGATACCATCAGCTACATCGATAATGAAGATGCCGCTCAGTATGATTATGAGAATCGACAGTAATAAACGGCGTGCCGGGCCGATTTTAACGAGCAATGGCGAACCCGGTTTGATTTTCATAACATGCTTTCCGGGTCGGGCTTTATTCCCGGGATCCGATGAGGATTTTCAGGAACTTTGATACCTCACTCTGATTGACGAAATTGTACCGGGCAAAAGAGGCACGCAGGCCTATCTTGATGGTCACCGCTTCAGGGGGGAGCGCCTGGAAGATATCTTCATCGGTCCGGTCGTCGCCCAAAGCCAGGATAAAATCGAACTCCGACCCGGAAACGAATTTCAGGGCAGCGCTTCCCTTATCGTAGCCGCTGCGCTTTACCTCGATGACCCGGTCTCCCTCCACCACCTGTAGCTTATTTTCATGGGCAACGATGGTCCGGAGTTCTTCAACGAGATTCTTGACCCTCTCCCGGGCAACCTCATAATGTACGTTCCGATAGTGCCAGCAAAGCGAGGAAAACTTCTCCTCGATGAATGAGCCGTTGCAACGGTCTCCATGTTTCTCCAATACCGGGATAATGGCTGCCTTCCACGTCTGGTCCGGATCGACAACGCACTCCCACTCCCCCCCGGGCGACTTTTGAAACGCCCCATGTTCGGCAATAAGGTGCAGGGGAATCTTTCCAAACCAGGTGTCGAGAAAGTCCCGGTTTCGTCCGCTGATAATCACCACGGTATTTTTCCGGTCTTGCGACAGCCGCGTGAGAACCGAGAGGGTCTCCTCATTTGGCGTTGCAAGTTCGGGAAACCTTGAAAAGGGTACAAGTGTCCCATCGTAATCGATGAAAAGGACGCGATGCTCCGCCTTGGTGAATTTCCCTGCAATTTCCGTTTCAATCGCCGGGGAGATAATCTTTACCTTTCTTTTTTGTTGTTCCTCTTTGATCTCCCCAAGGTCCTCCAGGATGTCCCGCGCCCAGGCAAAGACCGTCTGACGCTGTAAACGGGCCTGCATGCGCCGCATCCTGGCATGCCGCTCCTGCTCTTCCATGGTGAGCGCCCGGTGGATCGCATCGGCGGTTTCCTGGTTGTCGGAGGGGTTGACGAGGATTGCATCGAAGAGCTCTTCCGCCGCCCCGGCGGTTTCGCTGAGCACCAGCACCCCGTTTCGGTCGGTCTGGCAGGCGACATATTCTTTGGCAACGAGATTCATTCCGTCGCGGACCGGCGTAATGAGGCCGACAGCGCTTAAGTCGTAGAGCGCGACGAGTTCATGGAAAGCAAGGGATTTGTACTGATAAACAATCGGCTGCCATGCCATGGTGCCGAATTTGCCATTGATCCTGCCGATCGTCCCCTCTATTTCCCGCTTCATCTCCTGGTAACTCGGAATCGTGTCCCGGGAAGGGATCACCACCATATTAAACACCATTTTTTCTACCCATTCCGGATAGGCTTCGAGAAAGTACTCGACAGCCGCCAGCCGGAAAAGCAGGCCCTTCGAATAATCGAGCCGGTCAATTGAAAAAATCAGGGTCCGATCCTGCAGGATTGAATTGATCCGGGTCTTTTCGTCGTTAACCTCCTTCGAATACGTGGCAGGATTGTGGAATTTATCATAGTCGATGCCCAGAGGATAGGCATCGACGCGGGTCACATGGTCCTCCATGAAGACCATATTGGAGCCGATCTCGTGGCCCTTGATTCGTGAAATGGCTCTGAGAAAATACTGGCAGTAATCAAAGGTATGGAAGCCGATGAGGTCCGCTCCCAATATGCCGTCGAGAATTTTTTCCGACCATCGCTTCGGCATGGTGCGAAAAATCTCGTAGGTAGGAAAGGGGATATGAAGAAAAAAGCCGATGCCGATTCCGGGTTTCGCGTTGCGCAGCAGCTGCGGCACCAGGAACAGGTGATAATCATGAATCCAGATAAAGTCGCCTTCCTCGGCTATCCCGGCGATTTTTTCCGCGAATATCCGGTTGGCAGCCAGATAGCTTTCAAAATAGGATTCCCTGAAAACCACGAGTGACGGAAAGTAGTGGAAGAGCGGCCAGATAAGATCGTTACAAAATCCGCCGTAATAATTTTGATCGACCTCATTGTCGATCGCGATCGGGATAAGCTTGAAATTCAAGCCGACTCCTTCAATCTCCCGATAGCTTTCAGGAGTGCCATCGGCCTTTCCGACCCAGACCACGTCCCGGTACAGGGAGGTTCCGTCACTCTTTCCGGACAGAGACAGCATAGCGGACACAAGTCCCCCCGAGGTCTGCTCGACGGTTTTTATCCCCTCCCGTTCGACGATTTTATAGGGCAGGCGATAGGAAGCGACAATGATCCGTTTGAATTGCGTCGACGATGGTGACTTCATCCTTAAAATCCCCCCTCACCTGATTACAGGAAAATGGGCCGGTCTTTCCGGTGAGCAACCCGCCAGACTGCATTGATGAGCCCTACGTGACAGTAGGTCTGGGGAAAATTTCCCCATTGTCCAAAGGAGGAATCCGCATCTTCACTGAGTAGCCCGAGGTGGTTTGCCGACTTCAGGGCCACCTCGATAGTCTCGCAGGCATCGTCCACCCGGCCTGCGCAGGCGAGGGCTTCCGCATACCAGAAGGCACAGACCAGAAATGATGTCTGCGGCTTGCCCCAGTCATCGGCGTTAGCGTACCGGTCGAAAAGGCCGTTGCCGGTCCGCAAGGTTTGTTCGAGAAATGCAAGGTGGCTGGCGGCACGCCCTGAGGCAGGGTTGAGATAGTTCATGACAATGAGCTGGAGCGTACTGGCATCGGGCTCGGGCACATCTATCGCCTGAGCATAAAAGCCTCTCGCAGCATCGTAGCACCGCTCAATTTTTTCAGCCGCCCTGGAAGAGAGGAGTCGGGCTCTTTCCGCCAGTGAGGTATCGGCAATTACGCCCGCGATCTTCATAGCGGCCTTGCACCCTGCCCAGTGAAAAAGGCAGGTATAGCAGTGCATCTGGTTCCGGTTGCGAAATTCCCAGATTCCCGCATCAGGCACTTCCATATTTTTTTCAATCCGCACCAGGAGCCAATCAATCAACCGGTTCAATCGGCTATGGCGCGCGCTTTCGAGACGCCGGTCAAGATAGAGCGGCAGCATGCTGATGAGCAGCTGTCCATACACGTCATTCTGCACCTGCCCGAAGGCACTGTTACCGATGCGAACCGGTCGGTTGTGCCGGTATCCTTCGAGCGGGAGCTCCTTTTCCACGAGTGCCCTTTCTCCGCTCACCCCGTAAACCGGCTGGATGCTCTCCGTTTCATTGACCATGATATTCTGAATAAAGTTGGAATACTGCTCAAGTTCATTAAAATGTCCGATGCTGTTCAGGGCGTTGAGCGTGTAATAGGAGTCGCGAATCCAGCAATACCGGTAGTCCCAGTTTCTGCCCGCACCGTCATACTCCGGAAGACTCGTTGACCCGGAGGCTATGATCCCGCCGGTGTCCTCAAAATGGTGAAGTTTCAGGATGAGCGCAGAGCGAATGACCTCCTCCTGATAGAGAGCGGGAATTGAGGTCGCCCTTACCCACTGAACCCAGTAGTCGGCTGTTTTCCTCAGAAATTCCTCGCCGGTAGACGCAAGGGGTGCTTCGAGCGGATCGCCATAGGTAAATGCACACCAGCAGGTCTGGGAGAGCACGAAGGGCTGGCCGGCCAGCACATAGGTGATCGGGATATCGGTTGTCAGCCTCACCTGGCTTTCGAGATTGAGATAGCGGATGTGGTTGCTGCCGGTTGCAACCTCAGGAACGATATTACCATAGGCCCCCCTGGGGCTGCATACCACCCGCACAAGCGGCTCGCCGGAGAGCGGCTCGATCTTACGCAGCAGCATGAGGGGCTTGAAGTATCGTTCGAAATGATAAAACCGGGGGGCAAAATCAGTGACCCGGAAGGCACCGAATTCTCCGCGGAATTCGGTACAGAGAATATTGGTATTTCTCAAATAGTATTGCCGGGATGCGGAGGTTTCCGTCGGTTCCTTTTTCACGCTGCCGGTCGGCACACCTGATGCCGGCGATATGGAGAATTCCCCTCCCCTTTCAGAATCGAGAAGCCCCCCGAATGCAAAACTACTGTCGAACCGGGGCATGCACATCCACATGACCGACCCCGAGAGGTCGATGTAAGCCATGTACGAGCAGTTGCCGATTACGCCCAGGTTATAGGTATGCGCCATGGTTCTCGTTTCGAAATAGGTTTCAGGAGGATGGAGTAGTATAGCCTTGAGTCAATATTGAATGCAATGGCGATAAGGTTGAAAGGTTAGCAATAATTATGCCCTTCCTGAAAATCGGGCAGTGCTCATAGTCAGGGAAATATTATCAGATGAGCAGGGATTATGACAAGAGATAGGGAGCTTGGTGCCTTTGGTGGGGGAACCATTAAATAATGGTTCCCCCTGGCCAAAGCCTCCGCGCCCGCAAAGCCGGGCTGCGGGGTCTTTGGCACACCCCTTCCTGCGGAAGTACGCGGCGATGCCCGCCTCGCTTCGCTCAGCAGGCGCCCGCGTACCTCCGCAACGCCTCCATTAGGTAGAAAACACAGAGGGAAAACAATTAAGGCAATACTTCATGTAATGGATTATTTGATAAATATAACTCGCTTTATTTAAATATCTTACAATTATTATTCAGCTAATAATATTCCCTTCGGCAATAAGGATTTCTTTTTTTCGCAGAAGCTTGCGGGTCCCCCAGGGGATTATCAACGTGGAAATCGACAATACCATGCATCATGTAATAGATTATGTGATATCTATAACAGATTTAATAATATTGCTTTAGTTTTGTTCAATCGGTCACAAGGCGCCGTTTATCGATTAATGCAAGGGAGGGCGACAACCGCGGCTTTTTATCGCAGAGGCTTGTGGGTCCCCGCCGCAGGGGGCCTATTATGAAGCACTCCCACCTCGTGCGGGTGACCCGGCTCAGCCATCCAAAAGAATTAGAATTTTCTTCTGCTTTTGGATTCCGGCTCAGCCATCCAAAAGAATTAGACTTTGATTTTGGATTCCGGCTCAGCCATCCAAAAGAATTAGAATTTTCTTCTGCTTTTGGATTCAGGCTCAGCCATCCAAAAGCATCTGAATTTTCTTTTGATTAGCTAATTACGCCGATTCCCTGACTATAAATTTTGTCGGCAACTCCTGCTGCCTCGATCCTATGGCCCTGCCCTCAATTTTATCGATGATCATATTTATGGCATAGTCGCCCATCTCGAGCTTCGGCTGACGTACCGTGGTAAGGGAAGGCTCGACCATCTCCGCAGCGGGAATATCGTCGAAACCTACCACCGCAAGCTGTGAGGGGATGGCAATACCCCTCTTCCTCGCCTCCTTCATGATGCCGATTGCCGCGATATCCCCTGCCGGCACGAACACCGCAGTAGGCATCACCGGACCCAGCACGATTCTTTCAAACGCTGCAGCGCCGTCTGCCAGTCCATCGTCCGCGATCCGGAACAAAAGGTCTTCCCTGAAGGGAATCCCCCTGCGGGCGAGAGCACGCCGGTAGCCCGCAATCCGCTCCCCCATCGGCAACCCCTTCTTATTCGCGGCAACGCAGGCAATTGCCCGGTGCCCCTTTTCGATAAGGTAATCGGTCGCATCGGCAGCCCCGGCCTCATTATTTACATAGACGCAATTCAGGGTGGCACATTTTCGTGCGACCACGATACTCGGCACCATTTCTTTTCCAAACATCGCAAGCTCGGCATCGGTGACCGTTGAGCTGATCAGGATGGCGCCGTCGATACGCCGCTCCCGGCTCAGCCGCTGGAATAGTTGCGCTTCGGACTCCTTCTTCCCCAGGGTATCGAAAAGAAGCACCATATAATTGAGATCGCGATTGGTGCTCTTTATGCCCTGCAAAACGCGAACGACGAATGAGGAGGCGAGGTTCGGAACGATAACCCCGATGGCGCCGGACCGGCTCGTCGCGAGCCCGCGGGCGATGCTGTTCGGGTAGTAGTTGAGATCGTGGGCGATTTTAAGTACTTTTTTTCGCGTAGCCTCGGAGATGTTCGGCTTGTTATTGATAACCATGGACACGGTAGCAGAGGTTACCCCCGCCCGTCGTGCAATGTCCTTCAAGGTTACCGGCATCCCGATTCCCTGCTAAAAATCCGTTGTCAGTGAAAACTGAACCGCTTTCGGAGCCACGGCGAGGTCAGGCTTGATCTTCATTTTGTCGTTGTAATCGTGCAGGTAGGCATCCACGGTTGCGTCGAAGAGCGAATAGCCGTAGAAAAACAGCGAGTACCAGATGAACGCGTTCCTGTTTGCAAATGCAGTGTAGCGCTCGCCGGACCAGTCGTTGGAATATTGCTGGGCGACCTGCGATCGAATTCCTTCGGCTACCGGGTTAGCGAAAGGGGTGTTCAGCCGTATATAATCGTCCTGTGCAATCACCATGAGCCGGTTATTGTTGAACGCCATCATGCCGAGCCCCCACTGTCCCATAATGGTAAGGCCTGCCTTGGACCACTCACCATTATAAATCTGCCCCAGCCCGCAACCGGGAATCAGGGCGAGAAGGAAGGCAGTTGTCGGATCCCGGGGAAGGTTGTCCCTGAAATGATTCGATGCGTCGATCGCATCGAACACGTTAAAAATATGCGCCCCTATCGCCCAGGTGAGGTAGTTGTAGCCGGAAAAGCGGGCTACAATGGCATTATAATGCTGCAGGCGGCCAAGCTCGACATTGTTGGCACTGTCCTGGGCGACTCCTTCCGTATCGCCCGATGCGGATGCGGACATACTTTCCTGATGTGCAAAATTTTGGTAATAAGCCGCATTTGCCTCGTCAACCGCTGCGCTCTGGCCCCAGAACCAGGCCATTGAACCTAAGACCGATTCGGCGCCCAGGAAAAATACCGCCTTGACATAGTGTTGAGTAACCGCCTGCCCGAGCCCGGGGATGACAAACGACTCACCGGCGATAAGCTCAGGGTCATACAGACGCAGGGGCGGCGGGGCGGCGATCGTATCGGTGTCGCTTGTGGCACGAAGCCGTACGATCTTCATCGAGTCCGCCGCGTCGGGCATTGCCTGCGCCCAAAGCGAGCCGGCTGATAGAAGCACTGCCATGCTGCATGCAAAAAACTTCATTATAACCTTTATGTCCAAGTTTAATAAAAAATCATAAATAAATATATATCAATATATTACGAATATTTTATACATATTTCCAAAGTCTTGTATGTTTTTTCTACCTTCAAAGAGGGCGTTGCGGAAGGGGTGTGTCGGAGACGTGGCTTTGCGCGGCTCCGACCGGGGGCCGGTACAATTAAACCTATCAATAATCCGTCCATTTTGCCTGTTGGGCATAATGGGTAACCTTTTTTTAATGGTTCTCCCACCGGAGGCATTTGATTTAAGCTTCGTTTCCCCACCTCAGCAGCAATAAAAATTACTATCAAAGCGGGATTCGAAGCCAAGAATCATTTAACTGGTTAAATAGCTGCCAATGATTAATTTATCCGGTATGTTTCGCAGGGCTTTTGCTTTGTTTTATTTTTAGCTCGCTCCGGCGCAAAAGGGCTGGAGCAATAAATCAATTTATTACCCAGGGAGGCAATCGAACCATGTCCGAAAATCAGTCGCTCGAATTCCAGACCGAGGCAAAGCAGATCCTTCAGCTTATGATCCACTCCCTCTATACGCATAAAGAGGTATTCATACGGGAACTGATCTCCAACGCCTCGGACGCCCTCGACCGGCTCCGCTTCGAATCGGTGACTAATCCGCAGATTCTCGGCAGCGACACCGAACTCGCTATCCGGATCAAGCTCGACAAAACTGCAAAGACGCTCACGATCAGCGATAACGGCGTCGGCATGACCCGCAACGAGGTGATTGAAAATATCGGTACCATTGCCCGGAGCGGCTCAAAAGCCTTTGTCGAGAAGCTCACCGGCGACCAGAAAGCCGATTCCAACCTTATCGGGCAGTTCGGCGTCGGCTTCTACTCGGCGTTCATGGCGGCATCGAGCGTCAAACTGGTCACGAAGCGAGCGGGTTCCGAAGAACCCGCAACCCAGTGGGAATCCTCGGGTGAGACTACCTATACCATAGCCGACGCCGAAAAGGAGACCCGCGGCACGGACATTACCGTGTACCTGAATGAAGATGCCGCTGAATTCGCCGAAACCTGGAACGTCCGTTCGATCATCAAAAAGTACTCCGATTTCATAGCCTTTCCGATCTACCTGCCGGATGAAAAGGGCAAGGAGACGGTGGTCAACATAAGCAAGCCGCTCTGGAGCCGCTCCCCCTCCGAGGTCACCAAAGAGCAGTATGAGGAGTTCTACCAGCAGGTCCTTGCCGGTTTCGATAAACCGCTGGATATCATGCACAGCAAGACGGAAGGGGTCATGGAGTACCGGTCGCTCCTCTTCATCCCCTCCTCCGCGCCCTTCGATTTGTTCACCGTGGAGCGCAAGCACGGCATCAAACTCTACGTGAGACGGGTATTCATCCTCGACAACTGCAAGGAACTGCTGCCCGAATACCTGCGCTTCGTCAAGGGAGTCGTCGACTCCGAGGACCTTCCTCTGAATGTCTCGCGCGAAATCCTGCAGAAAAACCCGGTCGTCGACCGTATCCGCAAGGCGCTGACCTCGAAAATTCTCGGACGTCTGGCGGAGATGGCCCAGAACGAGCCGGATAACTACAAGACCTTCTGGAAATCCTTCGGCCAGGTGATCAAGGAGGGGATCCACAGCGACCCCGACAACAAGGAGAAACTCCTGGAGCTGCTTCGCTTCCAGTCGTCGATGACCGGCAAGGACGACCCTGTCTCCCTCAAAGCCTACGTTGGCCGGATGCGGGAGGAGCAGAAGGAGATTTACTACATTGCCGGCGACAGCAGGGAGATTGTGGAAAAAAGCCCGCATCTCGAAGTGCTCAAGGCAAGGAGCATCGAGGTACTCTTCTTCCTCGACCCGATAGACGAGTGGATCGTGCCCGATATTTACAATTACGATGGGAAGAAACTCAAATCCGTCACCCAGGGCGACCTCGATCTTGGCGACCTCGGCAAGGAGGCGAAGGAAACCCAGAAAAAGGCCGAGTCCACCTTCAAGAAGCTGTCCGAGCGCATCAAAAATGTGCTTGCCGGGGAGATCCAGGACGTGCGCATTACCACCCGGCTCAAGGACAGTCCGGCCTGCCTCGTCTCCGAGGAGAATGCCATGGGCAGCCATATGGAGAAGATCATGAAGGCGATGGGCCAGGCGGTTCCGGCCCAGAAGCGGATCCTCGAAATCAACCCCGGGCATCCGATCATCCTCAACCTGAACGCACGGTACGAGAAGGACCCCAGGGATGCGGATTTGGAAGAGTGGGTACGGCTGGTTTATGAACAGGCGCTCATCGCCGAAGGCCAGATGGTCCCGGACCCGCTGGCGTATTCGAAGAGGGTGAATGATCTGCTGGTGAAGGTATCGGGGGTTAATTTATGATATAGCCTTTTTGGTGGGGGAACCGCCTACGGCGGTTCCCCCTGGTCGGAGCCGCGCAAAGCCGCGTCTCCGACTCACCCCTTCCTGCGGAGGTGCAAGGGCAATGCCTGCCTCGCTTACGCTCAGCAGGCGCCCTCGCACCCCCGCAACGCTCCCATAAGGTAGAAAACACAAATACGACAAGCCAAGACTACATAAGCACAGATGCGTATATGCGTTAAGTCAAAAGCTTTAAAATCTTTCCATCATCTACACTTATACCTACTAAGCAATTCTACGTCTAAGAATCTTTTGACGTTGCGTTAGCGAGGACAGAGGGTGTCGGGAGGCGCGATAGCGACCTCGACAGTCTGGGGAGCCACAGGCGCAAAGCGCCGCATGGCTCCCCAGACCGGCTCGGCTTTGCCGAGAGCCCGGCGGAGGCGCGCCTGAGGGCACCCTTCAGGGTGCCCTCAGGAACGCCCGGAAGTTGACTTTGATTTTTCTTTTGCTTTTAGATATCGGCTCAGCCATCCAAAAGCATTTGAATGTTCTTTATCTTCTTCTTCTTTTGGATTCAGGCTCAGCCATCCAAAAGAAATTGATTTTTCTTATTCTTTTGGATTCCGCATCAGGGCCTACCCTGCGCTATCTTTTCCCGATAACTGCAGCAGAAATTCGAGTTTTCCAATAAGCTGAGCCGGGCGGTAGGGCTTATTAATGCAATCGGTAAAATAGTATTCTCCGGGGGCGGCCATAACCGGATGGTGCGAATAGCCGCTTGCGGCTATAATCGGCACGGTGCATTTCATTTTATGCAGTCCGAGCGCCGTTTGTATGCCGTCCATTCCGTTATTGACCACCAGGTCCAGAATAACCGCATCAAACGGATTTCCTTCCTGCGCTGCACGTTCAAATAGTGCAAGTGCCTCCCGCCCCTCGCGGGAGGCAACCGTTGAATACCCGGTCCACTGAAGGAGGGTAACCACCAATTCACGCATGCATTTATCATCGTCCATAAACAGAACCCTGCCCATTCCACTACCGGCCTTCAACATAGTATCTCCTTGCAGAAATAACCCGGCAAATTGCCTGCACTATCCTTTAATTATACTGCGATATTGATTATAGGTAAACCATAATCCGATTCGCTCGCTGTGCGGATTCAGCCTCATTGTAAACGCGCATACATTTTGTCATTGAAATCCGAAGCAAAATGCCGTATACTATAAAGTAGGGGAAGTTTAACCATCCAATGAAATTGTTACTGAATATCCAGGACCGGCAATTCTTTCATAATCAACAGGGGGGTGACCCTTCAGAGGTGTCGGCGGACACCTTATGGCACCATCAACGGCGTTTTTTCAATCTTATCCATTGCGGCATGATCATTATCAAGGTGGACACGGGCGCTGCATGAGGAGAACTCCATGGCGAATAAGCGATGCAAATTATTTGATGAGAATATTGTTCACAGCATCATGCTGTCAACCGGCAATTCGGTTGTTGAATACGTTCGCGAAAACGGTGTCTCGGATCCCGATGAAATAAATGATTTTATCGAGGTTAATTTCGAGAAAATCGTCAGTACTACGATACAGAATTTGAGGAGGATGAATTCGCTCTACGAAAACAGCTGTGATGATGATTCCGGCATCGAAGATAGTGGCAACAAATGAAACATTGCCGCTGCTGATCCGGCTGGAGGAACCGCCTTAGCGGTTCCTCCACCTGAGTACCCGATATTATTTTCCCGGTCCTCCGTAAATCCCCATATCGTTCCTCGATCCATCGGTATTATTGAATTCCGGCGCCGGGTTTCCCGCATTGCGGCAAGGCGAATACGGCGAAAGGGAAAACCTTCCCGTTCCTTCTTTCGCGGGAATCGCCCTCTTCATGGAGCCATGGATCACCAGATCCGCAAATTCGCTGAGCTGCCGCTTTACTTTTTCCCAATTCCCGGCTTTAGCAGTTTTCCTGCGTGCCAGGTATCGTTCCCGCGCCAGAGAATCGGCTGTAGTTCCGGCAAAAGCGGGATCACCGGCGAGGTTACCCGCCTTGTCGACCGAGTCGCCGTTTCTGTTTAAAGCAGCCATTCTCCCAAGCAGGGGGGCGCAATCAAGATAGTTTCCGTCGCCATTCCCCGAAATACAGTTATAGGAGCAGGCGATCACCGAGGCACCATCACCCCAGAGCCCGCTGCCGGGGTTATTTTCGATAAGGCAATTTTCAATGACCGGGTTGGCGCAGGACACCCGGATTGCAGCGACGAAATTTCCGGTCAGGACGCAATTTTTGAGCAGCACCGATCCGAGGCGGCGACAGTTGACACCGATGTTATTTCTCTCCACAACTGCAGCGCGAATCAGGGGGCTGCATTCGCTCACCGTTATTCCATCCTGTGCGCCGGTAATATCCGTATAGGCAATTTCATTGGCCCCGGCAGCACCACGGAACTCGATCCCGTGCCATCCGATATGCCCCTCACCGATACTCGACGGCACAAACCGGATTCGCCTTTCTCCGGTTCCCACACACGCAAGGGTGCCATTGACAACGATCGCGATTCCTCCTTCGCATTCGCTGTCCGCAAGCGTTTTTGAGGCGGCAATTCCCGGCGAAATGAGGATGGTCGTTCCGGGCCCTATGAAAAGCCGGGCTCGACGGGGAATAAGGAGGGTGCGGTCGACGACATAGGGGGAATGTTTCTCATCCCACCGTCCGCCGCTGTCGAGCGTCCCGCCGACATGCACTTCCGCGGCAACAGGCATGGCGAGGAAGCAGATCGAAGTTGCTGAAATCAAGACCAGACTGAGAATTCGGAGCATACACTAATTGTACCGGGAAGGGGGCCTGGTTACAATTATAAATTCTAAGAGCCAAAATTAAAGTCAACTACTGGGCGTTCCGGCGCAAAGCGCCGTCGCGCCTCCGCCGGGCTCTCGGCAAAGCCGAGCCGGTCTGGGGAGCCATGCGGCGCCTTGCGCCTGTGGCTCCCCAGACTGCCTGCGTCGCTTACGCTCTCGCAGGCACCCTCTGTCCTCGCTAACGCAACGTCAAAAGATTTAAACAAAATCTAAAGATTTTGTGCCGGTATAAATCCTTTATGTTTTCTACCCTAATAGAGGGCGTTGCGGGAGGGGGAGAGCGTTTGCCTTCAGGCAAACATCGCCTCATGGTTTGGACCTTTTAGCTTTTAAAAAACCTCTCCTATGGGAGAGGTCCGGCCGCTTTGGGCCGGGGTGAGGTAAGGGGTGTGGCTGAAGACGCGTGCCTTTCGCGGCTTCAGCCCAGGGGGAACCATTTTTTAATGGTTCCCCCACCAAAGGCATGTATAAAGACCCTCTATTCTCCACCATAATTTCTTATATATAGAACCGTATTATATCTTATGATCACCTGGTTTTTCCTACTCCTAAGGATGGCATCCATGAGCCGTTTTCTAATTGCCTTAATGGCCCTGTTTCCCTTACTCCTCTCTTGCACCCCGTACGACGAGGGAGTTCCAGTCGATACCCCTCCCCCTGCCCTGGTCTCCGTCCCGCTCGGCGATCAGGATTTCGGCGACTACCATGTTGCGGCAGCCTACTACCCGATCCATGGAAACCTCGATAATCCGAATTCTGCGGCTTTCGTGAGCTCCGCGCCGACGCTCCGGCAGAGCCTGGACTATTCGCTCAGCATGCCGGCCTATACCTGGACCGTCCTGCGCGGGTTCAGCCGGATGAAGACCATCACCCTCTATGAGCGCTTCGACGGATGGAAGTTCCAATGGTCATGGTATGTCTTCGATGACTGGCACAAGACCTGCCGCGAGTTCCCGGCGCACTATGCCGGGCAGCTTGCAGAGCACCGGTACCGGGAATTAACAAATCCTGACAGTCTCTATGCAATGAGCCTTCCGGCTGACTCCCAGTTTTCGGCCATTCTTGAGAATTCGCAGTATGACATCGTCCCCTATTACCTCATCCTGCGCAAGCTTGACAAATTTATCCGGGTGCATCGGCTGAACGACCCGGCAGTCGATGTCAATCCGCCATCCGCCCCTTCCGCCGCGGGAACAGGTGGAGGCGGCCCGGGACAATCTTCGACCGGCGGCAAATCGACGACGCAATCATCCGTGCAGACATCGCCTGTCGATCCCTTCATTGTCGTGGGCAAGCCCCTCGATCCTGCGGCGCACTCCTGCCTGGTCAACCTGTACAACAATATAGCACAAATAGCCGGCAGCCATGCCGCGTGCACTATCGTGGAATCAATCAGCTCACCCGCAGAACCCGGGTCGGCGGTTTCCGAAAAACAACGCTCCTACAACCTGCCAACAATCCCCTGCCCGGAGAGTGATTTCGCCGCAGCCCTTTTCCCCGGCTACCTGCCCGGCGATACCTTCAGCCTGCAGAATGAGAGTGCCGGCAGCATCGCCATTGCGGTAAAATCATCGAACCCGGTTTTCAGGCACTATCTCAACCATGCGGTCCTTCAATTCGATCGATCAACCGGGTCCCAGATAGAATTCACCGCCTCTGCTCTTCTGCCGGCGGATGAGTCCGATACCAGGATGGCCGATCCTGTCAATCACCGCGTTACCCTCACGATTCACTACCGGCAGCAGGGATCGATGGTTCTTCCGTTCGGGAGCAAATTTTCGCAGGAGGTTATTCGAGAAGGTAAGCTGATGGTGGAAGTGCATTCGATGATTTACAAATATTAATGGATGCGCTATCAAAGTCAACTGCTGGGCGTTCCGGAAGGCACCCTGAAGGGTGCCTTCCGTCGCGCCTCCGCCGGGCTCTCGGCAGGCCGAGCCGGTCTGGGGAGCCATGCGGCGCTTTGCGCCTGTGGCTCCCCAGACTGCCTGCGTCGCTTACGCTCTCGCAGGCACCCTCTGTCCTCGCTAACGCAACGTCAAAAGATTTAAACAAAATCTAAAGATTTTGTGCCGGTATAAATCCTTTATGTTTTCTACCCTAATAGAGGGCGTTGCGGGAGGGGGAGAGCGTTTGCCTTCAGGCAAACATCGCCTCCCCCTTCCGCTGGAAGGGGTGTGTCGGAGACGCGGCTTTGCGCGGCTCCGACCAGGGGCTGGTGCAATTAAAAATATTAATACTCCGTCCATTTTGCCTTTTGGGCAAAATGGGTAACCATTTTTTAATGGTTCCCCCACCAAGGGCCGTTTATCTAAGCTCGGTTCCCCCATCAAAAGCTTTTATACTTAGATGAATTATCTTTAAAGGGTCCACCATCCATCACTCTCCATCTTCTTCTATATTTCGAGGGCGCTCATGCACCCAATCTCCTCCTTCGGCGTCGTTGCCTTCAGCCAGTGCGAGCACCTCGATGAGGTAATCGGACGGCTCTGCGCCTGGTCGGCAACGGAGAATATTCCGCTCATCCTGCACCCGTTTTTCAGGGGCATGGTTCCCGACGGGGTCACCATCGCGGAGAGCGAGGCCGGGCTCCTTGCGGCAAGCGAGGCGGTGATCTCGGTCGGCGGGGACGGCACCTTCCTCTCGGTGGCGCACCTGTGCCGTTTCACGCATAAGCCGGTTATTGGAATCAACCTCGGCGGGCTCGGGTTTCTCACCGATATCGGGCGGGAGAACATCGAAGAGAGCCTGCAGAAGATCCGCCAGGGGCGATACGCCATTCTGAGCCGTATGGTGCTCGAAGCGTGCATCAAGCGCGGGAACGACTGCGTGTGCGCCTATAACGCGCTCAACGACATCTTCATCAAACCGGATGAACGTACCGAAATTGACTTCGATTTCCGCGTGGTACGGCAATGACTTCATCGCCGACTTCCATGCCGACGGGATCATCGTAGCGACACCGAGCGGATCGACCGCCTATTCGCTCTCGTGCGGCGGTCCGATCGTCGAGCCCGATGTCAAGGCACTGCTCCTGACCCCCATCTGCCCGCATTCGCTCAACGAACGGCCCATGGTGCTCCCTGCCGACAAGCCGATCCGTCTCCTTATCAACGACAAAAACCCCGACCTGCTCCTCTGCGCCGACGGGCTCGAATCGGTCAAGCTGCAGAGCGGCGACGAGGTCACCATTTCGTATGGCGGCGCCAGCACCAACCTCATCCAGCTCGCCGAGCAATCCTATTTTTCGCTCCTGCGGAATAAATTGGCCTGGGGCAAGGGCTCGAAACGGCGAAGCGGTGCCTCATGATCCGGGAGATCCGCATTTCGAATTTTGCCCTCATCGATGAGCTGTCGCTCGAATTCGATGCCGGACTAACGGTTTTTACCGGCGAGACCGGGGCCGGCAAGTCGATTCTCGTTGACGCCATCGGGCTTCTCCTCGGAGAGCGCGCCTCTACCGGCCAGATCCGCAGCGGCTGCGAGGAAGCCGAGGTTTCCGGCGTCTTTGAACTGCCGCAGGGTCACGCCCGGCTGTCGGCGCTCCTCGAAGAAATGGCGATCGCGCCGCAGGACGGGAGCATCATCATCCGCCGCCGGGTAACCCGCGGCGATCGCAACCGGATTCTCATCAATCAAACGCCCTTCCCGCTGGCCGCCCTGAAAAAGCTCGGGCAGGGGCTCGTGGACCTTCACGGCCAGCACGAGCACCAGTCACTCCTTGATGAGGGAACCCATGCCGCAAGTATCGACGACCTGCCGGAAGTGCGTGCCCCGGTCGAGCGCTACCGGACCGCATATGAGGTTTTCGTTGCGGTAAAGGCGGAGTTTGCTTCCTTCGAGGCGCGCGCTTCTGCGCTCTCCGAGCGCCGCGAGATGCTCGAATTCCAGAGTCGCGAACTGCGAGACCTCGCGCTGAAGCCGGATGAAGAGACCGCCATCGATGATGAGTTGCGGCTCCTCTCCTCATCCGGTGAGCGCAGCGAAGCGGTCGCCGCAATCGTTGCGCTCCTCGCCGACCCGGACGACTCGATTGAAAAGCGAATCGCCGCGGTCATGAAAAAACTCGAAACGCTGGTTCGCTTCGATGCCTCGGTGAAGCCCTGGCTCGACGACGTTGGCAACGCGCTTGCGGTTATGGCCGAACTGGAAACATTCTGCAGCGCCTATCTCGACAAAACCGGCGCACCCGACCCGGCGCGGCTCGACTGGTGCAACGCGCGCCTCGCAAAAATCCAGCGGCTGAAGAAGAAGTACGCCTGCTCCTTCGCCGAGCTTGTCGGCAAGGCCGACAAGCTCTTGGCAGACCTGGCGGCAATCGACAACATCGAGGCGGACCGGTCGCAGCTCGCGGCAAAATTGGGCTCTGCACGAGGAGCCTGCCTTGCCGCCGGAAAAAACCTCGGCGCAGCCCGGCAGAAAGAGGCGAGACGGTTCGATTCGCAGGTTAGCGCCGCCATGGGCAGGCTCGGCTTTACGGGAGGCGTTTGGAAAACCGAGTTCACCCCGCGCGAAGAGCCGCTTGCCGACGGGCTGGAGGGAATTCGTTTTCTCGTGCAAACCAACCCCGGGGAGCCGATGCTCCCGCTTTCCGCAACGGCATCGGGCGGCGAGGTGTCGCGCCTCATGCTGGCAATCAAGAGCGTCATGGCCGAACACGACCGTATCCCGATCTTGATTTTCGACGAAATCGATACCGGCATCGGCGGCGTCCTTGCCGGCAACGTCGCCCGGGCGCTCGCCGCCCTTTCCGCAACCCACCAGGTTCTCTGCATCTCCCATCTCCACCAGATCGCCTCGCAGGCGGACCACCATTTCAGGGTTTATAAGGAGCAGGAGGGCGGGAGGACGGTGACGCAGGTGGAAAGCCTTCCCGAGAGAGACAGGGTAGATGAGATTGCGCGGATGCTGGGCGGAGATTCGGCGGCGGCGAGGGAGCATGCGAAGGAATTACTGGGAAAGAGAAAGCCGTCTTAGCATTAAGCTTTGGTGGGGAAACCTCGCTACGCGGGTTTCCCCTGGCCTGAAGCCGCGAAAGGCACGCGTCTTCAGGCACACCCCTTCCTGCGGAAGGGGAAGGCGATGTTTGCCTCTGGCAAACGCCCTCCCCTCCCGCAACGCCCTCTTTTAGGGTAGAAAAAAGATTAAAAATCTTTTCCGCCTTGCATTCATACCCATCTTCGGATATACTCTTCTGTATTCAAGCTTTTTTCGCAGAGGCTTGTGGGTCCCCGCCGCAGGGTGCCTGTTATGAAGCACTCCCACTTCGTGCGGCTGGTTCAATCAAAATCATAATAATCCGTCCATTTTGCCTTTTTGGCAAAATGGGTTGACCCGGCTCAGCCATCCAAAAGAATTTTATTTTTTCAAATGTTCTAATCAGATTGGATTCCGGCTCAGCCATCCAAAATAATTTTAATGTTTTAAATGTTTTGGATTCCGGCTCAGCCATCCAAAAGAATTTTAATGTTTTAAATGTTTTGGATTCCGGCTCAGCCATCCAAAAGAATTTTAATGTTTTAAACGTTTTGGATTCCGGATCGGCCATCCAAAAGAATTTGAATTTGCTTTTTAAAACTTCTATTAAACCTTTGAAATATTCCTCTCCCGCTTCCTGCTATACGCTATAAGCAACCCAATATAAATAATCAGCCCGACAATCGTCACCCCCAGCCCCACCCGCCAGAAGGGCGGATCGAAACTGAGTTCAATTCTGTGGTTCCCGCCTCCACCGGCAGGCCGGTAAAGCCGAAATTGACCTTATAGAGCGGCACGGTCCTGCCGTCGACCTTCGCATGCCATCCCCTGTCAAAGGGTATGGAAAAGAACATTATCTTCTTCTGCGGGAGGCTGATGGTTCCCTTCAGGTGGTTCTCCCGGTGCACCGTGAGCGCAAGCGTATCGCGCTTCAGATTTTCGATGTCCGCGCGGAAACGGGCAATGGCAACCGGGTTTCCATTCGAGAGCCCGGTGAAATAGAGGCGGCCGGTATCGGCCGGATCCGGTGAGCCCAGCCCCGCGGCCATGGTGACCAGCGAATCATCGAGGACGCAGGCGGTAAGCATGATCAGGCGCCGCATGCGGCCCTCCATTTTCATCATGGTGCCCAGCGGCACATATTTTTCGTAGGTAAACCCAAGGGGCAGGAAGTAGTCATTACGTTCCACCGTCACGTCGCCGAATTGCGCTATCGAATCGAACCCGGTCCGGTAAAATCCCGCGGCAGGAGACTTGGTTAAGTTGTATTTGACCGAGCAGAGCGATTGCAAAACCGGCCGGTTGCGGAGCCCGATGATCCAGCGCGTGGCGGTCTCCTCGGTGTCGCTTATGACGCCCGTCTCCTGAAGGAAATCGACATAACTCAGCTGGTTAAATGACGAGTAGGAGCGGGTACCGAAAAAATCCTGAATCTGTGCATCGTTGAAACTGGTATGAATGGCGGTCCCGGAGAAATAATCTTTTGTCACCCGGTAAAACCCGTGATCGATCCGCTTGAGGTATGCGGCCGCATCGACCGAGAAGTCGTTATATCCGGTCCGTTCCTCGGCGAGTTCTCGGCCGGTCATGGTAAGGCGCTGGTTCACGCTCGCATGCGAAAAGGTTGCGACTTCGATGATGAGTGTCGCCAGGAGGGCAATTTTGGCAATATTCCGGAAGGCTGCAAATCTCATCAGGTAAATGAGTGCGGCATAGATGGTCAGGAAAGCCGCAACCGAAAGGCGCACATCGTCCTGCACTATCCCGGGCCGGTCGGGGAAGTTTATCCCGAACAGAAGCGCCATGAGCCCGCAGTATGAACCGAACAGGTACCAGGGGTTCGGCCGGGGCGTCCGGTCGTAATAATCAAGCGCCCGCAGCCCGTACAGCAGCATTACCAGGGAAACGATCAGGGATATCCCTGTTTTATAGTAGTCGCCGGCAAACAGGTTGTAGGCGTACCGGAAGTAGGGAAAAATGACGATCAGCACCCAGATCGCCGCAAATATCCCGAAAAGCCATTTCCGCCGTTTGTCGAGTGCAGCGAACATCGACGGAACCAGGAGAAGGGTAACCAGTCCGCAGTAGAATAGCGGCGCTTCCAGGTAGTTGTACCACCCCCGGAAGTACTCCCCTATTCCCATGATGTCGCTCGAAAACATCCGCAGGACGGCGGTTTTCAGGTGCAGAAACGGAACGCCCCAGCTCGCACGGGTTATCGACCAGTTTTCGAGGCCGAACACCGGCACCTGCCTGAGCGACTGAAAATACCCGACGTGGCCGCTGACACGCGGGCTCTGCAGGATATGCAGCGCCCCCCCGATAAAACAGATAAAGCTGATGGCGATCCCGAGGGCTCCGAGGCCTGCCATCTTGAGGAGCAGCAGGGAGTAAAGCCGGACATTCCAGCGATTTTCGTCGAGAAACCTGACAAGGGAGTAGAGCAGCAGGAACATTCCGTAAGTGTAAAGTGAAAAGACGGAAGCGCCGAGGAGCGCCACGGCGGGCGGAAACCAGCGGGCGTCGTTCTTCCGATACAGCTTCTCAAATGCCAGGAGCAGGAGGGCAACCGACACCCCGGTCGCGGAGTAACTGTACCACGCGCTGCCCACGATGATAAACCCCGAAAACGCGTAGAGGAGCGATCCTGCGAAGCCGGTAAATTTCGTCAGGCCCATTGTCCGGAGGTAGCCGTAAAAGCAGAGCCCCGCCAGTACTATTTTGAGAACCTCGAGCCAGGCCATGCCGAAGGGAATCTTATCGAAAGGGAGCAGGATGATAAGGGTAGTAAAGGGAGAGCTCAACCCTTCGGGGAAAACGTTCTGGCCCATGCCGATGTAGAACGACCACCGGGGAATGCCGTCGGTCCGGATATACCGGGAAAGATGAACAAGCGAAGGCAGTACCGCATTGTACGAAATCGCTGGCGATCCCCTTGAAGACATAGAGCCGGTTGAAGGTAAGGAAGTCGAAGAAAACATAACCGCAAATACCGAGCAGGGCGGCAAGGCAGAGCCATGCGCCCCGGCCCCCGACATACCGGTCGAACCAATCGGTCGGCTCCGCCGGTGCGGTTTTGACGGAGGAAACTTTCCTGCCGGATTGCCCTCCGCGGGTTTTTGATCGATTATTCATGTGCCATAGTAAGCATTCATTGCCGGCACTGTAGAGCAGCTGCCGACCGTTTGCGCCGAGGAGAATCGATCCTCGGCGCAGGCTCCGATTCGAAAATTAGACACCATCAATTTATGATTTGTTTCGGGCATTCATGAGCGAACGCAGGCTTGCTATACGAATACAAAAGTCCGCCGCGGCCGCGCAAAATGCGCGGCAAGGATCGGGCTCCGCGCCCGAATGTTTCACGGTTCAACCGCTCGTTCGTCTGTACGCCTGAGGCAATTCCTGAACCCGGCTTTAAAGCTCCCCCACTGCTACTGCTCTATAATAAAGTTTATTCCCTCGCTTACATGCAAGTAAAAAATAAAAAATCTTTACTTCTCAGGTGGGGAACCGGGATTAAATCAAAATCCCTTGGTGGGGAACCGCTTAGGCGGTTCCCCATTTGAGCAGGAACAATCTTTTAAGGTAGCAGGAAATACTTGTAATTCGCCTGTTGCACCGGTTCAGCCGGAAACGGCTTCGAGTGCGGCAAGAAGATTTTCCGCACGCTGCCGGAAGTCGGTTGCCGTCGAATCGGAAATAATCTGCTGGCAGAGCACTTTTGCGCGATCGCTATTGTTCATTTTCTGGTTCAGGAGAGCCATTTTCCAGGTAATGGCCGCGCGACGGTACTTGATTTTGCCGTCATCGAGAGCCTTCTGGTAATATTCAAGGGCTTTGGGGATATCTCCCTTGGCCTCAAAGCAACCGGCAATGCCTTCCCATGCCTCGCCGCTTATGAAATCCACGGGGGATTTTTTGGAAGCCGAGGTCTCGAACCAGGTAATGGCCTCGTCGTATCGCGAAACATTGAAATAGATGCTCCCGAGCATGAATGCACTCATCGCGCCCTCAGGCGTATTTTTGTAATTATCCGCAACAATGCGGAAATCTTCAACTGCCTTATCGACAGCGCGATTGTTGTATTCGATCATGGCCTGGCCGAAAGCCGTTTCCGCCTTCTCCTGGCTCGATCGCTTCATCTGGGAATAGACCAGGACGAATCCGATAACGATGACAACCCCGATTCCAATCCCGACCAGGGAGTTGGCGTTTTGAGCGCAATATTCCTTGGCCTTGAATAAAAATTCAAGAACCGGATCTTCGCGCATTTCCTGCTTTTTATGGCTGTATTTAATGTTCACCGAGGTCCTCCCGCTGGGGCAAAGTCATTTCGCTATCGGTTAAGAATCTATGAAATATACTAAACCGGGGATTAAAAGGCAATTGATGAAGGATGAGGGATTAAGGATGAAGGATGAGGAAAACGAGGAAAAAAGAAGGAAAAGCTGAAACAAGAGATCGTGAAAGCGTGGATTTGACGATTGGCAAAAGCTATTTTCTGCGGTAAAAATACCCCCTCAATATCAGCACTTTGGTGAGCACCCATAAGGGGCGCCCAGGGCACATGAGAGAGCCTCTATGAAAAAAAAGGTATTTATCGACGGGTCGCACGGAACCACCGGACTGAAAATTCATGAACGGCTCGATAGCCGGACCGATATCGAGTTGCTGGCAATTCCCGCCGAAAAACGGAAAGATCCGCAGGCAAAGCAGCACTACCTGAACAGCGCCGACATCGTTTTTCTCTGCCTTCCCGATCCGGCCGCCCGCGAATCGGTAAGCTTGCTGACCAATCCTGCCGTCCGCGTCCTCGATGCAAGTACGGCCCACCGTACCGCGGAGGGATGGGTTTACGGCATTCCCGAGCTCAACCCGGGCCAGAGAAAAAAAATAAAGAATTCAGGACGAATCAGCGTGCCCGGATGCTATGCGAGCGGCTTCTGTACGCTGCTGCACCCGCTGGTGTCGGGTGGGCTCCTCGCTCCCGATTATCCGGTGTCGTCTTACGCCATTACCGGTTACAGCGGCGGCGGCAACCAGATGATAGCGGCCTTCCAGGGTGCCCCGCCGGAAAACCGCGAGGAGATATGCTGCCGCCCGAAGAATCTCAACCTGGTTCACAAGCACCTGCCTGAGATGCAGAAATTCGGGTTGCTGAAGCAGCGGCCTATTTTCACCCCCATCGTGGGGAACTTTTTCCAGGGTATGCTGGTTTTTGTACCGCTTTACCCGTCATTGATGTTGAAAAATCCCGGTGCGGAGGGGGTACGCAGCTACCTTGCCGGATACTATGAGGGCGAGCGGTTTATCAGAGTGGCGCCCGCCGAAGAGATCGCCTCCATCGCCGATGGTTTCCTGTCACCGACAGCTTGCAACAATACCAACATGCTCGAAATTTTTGTCTTCGGCAGGAACGATCACCTGCTGCTGGTGGCGCGGCTCGACAATTTAGGGAAGGGTGCATCCGGAGCTGCCGTGCAGAATATGAATATCCTGCTTGGGGTGCCGGAAGATACAGGACTATAAAATATGACAAATGCTGAAATCGCCCTCAACCATTTCACGTCGGGACGGAATTGTTCCCAATCGGTTCTCGCCGCCTTTGGGAAGGAAACCGGCGTTGATCCGGAAGCAGCCTTGCGCATCGCCGACGGCTTCGGCGGCGGCATGGGGCGCAACCAGAATGTCTGCGGGGCAGTGACCGGGGGCATCATGGTATTAGGCCTCCTTTTCAGCAAGGGTGAACAGGGTACCCATGCACAAAAGGATGAGCTTTACGTCCGGGTGCGCCGGTTCATGGCCGCGTTCGAGGCCGAGTACGGCTCGGTAAACTGCAGGACTCTCCTCAACGGCTGCAATCTCATGTCGGCCGAAGGCCAGACACAATTCAAGGAGAGCGGTCTGCGGGAGAAATGTGCGGACCTGATCATGGGAGCATGTTCTTTTTTAAAAGAAGAAACTTCCCGGCCGAACTGATTGATGGTGTGGCCATTCTAACGACCTCTGGTGGGGGAACCTCGCTTCGCGGGTTCCCCCTGGTCGGAGCCGCGCAAAGCCGCGTCTCCGACACACCCCCGCAACGCTCCCATTAGGTAGAAAACACACCGGTAAAGATTTATAAAAAGATGACACAAAATACAGAGTCACTTTTTACTTATATTATTATGCAGAATGTGATTCCTGCCTAAAGAAATCCCCCGCCTTCGGCGCCCCCTTTTTAAGGGGGATATAGAGAGGATCTATCAAGGAGTTGTTGCCGTTTATGTTTTTTCTACCATAGAAGAGGGCGTTGCGGGAGGGGGAAGGCGTTTGCCTTCAGGCAAACATCGCCTCCCCCTTCCGCTGGAAGGGGTGTGCCAAAGACCCCGCAGCCCGGCTTTGCGGGCGCGGAGGCTTTGGCCAGGGGAAACCGCCGTAGGCGGTTTCCCCACCAGAGGCATTTGAATTAAGGTCGGTTCCCCCACCAAAGGAAGTTTATTCTCTATTTAAGATTGACGGTAGGTCGCTAAGAATCTTTTCAACTTCTCCATAACATCCGCAAGATCTTCCACCCTCGGCAGGTAGACAACGCGGAAATGGTCGGGCTCCGGCCAGTTGAACCCCCGGCCGTGCACGAGGAGCACCTTTTCGGCCCGCAGGAAATCGAGCACGAACTTTTCGTCGTCGGTAATATTGAAGCGCTTCGCATCGATTTTCGGGAACAGGTAAAATGCCGCCTTTGGCTTGACGCACGATATCCCATCGATGGACGAGAGCATCCCGTGGCAGAGCTCGCGCTGGTCGTAGAGACGGCCTCCGGCAGCGGTCAGATCGTAAATGCTCTGCCGTCCGCCGAGGGCGGTCTGGATAATCGACTGGCCCGGGACATTGCTGCACAGCCGCATCGAGGCAAGCATGGTCAGGCCTTCGATGTAGTCCGGCGCGATTTTCTTGTTGCCGCTGACCACCATCCATCCCACCCGGAATCCGGCCACCCGGTAGGCCTTCGAGAGACCGTTGAAGGTGACAAAAAGAAGGTCGTCGGCCAGGGAGGCGGTGGATACGTGGACATTGCCGTCGTACAGGATTTTATCGTAAATTTCATCGGAATAGACGATGAGGTTATGCTGCCGGGCGACTTCCACGAGCTCCCGGAGGATCTCCGGAGGGTACAGGGCGCCGGTGGGGTTATTCGGGTTGATAATCACGATTCCCCTGGTGTTTTTGCTTACTTTCTTTTTAATATCCGCTATATCCGGCCACCACTCCGATTGCTCGTCGCAGCGGTAGTGGACCGCCGTTCCGCCGGACAGGTTGACCGCTGCAGTCCAGAGCGGGTAATCCGGGGAAGGGATCAGGATCTCGTCGCCCTTATCAAGAAGCGCCTGCATCGCCATCACGATGCATTCGCTCGCACCGTTCCCGACGTAAATATCCTCGGTTTCCACCCCGGTAATGTTCTTCTGCTGGCAATACTGCATGATCGCCTTGCGGGCGGGGAAGAGCCCCTTGGCGTCGCAATACCCCTGCGTTTCCGGCAGGTTGATGATCATGTCGTGAATGACCTCATCGGGCGCAAAGAGGCCGAAGGGTGCCGGGTTGCCGGTATTGAGCTGGATGACGCGATAGCCCTCCTCTTCGAGACGCTTCGCCTCCTCGAGCACCGGGCCGCGGATGTCGTAGAGCACATTATCGAGTTTGGCGGATTTCCTGATGTTTCCCATGATGCCTTCTATCCTTATCGTTATGAATCCGAAGCATCGGCCGGCCGCCTGGCAGGGAGGGCTTTTCAATGCGTTTAGTTTTAAAATATACCTCTTCCGGGGTCTTGCCTCAAATCGCCGGTACAAACAAATTATTTTCTCTACAGCACCGCATCCGCCACTCTACGAGTAAGGAGCATCCGCATGCCCGACCTCTATCGCTTCGGAGTTTCTCTCGAAAAGCCCCTCATCGAAGCTTTCGACCGCCACATTGCCTCGCGCGATTACCGCAACCGGTCCGAGGCGATCCGCGACCTCATCCGGGAGGAGCTGACCCGTAAGAAGATCGTGGAGGGCGGCATCATCGCCGGGGCAATCGTGATGACGTACGACCATCACAAACGCGAACTCGTGAACACGCTTCTTGACCTGCAGCACGATTTCCAGGAGCTCATCATTTCGACCCAGCATGTCCACCTGAGCCACCTGGTCTGCCTGGAGATAATCGCGGTGCGGGGGAAGGCGGCGCTCGTGGAGAAACTGGCATTCTCCATCAAATCCCTCGTCGGGGTGAGGCAGGTGAGCGTCGGGGTTGCGGCGGAGGTAAGATTAAGGCATTCTAAATGCCTTTGGTGGGGAAACCATTCTAACGGCCTCTGGTGGGGAAACCTCGCTTCGCGGGTTTCCCCTGGCCAAAGCCTCCGCGCCCGCAAAGCCGGGCTGCGGGGTCTTTGGCACACCCCTTCCTGCGGAAGGGGAGGCGATGTTTGCCTGAAGGCAAACGCTCTCCCCCTCCCGCAACACTCACATTAGGTAGAAAAACACTGGAAAGGCAGTAAATGCAAAACAAAATCATGTGTGGGCTAGGTCAACTGAGTAAAGCCCCTTCTCTATAATCTTCTGTGGATGTGTATTTGAATTTAGATTTTTTTCGCAGAGGCTTGTGGGTCCCCGCCGCAGGGGGCCTATTATGAAGCACTCCCACATCGTGCGGGTGACCCGGCTCAGCCATCCAAAAGAATTTAAATTTTTTAATTTTTATGGATTCCGGCTCGGCTATGCCGAGAGCCCGGCGGAGGCGCGCCGGAGGGCACCCTTCAGGGGGCCCTCCGGAACGCCCAGAAGTTGACTTTGCTTTTGAATTTGGATTCCGGTCAGGTAATTACATATTCAAATTAGCTGAAAACTTTACTTCGGGTTCGTCCGGGTGATTGGTAGTAATAACGATCTGCCCGTTTGCCGACACCTCGAATTTCGGCCTGAAAAATTTAAGTTTGAAAATATGATACCCGTCGGCGCGGATGGAATCGGTTTTTTCCCAGGTAAATTTAAGAGACTGGCTGAGCTTTTTAAACTCCTCGTCTTTCTGCGCGGCAGTGCCCTGCAGGGTCATTTTATTCGGTTCGAAAGTTACCTTTTTAACGGTAAGATCTTTTTTCTGCGAGGAAAGAATGAGCAGATTGCTCTTATCGGGATCGGTCTTCTTGAAGGTGAAGTACTGCTGCGATATATCGATGATGCTCCGGACATTTGCCTCGATGGTGAGACGGGCGACCGAATCGTTTCCGGCATTCGAGGAGACGGTCACATATTTGGTGATGGCGCCGGGATGATACCCCTTGATGTTGACAGAGGCTTCTATTTTCGCGGATTTACCGGGCTGGACCGTTGAATCCCATTTGACGACCGTACAACCGCATCCCGGGCGCACTTCCTTGAGAACCAGGACCTTATCGCCGGTATTTTTAATATTGAATACCGCTTCGAGTTTATCCACCTTTCCTTCCGCAACGTTGCCGCATTGAAAAGCCTTCGTGTCGAAGACGATTTGCGGGGCCGCGAACAGGGTACCGACGCAAAGCGAAACCGTGATCATCGCTGAAAGGCTCCTGCGAACCATGCTATCCTCCGCTTTGAAATGTTCAGGGGCGCCCCGCATGTCCAGCTATGGAAATCAGGGCTTGCATGCCGTCCCCGGGGTCGACCTTGTTGAGCTAAAATAATTGAAGCCCCCCGCAGCAGGCTGCGGGGACCGTGAAGCAGCCGGCAATGCGCTTCTATGCCTGCTCAGGTCCGATTATCGGCATTGCGGCGGTACCGGTTCCGGCTCAGGGGCTCCACCGGCAAATAACCGCACGTGCTATATTATAGATACTGATTATCATTATCGTTACATCGAACGCGAGGTGACCGTGGATGCCCGGGAGCATTTCAGCGATTTTTTAAACGGTAAAGGGATCCGCCGCAGCACGAGGCGCAATGATGTCCTGGATGTTTTTCTTAAATGTGAATACCATATAACCGCCAATCAGCTGGTTGAACTCGTTCATAAAAAAAACCCGAAGATCGGGATTGCCACGGTTTACCGGACCCTGAAGCTTATCACCGAAGCGGGCATTGCGCGGGCCATAGAATTCGGCGACGGGTCGGTACGGTACGAACACGATTTCGGGCACGAGCATCACGATCATATCGTCTGCGTTCGATGCGGGATGTTCCGGGAAATAAGCAGCGACGAAATAGAAGCCGAGCAGGACGCAATCGCCCGGAAACACGGGTTCCTGCTCCTGCGGCACAAGATGGTGCTCTACGGGGTCTGCCCGGCTTGCCGGAGGAAACAAAACGATCAGGGAGCTCCATCTTAATTATATTTCGTACTTTGAGCCGCCGTGCACTAAAGACCGATTCCCCAAGCGGCCTGAAAAGGGATAAACGATGAAAATCGGCGTGCCGAAGGAACTCTATGCCGGCGAGCGAAGGGTTGCCTTGACACCTGACACCGCCGGGCAATTCCTGAAACTCGGGTTCACCCTTGCCGTCGAATCCGGCGCCGGCTCCGAAGCGGGTTTTTCGGATGAGGCATACGGTCAGGCCGGCGTCGAGGTGCTGCCCGGCGCAGGACCGCTGTGGGCGACCTGCGATATCGTCATGAAGGTCCGCTCCCCGACCGCAGAAGAGGTCGGGCTCATGCATGCAGGTCAAATCCTTATCGGATTCATCTGGCCTGCCCAGAACCGGGAACTCCTGGATTCCCTTGCCGCCCGTAAGGTCTCGGTACTTGCCATGGACAGCGTACCCCGCCTGTCGCGTGCGCAAAAGTGCGACGCCCTCTCATCCATGTCAAACGTTGCCGGATACCGCGCCGTCGTCGAGGCAGCCGACCATTTCGGCCGTTTCTTCACCGGCCAGATTACCGCCGCGGGAAACATACCACCCTGCAAAGTACTGGTGATCGGCGCCGGCGTCGCCGGGCTCGCCGCCATCGGAGCGGCAAAGGGCATGGGCGCCGTAGTCCGGGCATTCGATACCCGCAGCGAGGTCAGGGAGCAGGTGCAGAGCCTTGGAGCCGAGTTCATCGAGGTTACCATACAGGAAGAGGGTGCCGGGCAGGGCGGTTATGCGAAGAGCATGAGCCGGGAGTACATCGACGCCGAAATGGCCATCTTTCGCCGCCAAGCCGAGGAGGTCGATATCATTATCACCACCGCGCTCATTCCCGGAAAACCGGCGCCGAAGCTTATCCTTGCCGATATGGTCGAAAAAATGCGCCCCGGCAGCGTCATTGTCGACCTCGCCGCCGAGCAGGGAGGAAATTGCGAGCTGACCGAGCCGGGAAAGGTTGTCATCCGGCACGGAGTTACCATCATCGGTTATACCGACCTGCCAAGCCGCCTCGCACCGCAGTCGAGCACCTTGTATGCAACGAACCTGCGTCACCTCCTAACCGATCTCACCCCGCAGAAGGACGGCGTTGTCCGGCTCAACATGGACGATGCGGTGATCCGCGGCGTCACGGTGGTTCAGGACGGCACCATCACCTGGCCCCCGCCAGCACCCCGGTTGACCGCGGTGCCGCCTCCCGCAGCGGTTGCCGCTCAGGGCATCGTTACAAAGGAAGGCGGCGCTGCCGCCCCGTCCGGCAAGGGTTCGCACATCATGCTTGCCGTAATCATGGCGGCAATAGCCGCAGCGCTCCTCGGCATCGGCTATGCCGCGCCCTCAGCCTTCCTCATGCACCTGACCGTGTTCGTGCTCGCCATCTTTGTGGGACACCAGGTAGTCTGGAATGTCACGCCCGCGCTGCATACCCCGCTCATGAGCGTCACCAATGCCATCTCGTCGATCATCATCATCGGCGCACTCATCCAGCTTTCGACGCCGGTACGGCTGGTCGGAATCATGGCGGCGATCGCCGTCACCATCGCGTTTATCAACATCACCGGAGGGTTCTCGGTGACCTGGCGGATGCTCAGGATGTTCCGCAAATAGGAGGGTGCCACGAGCCATATCCCGGGAATTGTCACCTGCGCGTATCTCGGCGCAACGATGCTGTTTATCCTGGCCTTGAACGGTCTTTCCCACCCGGAAAAGGCGCGACGGGGCAATCTTTTCGGCATCATGGGCATGACCGTTGCCGTGCTTGCCACCGTGCTCACCGGCATTACGAATAACTACTGGGTGCTCGCAATCGGCATCGGGGTGGGCGGCACGATCGGCCTGCTCCTGGCGCTGCGGGTCAAAATGACCCAGATGCCGGAACTTATCGCCATCCTGCACAGCCTGGTCGGCGCAGCGGCCGCCATCATCGGCTTCGCGAACTATTTCGATCCCGGCACGCTCCTGCATTTCTCCGGTTCATCGCTCCTCGTCCACGACCTTGAAACCTGTCTCGGCATATTCATCGGCGCCGTCACCTGCACCGGCTCCATAATCGCTTACGGCAAATTGTCGGCGCGCATCAGCGGAAAACCCCTGACCCTGCCGGCCCGGCACTTCCTGAACCTGGTCCTTTTCGCGGTTGCTCTCTGGGCCGGTATCGCGTTCGTCATGGCGCACAACCCCGTGTCAAGCCGCCAGGCAGCGGCTTTTACCGGCGGCGTCTTCCCTCCCCTGCCGGGCATGCCGGGCGGTACCGTTGCGCTGTGCGTCATGACCGCCATGGCGCTCCTGTTCGGGGTACACCTGGTCATGGCAATCGGCGGCGCCGACATGCCGGTCGTCGTCTCCATGCTCAACAGCTACTCCGGATGGGCGGCGGCGGCCACCGGCTTCATGCTCGGCAATGACCTCCTCATCGTCACCGGCGCGCTGGTCGGATCGTCCGGCGCAATCCTCAGCTATATCATGTGCCGCGCCATGAACCGCAACTTCCTCGCGGTCATCGCCGGGGGCTTCGGCACCGGCGGCTCGCATCCCGTAACCGCGGAAGAGCACCACGGTGAAGTCATTTCCGTCAAGCCGGAAGAGGTCGCGGAGCTCCTGAACCATGCGGCCAATATCGTCATCATTCCCGGCTACGGCATGGCGGTCGCCCATGCGCAGCATACAGTCGCAGCAATCACCAAGGCGCTGCGCGAAAAGGGAAAGACCGTGCGGTTCGCGATCCATCCGGTCGCCGGACGCATGCCCGGCCACATGAATGTGCTGCTCGCCGAGGCGAATGTGCCCTACGACATCGTTTTTGAAATGGATGAAATCAACGATGATTTCCCGCAGGTTGACGTTGCATTGGTTATCGGCGCCAACGACATCGTGAATCCGGCCGCCTTGACCGATCCGAACAGTCCCATCGCCGGGATGCCGGTCATCAAATGCTGGAACAGCACCATCGCCATCGTGATGAAGCGGTCCATGGCCACCGGGTACGCCGGGGTCGACAATCCCCTGTTCTACCGGGAAAATACGCGCATGTTCTTCGGCGACGCGCAGAAGAGCCTCGAAGAGGTGTACCGGTTGTTGACGGCATAGAGCCGGCAGGGCCGTTATCGATCGAGGCGATAGACAACCGGGAGTATGATTTCCAGCATGGCCGGCGCGTAGGGGAACGGCGCAGCCTGGCGCACGGCTTTGACCGCACTGTTGTCCAGGAGAGAATATCCCGAGCTTTTCAATATATGGATACTGTCAACGCTTCCGTCCCGGTTGACCAGGAACCGCATTTTCACCGTACCCTGCCACCCTTCTTCCTGCGCATAGGCGGGATAGGAGAGCGCACGGTACACCTTATCGCGAATGACGCCGTACTGCGCGGCCACATAGTTCTTCCTGAGGGTTGTCGAGTCGATAACGTTTGCGCTTTGAGGGCCCGGACGAGCGGCGACCGGCGCTACCGGAGCAACGGGTGCGGGAACCGCGGCGGGCACGGGAGAAGCGAGGACCGGTCCGGCCGAATCGGGAAAACCTTCACGCCGTTCAACGGGAATCGGTTGCTGCCTGGGCACCGGGCGGGGGCGGACCGGCAGTACCTTCCTCGGTTCGGGAGGTGGGGATTTTTCGAGCGAAAAATCTATGACCGTGATCGGATTTTCCCGCATTGAGAACTGGGCGAAAATAATGGCAGCAATCACCGCCGTATGAACGACAACCGATACGGCGACACCCTGCCGGGACCTTCTCATCGGGTGGTCTCGGTCTGGAGCCCCACGCTCGTGAATCCGCGGTTCTTAACGATATCCAGCACATCGACGAAGGTCTGGAGCACCAGCGTCTTGTCCGCGCGGATGAGCAGGGGCGTCGTACGGTCGATCGGGTCGAGCTTCCGCCCGAGTTCCGCAAGATCGACGGCAACGGCATTGAAATACACGATACCGCTTTTGTCTATCTCGATCGTCTGCATTTTCAGCAGTTCTTTTTTGTGTGCGGAGGCCTGCGGAAGCTGCAACTGAATGGCGCCGGTAGCCACGAGCGTGGAGGTGGTGAGCACGATGGTGAGCAGAACCAGCATGATGTCCACGAGGGGTATCACATTGATGTGATCGAACTGCTGTTCATCCATGATGGAGATCCCATTTCAGCAGGAGAACCTTCGCCTTCCGCAGCAGGAGGTTATAGCAGGCAACGGAAGGAATGGCGACGGCAAGCCCCACGGCGGTCGACTTGAGGGCCAGCGCAAGGCCGGTCATGATTTTGCCCGTATCGACGAAGCCGTTAGCGCCGAGGCCGTAAAAGGTAAGCATGATGCCCAGTACCGTGCCGAGCAGCCCGATGTAGGGCGCATTGCTGCCGATGGACGCAATGAGGTGAAGGCGGCTGGTAACCGCAAGCTCCAATGCCCGTTTGTCGGCAAAGTCGGCTACCTTGATCTTCCGCATGGTAAGCCACCGTTCCAGGACAATGCTCAGCGAAATGATGCTGAGCAGTACCATGAAACCCAGAATGCCCCAATCGACGCAATATTTAATCCAACCCATGGTCGCCTCCGTTCATTTTTTCGTGCACCTTCATTTTATGTCAATAGCCGGTCCCAAATTCCATCAAAATCTTGTTGTCAGGGTCAGCCGGACCTGGAGCGGCTCGGACGGATGAATTTCATAGTCGTAAGCAGCCGGCTGGAGCACTCCCTGGGCGTTCTTAATGCGGGACTCGTAGTAATATTCCATGTCGTTGACCTGGGTGTTAAAGATGTTTAAAACGTCGAGGGTGAGCCGTACCCTGCTGTTCACATCGTAAGAAACCTGGCCGTTGAAGAGCGTCGAGGGCGAAGACTCGACCGTGTCGTTCTGGACAAGCGCCCGGGGACCCAGGTAGCGCATGAAGAGGCTTGCAGACCACGGTCCGAGCCGGTGGATGGTAGCGCCGGCCGCCGCCATCGTATTGATGGCCTCGGGCACATACTGTCCCAGCGTATCTTCGTTATCCGTGAATCGCGCCCGGGAAAGCGCCAGGTCGAAGTCAAAGAGCAGCCATTTTATCGGTTGCCAGTTTTCGGTCCACTCGATGCCCATGCGACGGGTGGGCCCGGCAGGGTCGGTGGTCCCGACGTCGGCATCCCATACCAGCTCGGACTGGAGATCCAGAAGCCACAGGGAAATGGTGCTCTGCAATCCCGGGATCGCCTCGTTGCGTACCCCGATCTCGCCCCCCTGCGACCGGACGAGAAGCGTCACCTTTGGAACCGAATCGCCCGTACTCTGCTGCACGATTGCGGTAGTGCCGCGGGCATCGTTGGAATGATAGCCTTCCCCGTAATCGGCGTAGAACTCGGTTTTATCCCACGGCCCGAGAGTGACCGTTGCCTTCGGCAACAGGAGTTGAGCTGAGGAATTCCCGGAGTTTACCGTATCATCGCAATGCACATCGGCATACACATAGACGTATCGTAATCCGATCGTCGCCCGCATCCAGGGCGTAAGTTTGCCCTCAACGTCCACCCATGGCTCAATTTTCGGCTCGGTCACCGTATCGACACCCCAGGATGCGAGCCTCACCCGGTCAACGGTGTGGTAGAGCGCCACCGGACTGATCAGATCGCACCGCGCGTCGAGGCCTGCCCGGAACCTTTCTTTGATTCCCAAAAGCGTATCCTTGCGCTGCCAGACATCCGATGTTCCATAGAACCACCGGTTGTCCTTCTGGTTCATCTGGTCGCCGTTCACCGAGTCGACCAGATAGTAGGTGAAGTTCGAGAAAAGATCCATGTCGTATTTCACGGCATATGCGGTTGCGTTTAATCCCCCACCGGCAAGAGGGCCTTTCCATGATGTTGACAGGCTGTAGCGATGTGAGTTTCCGCCGTCGCTGGAGTCCTCGGTGCCCCAGATGCTGATGTAGCCGTCGGTAACGGCCCGTTGCGGAATATGGTTGGTGGCATTCCACTCGCCGGAGTAACCCATCGCCTCTATGGTGAATATCCCTTCGCCGAGCTGGTGAGACCAGCGCAGAAGGCCGTTGTACTGGTTATAGTCCTCGGGGACATCGAATGGCCCGTCCTGGTGCATCGCTTCTATGCCGAGAAGGAGCGTCCCGCCGGCAAGCCCGGTGGATTGAGCGGCCAGACCGCGCCAGTAGTTGAAGGAGCCGACCGTTGCCGTCACAAAAGGGTGGGCGAGCTGATTATCATAGAATAAGCGAATCCCTCCGGCAGAGGAGAAATCGCCGTTTTCTGCATCATAGGGTCCCTTGAAATAGTCGGCGTGATCGATAAGCTCGGGGATAAGGAAGTTGAGGTTGTCGTACCCCTGTCCGTGGGCATGCGTCGGCAGGTTCACCGGAACGCCGTCTATCGAGGTCGAAAAGTCGGTCCCGTGGTCGAGGTTGAAGCCGCGCAGCAAAAACTGGTTGGCCTTGCCGGCACCGCTGTGCTGCGTGACAATGAGTCCGGGAACGACCTCCTTGACCTCACCCGTCCGCAGGATCGGACGATCTTCCAGAAGCTGACTGGTATAGGTCCCGCTGCTGGCCTCGTAGTTCGCCGAATCCACCTTCTTCCGGTAGTGCCCGGTCACGACAATTTGTTCTATTTCCTTCGCACCCTTCGTGTTCGTCGTGTTTCCCGGAGCGGCGCCGGAATCTTTTGCGGATTTGAGGGTGTCATGGGCTTCTGCAACCGCGGAATCGTTTTCCATCGGAACCGGCATCATCTCCGCATGAGGCACTTCTGCCCGGCAAACTCCGGCAATGAGCACTCCCACAAGCAGGATCCACCGAGATCGCGCAAACACTAAATTCGTTCCCCTTCCCCTGCAAAGCGATGTTCGAGAACCTTTTTCCAAACCCGCTCCCCTGTCTTCATAGGAAATGGTACCGTGCAGATCACCGGCAGTCCGGCAGAGGGCGAATTTCATGGGCAACCGTGCCGCTTTGCTGGACCCCGGCATTATCGCCAGCGATTCGAGTAATAGCACGAATATATATAATGTGCCATAAATCGTAACATAAATTTATATTTTATGCCACCGGGATGGCTCTTCATTAACTATTTTCTGGTAAAAGGAGATAACCTTGCACATTCCCGACGGCTACCTCGGCCCGCCGACCTGCATTGCCGGTTTTGCAGTCATGGTTCCTGTCTGGGCCATCGCATCGCGAATGGTCAAGAAAACCCTGCAGGTGCGACAGGTTCCGCTTCTGGCCATCGCCTCGGCTTTCTGTTTTGTCATAATGCTGTTCAACGTGCCGATTCCCGGCGGCTCGACCGGACACGCGGTAGGAGCAGTGCTCGCTGCCATCCTTCTCGGGCCATGGGCTGCCTGCATCGCCGTAAGCGTTGCGCTGGTCATCCAGGCGCTGCTGTTCGGCGACGGCGGGCTGACATCGCTCGGCGCAAACTGCTTCAATATGGCCTTTGTCCTGCCGTTTAGCGGCTTTGCGGTGTACCGGCTCATCGCCGCGGGCAGCGGGATCACCTCGCTAAGAAGGGTGATTGCAGCCGGGATTGCAGGGTACGCCGGACTCGTTGTTGCATCGGTCTGTGCCGGCATAGAGTTCGGACTCCAGCCGCTCCTGCACCATACCCTTTCGGGGCAGCCGCTTTACTGTCCCTATAAATTCGGGGTGGCGATTCCTGCGATGGTCGGCGGGCATGCCCTGGTCTTCGGCTGGGTGGAATTCATCGTTACCGCACTCGTGGTAAAGTTCATCCAGGTGCAGGAACCCTCGCTCCTCCGGCCCGGCGGCTCACCGTGAAAACCTCGACAAAACTCTGGATCGGGCTCGGCATTCTTGCCGTTGCTTCGCCGCTTGGCCTCTACCTGCCGGCAAAATTCAAGGCGGGCGGGGCGTGGGGCGAGTGGGAGGGCGACGAACTTCAACACCTGGTGGGGTTTGTCCCGCCGGGGTTCCGGAAGCTTGCGACGCTCTGGCATGCGCCGCTTCCCGATTATGGATTCAGGGGCATGCAGCACGCGGGCCTGGCCCATTTGAGCTTCGCCTATATCGTTTCAGCGATCATCGGCGTAGCGCTGTGCGTGGGAGCGGGGCTCGCAGCAGGCAAACTTTTATCCCGAAAGAACCGGCAGATTGTCAAAAAGAGTAATGGCTTCATCGAGGGCGCGGTCGCCGGGTTTGCCTCGCTGCTCCGGGAGACCCTCGAAAATGAATTAATCGCCGCCCGACCCGGCTTTTTGCAGCAAAGCGATCCCCGCATGAAATGCCTGGGCATCGCTCTCCTCATCGCGACCGCCATGCTCGCCCACTCCCTGGCCCCGCTTGCCGTTCTCTACCTGCTCTGCCTTTCCCTTGCGGTGGGTTCGCGAATTTCACTCGTTTTCTTTTTAAAGCGGACGTTGCCGTTTATTCCGCTTTTTTCCCTTTTCATCGCGGCCCCGGCGATATTTTCGGGCGTGACGCCGGGCACTATCGTCGCCGCTTTCTCGTTCTTCGGCAGCAGGCTCGCCATCACCCGACAGGGCATCGATGCCGCATCGCTTCTGCTGCTCCGGGTGACCGTTTCGGTATCGCTTGCCGCACTTCTCATCCTTACCACCCGTCATCATATCCTGCTTAAAACGCTGCGGATTTTCAGGGTTCCCCAGCTTTTCGTCATGACCATGGGCATGAGCTATCGCTACATCCTGCTGCTCATCGACATTGTCCAGAATACCTTCCTCGGGATCAAGAGCAGGGTCGGCTTCGTCGCTTCGAGCCGGGCCGGCAGACGCATTGCCGCGGTCAATATGGCAAGCCTCTGGCTGCGCTCCTACCGGCTGCACTCACAGGTGTACGATGCCATGCTGTCGCGGGGATATACGGGCGAACCGGTTGTCCGGCAGGAGTTCAGGGCGCGTGCCGCCGATTATCTGCTTGTCGCCGCAGCATGCGGCGCCATGATTGGAACACTATGGTGCAACCGATTTTTGCATTAGCCGATGTCCACTATTCCTACGAGAAAACGATCCCGGCCCTCCGCGGGCTGTCGCTTGACATTCACCGGGGCGAACGCACCGCCGTCATCGGCGCAAACGGGAGCGGCAAATCGACGATGCTTGCCCTCCTTGACGCACTCATTTTCCCGGATGCGGGATCGATGCACTTCGACGGCCGGCCGATCACACCCGCCGTTATGCGGGATGCGGCCTTCCAGCGCGAATTCCGCCTCCGCGTCGGCTATGTGTTCCAGAACCCGGATGTCCAGCTCTTCTGCCCCACGGTCCGGGAAGATATCCTGTTCGGGCCGCTGCAGCTCGGGGTTCCGGCCGCGGAAATCGACCGGCGCTTCGAACGGGTCGTGGACCTGTTCAAACTCGGTCCCTTGCTCGACCGTTCCTGCCACCACCTGAGCATCGGTGAAAAGAAAAAGGCGGCTATCGCCTCGGTACTCGTGATAGAACCCGAGGTCCTGCTCCTTGACGAGCCGACGGCAGGCCTCGATCCGCAAACCACCCGCGACATCATCGCCGTGCTCCAGGAGGCGCACAAAAACGGGAAGACGGTGATCATGGCGACGCACGATCTCCATATTGTCGAGGAGATCGCCGACACCATCCATGTTTTCGGCACCGGAAGGGCCATCATCCGCAGCGGGACCTCCGAGGAAATCCTGGAAGACCGCGAATTCCTGCAGAACAACAATTTAGTCCACATTCTCGTTCACCGGCACCGGCATGGGGGCCATATCCATGAGCATGTGCATGAGCACAAGCATGAGCATGGGCCGGATATTAATAATACTGACATTAGCAATTGAATTCAGCCTTTTGGTGGGGGAACCGCCTGCGGCGGTTTCCCCTGGCCAAAGCCTCCGCGCCCGCAAAGCCGCGGGCAAAGGCCGCTTCGGGGGTGGCGCATTTCGCGCCGGGGTGAGGTCAAAAAGCAGGCACGGCAACCATGACTGCCGGACTCATTTGGGCTTTCTCGGCTTCGGGCCCTTCGGGCGCCCGCCCCGCTCGGGCTCGTAGTTCGCCACATCTTCGCGGGTAACAAATACGTTGGTTCCGATCCGGAGCGTTTCAAAAACCCCCTTTTTAGCAAGAAACGACATGGTCTGTTTCTTGACGCCACGCTTACGGGCGGCCTCGGCCAGCGAAATCCACTTTTCAGGATCGTAATTAACCATTGAATTATCTACTTGTCTCGGTTCAGTTGTTATAGTATATTAGTCTCTGGAACCTGATCCGGATAGTGCTACCGGATGCCGTCCACGAAAGACTTCCACACCTCTACCTACCTGGGGAGGCACCATGAATCAAAATACTAAACGGACACCGCTGCCGGGCAGTCGGTGGATGTATCTGCTTGATTTCCTTCGCTCCGACAACGCTGCGGTTAAATCCCTTTTGCTCGCAAGCATCTCCCCGCGAATGATCCGCACCGAGGTCTGGCTCGATAATATCCTTTCCGGGACCCCGACGCTCTCCGCCGAAGTCACCTGCCCCGCCGGTGGAAACCGTGTGGTAGTCTGTACCGTCGTCCGCCCGCCGCTCTACGATCCCCTGCAGCTGGAGCAGGAAATTAACCGCATATCGGTAACCGATATGATGCTCACGGTTTCGAATCAGGTGGAGGTAATACTGGAGTAGAAAAGGATGAAGGAGGAGGGATGAAGGATAAGAATAAAAGATTCAGGACAATAAGCCGGCTATGGCTGGAACCTGTACTCTTTGCACTATAAGGAGTGTTCAAGGATAATGCTCACCTGGTTATTATCAGAATCTGTACTTCAATAACTCAGCGGCAGAAAAAGCTTGATATAGCCCGTTGCATGGCGTAATTTTTAGCATCCGGTAATTTTAACAATTACATTTAAAAATCAGATATTTCCGGCAAAAAAGGATTGAGCTAAAGGACTCCTCTAAATGAATAGGCTGCTCGCAGGTGCCTTGTTTGCGGGTTCAATCATGCTACTTAGCTTGGGATGCTCGAAGAGCCCAACAGGACCAAACCTTAATTCAAGCGCGGGCTCGCTCCCATCTAATCCAGGAGCCAATGCCATGGTATCCGATTCAACGACTGCGGCGGCGATAAATGGATCTATTGATAGCGTTGCTGAGATAGCAGCACCCAACAAATTAGCTGCATTTCTTCCTGACAGCGGTCTTCTATGTGGTAATGAAGGCAACGTGGCAATTAATGATACCATACTCGGAAATTATTCAGGATTTGCGACCGTTACAGGTACACTTCAGGGGACTAATTCTACCGGAGCGCAGAGCGTTATCATCACTTTTTACGATTATTCCGATTATGGCTTACTCTATATCGGCGGACAGATAAGCTTTACTTCGCACGCAACGGTAATGAATTCGACAACCAGCTCATCCTTCAATTTTGAGGGGAGTGTAAAATTTAATGGTGCATTTGTTGGAACGAATGATTTTTCAATGGTTAATAATTATGCTTTTAATGCAGGAAAGAGAATTGAAATCGTGACCTACTTCAATAAATCCTCGATTTTCTCAAATGGCAAAACCTGGAATAGTTCCACATCCGGGTCTTTTTCTGACACGATCTAATTAGGACATCAATTTGCCGTTAGAGGCGTTCCAATCAATGGAGACCAGCGGTGCAAAGGTACAAAAAGACATGTGGCCCTTTGATTGCCTTCTTTCCTTAATTCTTATTAAAATATCCGCGCGATCACATCCGGCTTAAACCGTATTCCGCCCCGGATTTCAACTCCGGTATTTGTTACAGAATATCCCGGCTGATCGCTTACAACATTTACAAATCCAATATATCCTGAAACCTCAACAAAGGGAATGACATCGCCTCCGGGGAATTCCGTCCCCAAGCCTATATCAAGCCCGAAATCAAGGGGGTTGTAGTATGGGCCAGCATCGATACTTCCCGAGGCGATACCATTATTAACGGCACCGGTGGCGCCAAGCAGGATTCCAAGATTAAATCCTATCAGCCCATATGGTACAAACCCAGGCGAAGCCGCGTATGAAATCTTAAGGTCGCAAGGAATAGTAAGGTATCCAAGATAGTCGGTTTCGGATAGGCCTGAAGGTAAAGCTGGGTTTTGACCTCCTCGGACCGAATATATAAGGCCTGTTCTTAGGGAAACGTTATCGGAAAGCCCAAATTCGAGGATACCGCCGACAACGCCGCCAACGGCGGAACCATAGGAGGTTGACCCACCGTTGCTGCTCCAACTTTGGTCATAAATCCCTATGCCAGCCAGAACACCCGGGGTTAGCCGAACCTGCGCGCTTATCGGCAGGCTGCATACCGCCACAACCAAGAGTAATCCCATCACCCGATATCGCTTCATGATACTCCTTCCGAATCTTTAGCTTCCCGAAAATTTATTTGTGGCAGCCTCTCAACCCGGTCCCCGTTGCATAACACCGCTTTTACCGAGGCTGTGCCATAGATGAAAAAGTCCCGAACATGACGGATACCGACATCCCGATGGAGTAGGAAGTACTGTTAGGTTCGAGGTATTCCCCCCCGTCTGATGCGTAAACTACTCCGCTTATACCCGATGGCCGTAACTCAAACCATGGCTTCCATTCGAGACCAAACTCCCGGTCGATTTGCAGCTGGATGGGGATCCCAAGATAAAAGCCATCCTTCGTACCAAGCGTGAACTGGTTTGCAGACATGGGGTTATTCTCTATCACGGTTTGGAAATCATAGGTTGCCTGCATCGACCCGCTGAGCATGATGCGGTATTGAACATCGAGGCCCGCGCTCAGCCTGCCGTTGAGGTTCCATTGAAGCTCCGCCCCGAGGGGGAGATATATCCACGTATACGATTCGTCATAACCTACTCCCCGATACCAATTATAGTAAAGAATACCTGCATTAAGCCCTACCAGGCATTCACCCACTTTAAAAAAGGGCCCGACAAAACCGCCCATCCGCAAAAACGTATTACTTTTAGGTCCAACAATGGGGTAAATAATTTGAGTCGTATCGCCGGGTCCGGGAACGCCAAATTGCATGCTGTCCAGCGGCCCTCCATTGTAGGTCTGAATACCGCCCCCGTATTCCAGCTGAAAGCCGCCGTACCAGGGAAAGGCACGATCGTGGGAATAAAGCTTTGCTTCGAGGTGGAATGCCGAAGTCGCGCCATATTCACGATCTAGAATCGCCGGGGGAGGACTTGAATAATAATAGGTCGACGATGAAGGCTTGTAGCCGGGGGAGCTTTCCGAATAATTATAACCGTATTCATTGATCCCGAATAGTACATAATTTTCCCCGAGCGTCGATCCGCTGCTTCCAACCGGCACAATGAAAATTAGCAATGACAGTACGCTGACGAGTCTAACGATATGTTTCATCGGTTACATCGCTCCCTGGAAGATATCGAACCACTGCCGCCGCAAAATTCGAGGAATCATACCCATAGAGATAATTTCAGAATAAAAACTTTCCCGTAATTTGTTTGACTGCATTTTTAGGTAAATTGTTACCTGTTGGTGAAGCCCATCGCCGCCGCCATCTTCCCCTCTATTATAACGCAAGGTACGCAATATTCCGCGATAAAAATGTCCCCTGTGATGATCGACAGCCTATATTTAAATCTTAAGCGAAAATATTTATTTAAAATACATGAACACTGACCTGATGGGAGATGTCCATGGAAATATTGAAAATATCGGTCGTCAGAATCGGCGGTTCCGGGGGAATCAGAATCCCCAAGAAAGTGCTCGATGAGTGTCATATTTCCGACACCGTCGAGGCCATTGTCGATAACGGCCAGATAACGCTGCGGCCGGAGAAAAAGCCGCGTGAAGGTTGGGCCGCTGCGGCGAGAAAGATCCATGAAAAAGGCGAAGACCGGCTTCTTATCGACGATATGCACGACGAATGGGTATGGTATAGGTGATTCGGGAATTGCTGGTGGATTGAGGGAAGCGGCCCTCGTGTCGGAATAAGCCTAATCCAGCAACTCCACGATTTTCCCGTATACCCGCTCCGCCAACTCCTCCCGCGATAACTTCGCGTCCAGGATCACAACCCGGTCTCCCGCCTGCTTCGCCAGAACCCGGTACCCCTCGGCAACCCGGAAGAAAAAATCCCGGTTGTCGGATTCCAGCCGGTCATGCTTTTTTTTGATGGCGGCCATCCGGTCAAATGCCGCGTCGACCGCAATATCGAACAGGAAGGTGCAGCGGGGGGAAAGCCCGCCCGTTGCAGCATTGTTGATGGTCCTGAGGAGATCGAGGGATATATGCCGCCCGAAGCCCTGGTAGGCATAGGTAGCCAGATCGAAGCGGTCGCAGAGGACCACCGCTCCGGCCGTTAACGCCGGCAGGATTTTTTCGCGCACGTGCTGGGCGCGGGCTGCAGCGTAGAGCAGGAGCTCGCACTCCGGCACCATTTCGACATATTCCGGGGAGAGAATCAGGGTGCGGATGGTCTCGGCGATCACGGTCCCGCCCGGCTCGCGCGTGGTAACTACCTTGCGGCCTTCGGCGGTGAGGCGCCGCTTCGCATAGTCGAGCTGGGTGCTTTTCCCGCAACCGTCAATGCCGTCGAACACAAAAAATGAGCCGGGAGGGGTTTCTTCTTTCTTCATTATACCTCTCTTCCTCCTGCCTTCCTGCTTATTCCGACCATCTTTTCCCGAAGCCTGAGGCCTGAAGCCTGAAGCCTGTTCCTACGCTCCATGACATTTCTTGAATTTCTTGCCGCTGCCGCACGGGCAGGGATCGTTGCGGCCGGTCTGCGGGCCGGCGCTCACCATCGGGCGGGGCGCCGAGGTTCGGTTATTGACAAGCTGGACCGGCTGGCCGGTTGGCGGCGGGGGTGTGGGACCCGACGAAAAGATATCGAAATCGCCGTGGATTTCACGCGCAGCGGGCATTGGCATGGCCGGACGTTCGGGCTCGGCGCGTTCGAGGCGGAAAATATAGCTGGCAACCTCGCGCGCTATCGCGCGGCGAAGTTCCTCGAACATGATGAGCCCTTCGCGCTGATATTCGTACAGCGGATTCTTCTGTCCGAAGGCGCGGTACTGCACGCCGCCCTTGAGATGGTCCATCTCGTACAGGTGATCTTTCCACAGGTTGTCGATCACCATGAGAAAGACCCCGCGCTCGAATTGCCGCATCAGCGGAAGGCCGAGCCGCTGTTCCTTTTCCTCGTAGCGCCGGCGGATGAGTTTCGAGGTTTCATCAAAAACCATTTCCTGCGTCTTGCTCGAAATTTCCGACTCGGGTATCCGGTAGGCGATGCCGAAGGAGGACGTTAAATCGGCATAGAGCGCCGACAGATTCCAGGTTTCGGGATACTTTCCGGCCGTCGTATATTTCAGGATGATTTCCTCAAGACAAGCGGCAATCTGGTCGAGGATATCCTCTTTCAGGTCCTCGCCGCGCAGAATCCTCTGGCGCAAACCGTAGATCTCGGTGCGCTGGAGGTTCATGACATCGTCATACTCCTTGAGCTGCTTCCGGATATCGAAGTTGCGCCCCTCTACCCGCTTCTGCGCATTGGCAATGGCACGCGAGACGATGGGGTGCGAGATGACCTCGCCCTCCTCGGCCCCGAGATAGTTCATGATCGAGGCGATGCGTTCGGAAGCGAAGATGCGCATGAGATCGTCGTCGAGCGACAGGAAGAAACTTGACGAACCGGGATCGCCCTGGCGGCCCGCGCGGCCGCGAAGCTGGTTGTCGATGCGGCGCGACTCATGACGCTCGGTCCCGACGATGTGGAGGCCGCCGAGGTCCTTGACCTTTTCATGCTCATCGATCGTCTCGGCCAGCATTTTGGCGAACTTCCTGCGCTTTTCATCGATCGATAGATCGGTGGGCTCGATGCCCTCCTTGAGCAGCTGGTTGTTGGCCATGATCTCGAAGTTGCCCCCGAGAACGATGTCGGTGCCGCGGCCGGCCATGTTGGTGGCTATGGTTACCGCCTTGAGACGCCCGGCCTGCGCCACGATGGTGGCTTCCTTGGCATGCTGCTTGGCATTGAGCACCTCGTGCTCGACGCCGGCGCGCTGCAGGAGTTTGCTCAGGAGTTCCGATTTCTCGATTGAGGTTGTCCCCACGAGAACCGGCTGCCCCTTCTGGTAGAGCTCTCCGATTTCCTTGACAATGGCGTTATACTTTTCCCGGCTGGTCTTGTAAATCTGGTCGTGGTGGTCCGTGCGCGCCATCGGGCGGTTGGTCGGGATCGTCACGACGTCGAGTTTATAGATTTCATGGAACTCGGCAGCCTCGGTGGCGGCGGTACCGGTCATGCCGGAAACCTTTTTATACATCTTGAAAAAATTCTGGAAGGTAATGGTAGCCAGGGTCTGGTTCTCGCCGGCAACCCGCACCCCTTCCTTCGCTTCGAGCGCCTGGTGCAGCCCTTCGCTGTACCGCCGTCCCTGGAGTATACGGCCCGTAAATTCGTCGACAATGAGGATCTGCCCGTCCTGCACGACATAATCGACATCCCGCTCGAACAGGGAATATGCCCGCAGCAGCTGGCTGACGCTGTGGATGCGTTCCGACCGTTCGGCATACGCCCGGTGCGCCGCCTCGCGGGCTTCCGCTTTTTCCTCTATGGAAAGCGACTCGTCGTGATCGATCTTTCCGATGGTTTCGGCAAGGTCGGGAACCACGAAAAAGTCGGCGTTGCCCTGGCCTATGAGAACGCGACCCTTTTCCGAGAGTTCGGCGCTGTGGCCCGATTCATCGATGATGAAGTACATCTCCTCGTCGATTTCGTGCAGTTTCTTGTCGCGCAGGAAATCCGTCTCCACGGTCTTCATGTGCTTGGCGACGCCCATCTCCTTGACCATCTTGGCGAGCCTTTTATTCTTGGGCGCGCCGCGCTGGACGATCAGCAGCTTGAGGCCGAGCTCATACTCTTTCCCCTCCTGCCCGAGGAGTTCTTCGGCTTCGCCGATGGTCTTCTGGATGAGCTGGTTCTGCGCATTGACAGCCCTGACGACCCGGGGTTTCAGCTCCTCGTATTCCTGGTTGGAACGGGTTACCTGTCCGGAGATGATGAGCGGGGTCCGCGCCTCGTCGATAAGGATGTTATCGACTTCGTCAATACAGGCGTAGTTGAGCTCGCGCTGGACGCACTGGTCCGGAGCGGTCGCCATGTTGTCGCGCAGGTAATCGAACCCGAATTCGTTGTTCGTACCGTAGGTGATATCGCAATTATAGGCTTCGCGCCGCTCCGCGCTGTGCGGTTCGGTGAGATCGAGGCAGCCGACGGTAAGCCCGAGAAAGGAATAGATCCGCCCCATCCATTCGCTGTCGCGTCGTGCAAGATAGTCGTTGACGGTAATGACATGGACGCCTTTGCCGGAAAGGGCGTTGAGATAGGCTGCCATTGCGGCCACCTGCGTCTTGCCTTCGCCCGTGCGCATCTCGGCAATTTTCCCCTGGTGGAGCACGATGGCGCCGGTCACCTGGACGTCAAAATGCGCCATGAAGGAGATTTGGCCGCCGGTCTCCGGGTCGGTGATTTTTTTGCCCTCGCCAAGCACGCGGTGGGTCGCCTCACGAAACACCGCAAAGGCTTCGGGCAGGAGATCGTCAAGCGTCTCCCCGTTGGCAAGCCGTTCGCGGAATTCCACCGTTTTGGCGGCAAGATCCGCATCGGTCAGGCCTGCAACCTTTTCGCGGAATCCATTGACGCGATCAAGGAGAGGATTTATCTTACGCTGGTCGCGATCCTGTTTGGATCCGAAAAGAAAACCTAAAAAATCAAGAAACGTCACGAGAAACCTCTCTACGGCACGATATGCCTGTTACCCTCATTTGCACAATAACCAAACCCGAAAACCGCACCCGACCCGCACCCCTCAGCCGATTCTATAACTCACCATGGTGCCGCGGGAAAAATCTTCGACCAGGGCGGCAAGACCCGCCTGGACCTTTGGCGGCACATTGCGGAAACAGGTCCCGACGCGATAGCCGTCACCTGCCCTCTTGTGGCAGTAGATGACGATGGCTTCGACGGTAAGATCCTTAATCTGGAGCATGATTTTGCTATCCGCCTTTACCTCCTGCGGATGTAGAAATGCCGCTCCGGCCGTACTCAGGTCGATAAGCACCCGCTCATCCAGCTCACCATCGGCGCTGAGATGCTCGATCCGCTCGAATTGTCGCTCCTGCTCTTTCATTGGTATTCCTCCGGGTGAGGTTTCAGACCCCTTCCGCGACTTTCTATACTCCGTGGCCCATCACCTGCAGGTCGCGAAGCCGCACTTGTCGATCAGCTGTGCCCTTCGAAGACAAACGGATAGGTTACCTCAACCATGCCGTTTCCTTCGGCAGGCGCAAACTGCCACCGCTTAACGTATCGGATTATATCGTCGTCGAACTCGGGATTATTGGTGGTCGATGCGACAATAACGACATTGGTAACCGATCCGCTGGGCAGGATGGAAAATTTGATCTTTAAATTACCGGACAGCTGGGGATCGCGTTTGAGCCACTCCTCAAAAACCCGTTTGAGACGCGATGACTCCCGCGTCACATAGTGGCCGATCGCCTCCTGGCTCCTCTGCTCCTCCCCCGAACCCTCACCGCTGATTTCCGGCGGCGCCTGGGAGGTAATATTGACCGATGCCGCGGTCGCCACCTGGGCTCCGCGCGCCCTGCCGAGTCCCTGCTTTTCGATGCCGACGCTCCCAACCCTGCCCCCGGTGCGCTCTCCGAGCCCGTCACCTTCGCCGTACCCGTCCCCGCCGCCGCCTCCTCCGCCGCCTCCCGCTCGGGCAGTGGCAAAGGAACCCCTGGAGAAGTTCATGGACCCGACATCGGAAAGTCCCACATTCGCACTGCCGAGAAGGTCGTCGACCCCCTCTTTTCCGCCGCCGTTTGCGCTGTTCGCCGTAATGGCGGCAAACATGCCGCTTTCTTCGACCTCCCGGTCGACCGCGGCCCGTGCCTCGGCACGTGACCCGCTTCCCCGCGCCCTGCGGGCCTCACGTTCGACATAGGACTCTTTTTCGCGATTAACCCTTCCGCCGCCGCCACCGCCGCCGCCTCCCTGGACCTCCATGGCTTTTCGTTCAATAGGCTTTACCTCGGGGACCACCTCCGGCTTCGGCTGATTGACCATCAGCTGGGCGTAACGTTCCTGAATTTTCTGGAGCTCCTGCGCACTGTAGCCTCCTTCCCTGACATTCCGGATAGAAAGAAACCACACGGTAAATGAAATAATGAGAAGAAGCCCGAAAAAGAGCCCGGTATAGCCCGGATCGACCCTGGCAAAAATGCCTCGCCGCAACTCCCGCGGAAAGGTACCCACCTCGCCGGTGTGCCTGAAGTAGAAGATGCCGGAGGAGCGAGGCCCGTTGCCCATTATGCCTTCCTGTAAACAACGAGGTTCATGACCGGATACCCCGCCTGGCCGCAGGTGTACATGACCCTTGTCAGGATATTGTAGGGAATTTCAACGTCGCCCTGGATGGAAATACGGCCCGAAAAAACGGTATTGAATTTCTCGGCGGACAGCCTGGCGGTTTTCGCCTGCTGGCTGAGCTCCCGGTAAAGCGGCCGGATAAGGAAATCCTTCTGGCCCCTGAGCTCCTCATAGCCGGCCGAGTCGAGGACGACCGTGTTTTCTACCATGATGGTCTTTTCTGAAATTTTTACACTGAGCGCTTCGCCAACCGTTTTTTCAACCGACGATGAAGGCAGCATGAGTCCCTTTGCGGGCGTCACGAGCTGTCCCTGGGCGGAGTAGTTTTTGAGCAGGAACACGACCATAAGCGTAAACATATCGATCATGGAGGTGATGTTCAGCTTTACCACCCCATCCGAGCGCTTGCGGCGACGGCGATAGAATGCCTGCTGTCCGGCCATTATTGAACTATTCCTCCTGCAATGGAGACATTGGGAAACATGGTGACATTGCCTTCGGGCGTCCGGTAGCCCCGCGACGCGTCCATGACGGCAACCACGGTCTTATACTTTACCTGCTCTTCGGCTACAATTTTTATGCTCTCGATATCGGCAAAAAACGGCGGCGTGAAGGGTTCCAGCTTCTGGTAGGCGTTATTGAGTTCCACAAGCGTGGTGTTTTCGGTAATATCCGGGGAGTAGCGGCGTACGATTTCGTAGAGCGCCCTCTTTTTGATATCGGCGAGCTTGTCGTTCAGGGCCTGGAAGTCGTATTCGCCGTTGACCAGCGGTATGTCGGCCGGTTTGTCTTTGACCGAGGAATCCGGTTTGGACTCCTTGAAATAATCGAATATGCCGAATCCTTTCGAGGTAATGACGACGCCGAGATTGAGTTTTGGTCCCTGATGCTCCTCCACCGGCGCGGCAGCCTGGGCAGCGCTTGCCTTGGTCGACTCCGGCAACTTCATCTCGATGGCCCCGATCTTGACGAACTCCGAGGAGGTCAGGAGGAAGGGGATGAGCATGACCATGAGGTTGAGCATGGGGGTGACATCGGTATCGGCAACCTCTTCGGAGTCGCGGGTGCGGCCGATGCTCATGAGTTTCTTTTCGCGAAGAGTCGGCGGATTGAGAATTTTAAGGAGCGCGATGGCGTAGCGGTCGATTTCCTGGAGGGCCGCATCGACCTTCGACCGCAGCACCGCATAGGCCATGAGGCAGGGGATGCTGATGGTAAGCCCCACCAGCGTGGAATTCATGGCGGCAGAAATTCCCGAAGCGAGCAGTGCCGATTTTTCAGTTGGCGCAACGCCCATTTTCCCGACCGCGGCAAAGGCCATGATGAGACCGAATACCGTGCCTAAGAGCCCGAGGAGTGTTGAAACGTTTCCGAACATGATGAGCAGACTCAGCCGTTTTTCCATCCGGGAAGCCATATGCACCGATTCTTCGGTCATGGCTCCCTGCACGAGGCCCAGTTCCACCCCGGCTTTGCGGATTCCGGCCCCCAATATCCTGGGGAGTGCGCGCTTTCCCGAGGAGAGGCAGATCTGGTAGGCTTCATCGGATCGCTTCTGGCTCAGGAGGTCCCGGATCCGTTCAAAAAATGAGGGAGCATCATAATCGGACCGGCGATTGATATCGACCCAGCGCTCGATGGCTATCGCAATTGCCGCCATGCCGAGCAGCAGGAGCGCCCACATGAATATGAATGCCTCATGCGAGGGGAGAAAGCATTTTCCTAATTCGTCGAGGATTCCCATTATTTTCCGCTTACAGGGAAATTTCTTTTGCCAATTTGTTATCGATGAATATCTTTACATTATTGTGGGTCACATGCACGCCGACGCCCTCTTTGAGCTGCGCCGCGCTGATATGGAATTTATGGGTCTTGAAGGACCGCTCGATAAGCGCATTGGATACGCGCAGCGAATATTCGTCAAGTTCATCGATGATGCGCTGCGTTTTTGATTTCAGAAGTGCATAGATGACGATCGAGGTAACCGCGACCGACAGGCCGCAGAAGGTTGAATTCATGGCGGTCGCTATCCCCGAGGCCAGAAGTTCGGATTTCTGCGCCGCATCGATTCCCGGCCTTCCGACTGCAGCAAAGGACATGATAAGGCCGTACACCGTGCCGAGTAGCCCCAGGAGCGTCGAAACGTTTCCGATGACGGCAAGGTACCCGGTCCGTTTTTCGAGCTGCGGCACTATTTTCAGCATCGATTCATCGATTGCATTCCGGATGTTATCGGCTCCGAGCGTCGCCTCGTCGAGACCGGCCTTGATGACCCGTGCAAGGGCGGTGTGAGAGTTCTTCTCACAGTCGGCGATGGCGGTACCAAGATCGTCCTTATCGATGCAATCGAGAATATTCCGTATGAAGCTTTCGGATTTTTCGCCCTTGCGCCTTTGAAGGTAGAAGAACCGTTCGATGATAATCGATAAGGCGAACACACCGGTAATAAGAAGCGTCCACATGAAAAGGTACGCATCCGATGAAGGATTGAACGCATGAAAAAGTTTGGTCGAAAAATCCATTAGTGGTCCTCCCCTTGCCGGCCGGCCCGCCGATCTATGCAATGCAAATGGTTAATCTCACCCGCCGCTGAAAATTCCCTTCGCCATGCGGCTCCACATGGGTCACGGAGCAGGATTGATAATTTTGGTCCCTTGAAATTGAAATGCGCCCTTATGGGGCGCTTCGATAAGACTCGGGTCCACCAGGGCGGCAATATTCCGGGTTTTGCCGAGCGGTTGACTGACCATGGGTGGAAAATCCGGACGCTGGTCTGCCTTGATCAACACCAACTGAGGCCTTCGAATCTTGCCTTCGATTTTCTGTTCCCCGAATATTATCCGCTTCACCGCCGGCTTGTCACTGGCAGCACTGCCGGACGGCTTTGGAGCAACAACCTTCCGGGCGGCTGCAGAGTCGGATGCCCTCGCAACGGGGACATCCGTGGAAGCGGCAACGACGCAACTTCCTGAAAATACGACAACGCAGACAACCGCGAGGTACTTCAATCGCATCCCCTCCCCCGATAGCCGGCCCATAAAGATTCCAGATCAATATAAAATACTATAATGAATGTGCAAACGTAACTACTTGATTATACCTTCGGTTTCGGGCGAGCGCAATCATCCGCTCCCCCCTCGGATTTGCGGAAAAATATCTTCGCCAGGGCAATGGCCCTGAAATCGGCAGGAGCCCGATTTTATGTATATTTACTGCAAATCATTGAGGCGATGCGACCTATGGATAATTATACCAGCGACTTTCTTGTGATCGGCAGCGGCATAGCCGGTCTCTGCTTTGCCATCCATGCCTCCCGATTCGGCACCGTAACGATTATTACTAAAAAAGAGGATAGCGAATCCAATACCAACTATGCGCAGGGGGGAATCGCCTGCGTACTCGACCGCAGCGATAGTTTTGACCTTCATGTCCGGGATACGCTTACTGCAGGCCATGGGCTCTGCGATGAAGAGTCGGTGCGCATTATCGTCGAGGAAGGGCCCGCCCGGATCAAGGACCTGATCGACTGGGGCGTTGATTTTTCTCACCTGAGCCGGGCCGGAAATCCCTACAACCTGCACCTCGGAAGGGAAGGCGGCCATTCGGTTAACCGGATCGTTCATGCAAGGGACCTCACCGGACGCGCCGTTGAGGAGCAGCTCCTCTCCCTTATCCGAGCGAACAGCTCTATCCGGCTGTTTGAACATCATTTTGCCGTTGAGCTCATTACGGGCCATCACCTTGGCGGTCTCCGCGAATCCGTGGAAAACACCTGTTTCGGCGCCTATGTCCTCGACACCATTTCCCGGGCCATCCTCCCGGTCCGGGCCAAATTCACCTGTCTCGCCACCGGCGGAGCCGGACGGGTTTACCTGCATACCACCAATCCCTCCATTGCAACCGGCGACGGTTATGCCATGGCATATCGTGCCGGGGCACCCATTGCCAACATGGAGTTCATTCAGTTTCATCCGACGACGCTGTTTCATGATGGTGCGCCTTCCTTTCTTATCTCCGAGGCGCTGCGCGGGTACGGCGCGGTACTCTGCTATGCCGACGGCAGGGAGTTCATGGGCAACTATCACCCCCTCAAGTCGCTTGCACCCCGCGATATCGTTGCCCGCGCCATCGATAATGAGATGAAGATGTCCGGCGCCCCCTGCGTCTTCCTGGATATCAGGAGTGCCGCACCGGCCGAAACTAAAAAACAGTTTCCGTACATTTACCGGAGGTGTAAGTACCTGGGGCTCGATATTACGCGCGACCTCATTCCGGTTGTGCCGTCCGCACATTATACCTGCGGCGGCATCAAGGTGGACCATGAAGGGCATGCGGGAATCGACGGGCTCTATGCCTGCGGCGAGGTCGCCTGCACCGGGGTCCACGGTGCAAACCGGCTTGCGTCCAATTCGCTCCTCGAAGCCCTCGTGTTCTCCTTCCGGGCCGCCGCCGATGCGGGCGGCAGGCTGAAGAGCCGCGCCCGGAGTTCCCGCGAGTCAATCCCATCCTGGGATGATTCCGGTACCATCGATAATGAGGAGTGGATCCTCCTCTCGCACGACAAGACCGAGATCCAATCAATCATGTGGGATTATGTCGGCATCGTCAGGTCCGATGTGCGGCTCTCCCGGGCGCTCCGCCGGATCACGCTCCTCGAAAAGGAGATTGAAAATTTTTACAAGCGCACCAGGATAACGGTACCGCTCCTCGAACTCCGGAACCTGGTCACTACCGCGAAGCTCATTGTCCTTTCGGCCGCAAAGCGCAAGGAGAGCCGGGGCCTTCACTTTACCACGGACTATCCGGAACAGAACGACCGCTACTGGAAAAAAGACACGGTCCTGTCCAATAAGTGAGGACCATGTCGATCGTCCCCTTCGTTGCCGCCGGACTTCTGCTCGTTCTCGGTTTTCTTTCCCTGCAGCGGATCGCGGCCCTCCCGCTCTCTGCAGGGCGGCGGCTATTTCTCGGCACGTTGCGGATGGCGCTTGCAGCCGCCGTTGCCGCCGCCTTTTTCGAGCCGGTACTCACCTTCGATCGAATCCCCCCCCGGCAACCGGTCCCGGTCATCGTCGATGTCTCGCAGAGCATGCGCCTCTTCTCCCCTGGCGAAACCATTATCCCCGTTCTCAAGCGGCTCCAGGCCTGGAACGCGGCCCATGCGGATCCCGGTCACCGGTTTGCTTTCTACCGGTTCGGCGATTCGCTGAGACCGCTCCCAAGCGAAGCCGCCTTTGACTTTTCAGACCGTCGCAGTTTTCTGCCGGCAGCTTCGAACGATGCCGCGCTGAAACGCGCCGTCGCAATCTTCATAATTTCCGACGGTAACTGGTCGAATGCGACGATGCCCCTCGCAGGCTATGCCGATAAAACAGCATGGTACCTTCCCTTGCCCGGGGTTAATCCTGCACCGTTCCTCCGGATGGAGGTAACCGCCCTGCCGCCTGCTTCACCGGCCGATTCGCCCCTGGCGGCAACCATTACGCTCGATGGATTTTCGGCTGCCTCCGGCGGCGAAACCCTGTCGGTAAGCGCCGTAGAAAACGGCGTAACCATCGCCGCCCGGACCGCATCGGTTACTCACGGGCCATTCCGGCTCGACATAATTCTCCCGCTCCCGCACCAGGTCCCGGGAAGGCGCCTCTATCGTTTCGTTGCCGCAACGGCCGCGGGAACCCGGTGCTCCCGCTATGCGCTGCATACCGCCCTGCCTGCCCATTTTACCTGGGCGGCAACGCTCAGTGCACCGTCTCTTGACGAGAGGTTTATACGCCTCGCGCTCGGCCGCGACCGCGATTTCCAGGAATCAGCCCAGCCCCCGCGCCAAGGAACCGATCTGGCAGTTCTCTTCGACGCCGGCGGGCAATTGACATCCGCTCCTGCAGGACTCAAACCGGCGGGAGACATCCTGATTATCGGAAGCTTTCCCGGCGCAGCACCGGAAGTTCCCGCCGGCGGGCCGGTCACCTTCATGGGACCCGCCGCCGACCTTGGAAACAATCCCCTGGTCGGTCTCGACCTCACGCGCCTCCCGCCCCCCGATTGCTTTTACCGGACTCCCGGGCAGCGGATCGGTTTTGCCGCCGCAGCGCTTTCGGCTGGTATCGGCAACCGGTCAGGCATGGCGACCGATACGATCCCGGTGCTTTACTCAGCGGAATTCGCCGGCCGCCACGCACTGGTCTGCGCCGCTTCGGGCATCTGGCGGTGGGATTTCGCGCCGCTCGCGCTCGCCGACGAGGAAGCGGCGTTCGCCTTCTCCCGCCGCCTCGTAGCATGGGTCAAGGATCGGCTCACCGCCGGTCTCTCCAACCGGCTCTTTCTCTACCCGGCAGGGCCGCTTTCCGAGGTCGATTCGATTCCCCTGCGGGTGCTCTTCCCCGCCGACCTTGCGATCCCGTCGGGTGTCGGGCTTTCATGCCGGTTTGCATCCGACCGGCTTACCTTCGACACGACATTCACCATGACGGCCGCCGGCGGATCCTATCAATCGATCCACGTCAAGCCGCTGCCGGAGGGTCGCTACAAATTCGAAGTCCGGGGAAAAACGGGAGGCAGAACGTTCTCCTTTGCCGATTCCCTGTTTGTCGACCCTGACCAGTCGGAGTTCTCGGTGACGCAGCAGAATACCTCGCTGTTAAGCGAAATCGCCCAGCCGCTGACATCGGTAACCGATTCTTCGATTGCTGCCTCGTTTTTCGGCACAGCTCAGGCCGGAGTCGAAAGGGTCAGGGAAACATTACCGATACAGCGGAATTGGGGATTGCTGATGGTTATTTTAGGGCTATTGACGGTGGAGTGGGTAGCGAGACGGATGATGAGGCTGGATTGATTCCAAGGAAAGATCCCCCCGCTTCGCCGCCCCCCTTTCAAAGGGGGGATACTTTTCTTAAGGAAGTTGTTCCCCATTCCACACAAGACCGCGTTTTCGAAGCATCTCGCGATCAAAGATATCACTCCTGCCCGCGGCTCCCCCCTTTGTAAGGGGGGAATAAGGGGGAATCTTTCCTTCCGGAGGATCTACAGTATCTCGCATGGAAACCCTTATTTTATTTCAATATATTCCTTCTTATCCGCATTCGTCGCCATGGTCCATACCGTTGCCACCATATTCCTAACGCGATACACGGCCAGGGAATCAAAACCGTCGCGATCGACCATCGGTTTCAGAAACGGCCGATTGGCAATCATCTCCTCCTTCAGTTTTCTGTCGCTTTCCAGGACCGCAGTTCCGCTGGTTCTTATTTGCATGGTGTCCGTAATGAAGCAGAACTCGACGTTGGGATTTTTATTGAGCTGTTCGAACATATCCTTGGCGATGCCCGTATGGAATATGATGCCGTCGCGGTCGGCCCGGTAAATCTTTATGCCCCGGACATACGGTTTGTCGCCCTCGCAGGTTGCCAGCGTGCAAACCTGGTTCTTGTTCATGAAATCGAGAATCTCCTGCTGCGTCATACGATCTCCTTTGGATTGGGAACGACTCTCATTTACAGACCCGGCGATGTCGCCGCTTACTTAATTTAAAACCGTGCCGAGGGAGAGGTCAAGCCTGAAATGGTCATCTCAGGTGGGAGAACCATTCTAACAGCCTTTGGTGGGGGAACCATTCTAACAGCCTTTGGTGGGGGAACCATTCTAACAGCCTTTGGTGGGAGAACCATTCTAACAGCCTTTGGTGGGGGAACCATTTAAAAATGGTTCCCCCGGTCGGAGCCGCGCAAAGCCGCGTCTCCGACACACCCTTTCCTGCGGAAGTGGGCGGCGATGTTTTCCTTTGGCAAACGCTCGCCCACTCCCGCAACGCCCACCTTAGGTAGAAAAAACATAAGGGAATTTGTAAATCAGTATGGTTTCAGGATGTTGAACCCTACTCTTTTGACGTTGCGTTAGCGAGGACAGAGGGTGTCGGGAGGAGCGATAGCGACCCCGACAGTGTTTCCAGACCAAGGCGAAGCCGCAGGGCTGGAAATACCGGCTCGGCTTTGCCGAGAGCCCGGCGGAGGCGCGCCGTTGGGGTGCCATTCAGGGCACCCCAACGGAACGCCCAGAAGTTGATTTTGATTTTGCAGTAACTAATTCTTTATTATTTTCCCCCGGAATTCACCACTGCAACTCTTCTTGTCATCCCCCCCGCCCTGAAATCAACGACATAGCGTCCGGCTCCGCCAACGATGTTTTTTATCGCAAGGGAATAGCTCCCCATCGCCTCCGTACGGTTGAACGCATAGATTTTCTTCCCGGGCATATCGTAAATCTTCAGTTCGACCGGGCCCTCCCGGACCAATGAGTAGGTAAGAATGCCGTCATGAATGCGGAATGTCCCCAATGCCTGAGGGTTACCCGAAGATACCGTAGCAGTCGCTGTAACGGTAAAGCTCCAGATGCTCGACCAGCCGCTGGTCCCGGTAGGGTTGGTCGCATTGACCCGCCAATAGCAGACGGCTTTGCTGGCAAGTTTGGCCTCGGCGAAGTGCGCGGCGGTGAGGCCGCTCTGCCCGTTGACCGTCGTCGCAAAGGTCGAGACCGTCGAAACCTGCAGGGAGTAGGTGGCGGCGCCCGGCACCGTTCGCCAGCTCAGCGTGAGTGCAGCCTGCAAACCGGTCGCGCCGTTGGTCGGCAGGCTCAGGACCGGAACCCCGGTGGTGCGGTAAACCGGATACACCGTGATATTTCCTGCGAACGGGCTACCCTTGCCGAGGTTATTCGTTCCGCCGCACTGCGAATCGGCGGCATAGACGCAGAGAAAATTCTCTCCGAACGTCAGGGAGTCGGTCGTTCCCCAGTTGAAACTCCACCTCGTCGAATCGCTACCGGCCAGCGAGGTCATGGTTGCGGCGTTCCAGGCGTTCTGCGCGGTATTGACCCTGTTGTAAACTCCCTGGATGCCGCATTTGCCGGTAAAGGCGCGGTTGACTGCCTTGCCGCCAAGGACCGGCAGGGGAGCGAAACTGGTATGGCTGGGCAGGGAATCGGGGATTGCCCAGACCCTGGTGTCGCTTTGCGCTACCTCGGGTATCATGGAAATCGTATTGCTGCCGCCATTTGCCACATAGACGGAATTGGTCACCGGGTTCACCGCGATTGCCCCGGGGTTGGTCCCGACCGTTACCGTGGTCGCGGAATCGGTCGCTCCGTCGATAACGGTCATATTTCCCCCGTTGGAATTCGCAACGAAGATCTTGTTGGTTATCGGGTCCACCGCTATGGCAATGGGGAGCATTCCGGCATCGATGGTGGTCGTCGCATTGGTCGCCCCGTTAATCGCCGTGACGGTATTGGCGCCGTTATTTGCCGTATAAATCATATTTGTCACGACATCAAGCGCTACCGCCCCGGGATTTGTCCCGGTAGTCACGGTCTTCGTCGCATTGGTAGCGCCGTTGATAACCGTTACGGTGCTGCCGATAAAATTGAGTGCGTAGATCGTATTGGTCACCGGATTCACCGCCAGCTCCCGGGGGTACGATCCGGCCGCGACGGTCGCCGTCGCGTTGGTCGCCCCGTTTATCACCGTCACGCTGCTGCTGCCCTCATTGGCAACATAAATCATGTCGGTTACCGGGTTTACCGCCACGCCATAGGGATTCGACTGCGCAGCCACGTTGACCGACGTATTGGTCGCCCCATCGATGACGGTAACGTTACTGCTTGCATAATTCGCCACATAAATTTTGTCGGTGACCGGATTGACCGCCACGGCCATGGGAGTGGTACCCGCATCGAGGGTCACCGTGGAGTCGGTCGCCCCGTCAATTACGGTGATGTTATCGCTGTTGTAGTTCGCTACGTAAATTTTATCGGTAACCGGGTTTACCGCGATGGCGGTCGGGTAGGTTCCCGCTTTGACGGTAGCGAATACGGTACTGGTTGCTCCGGCAATCACGGTAACGGTACCGCCGGTATAATTTGCCACATAAATTCTGCCGGTGACCGGATTGACCGCCACGGCACTGGGCTCGGTTCCGACGGTTGCGGAGGAAGGTGCGCAGGTGGCCCCGTCGATGACGGTAACGGTATTGTTCCCGCCGTTTGCGGTATAAATTTTATTGGTAACCGGATTCACCGCGACTGCCCGCGGGCCTGCCCGGACGGTCAGGGAAGTAACCGCATTGGTTGCCCCGGTAATAACCGTAACGGTGCCGCTCCCGCTGTCGGCCACATAGATCTTGCCGGTAACCGGGTTAACGGCGATCGCGCGGGGAGCGGTTCCCGCATTCACGCTTGTTGGTGCATTTGTCGCGCCGGCAATGACGGTGACCGTGGCGGCCCCGTTATTGGCGACATAAACCGCATTGCTCACCGGATTCACCGCCAGGGCAATGGGGTCGGTCCCCACGGCAACGGTAGCCGTTACCCCATTGGTGGTCCCGCTTATCACCGAAACGCCGGCACTGCCGTAATTGGCGACATAAATCGTGTTGGTCACCGGGTTCACTGCAATGGCGCAGGGATCGGTCCCGACGCTCACGGTAGTCGTAATCGTATTGGTCGCTCCGCTTATGACCGTAACATTTTTGCCGCCATAATTCGCCACATAGATATTGTCGGTCACCGGGTTCACCGCTATCGCCGCCGGATTCGTTCCGGCAGTTACCGTTGCCGTCACCGCACCGGTTGACCCGTTTATTACCGTTACATTATTGCTTCCGTAATTCGCGACATAGATAGTATTGGTAACCGGATTGATCGCTATCGCGCAGGGATCGGTACCGACGGTGACGGTCGCCGCCGTGGCGGTCGATCCTGTAATGATCGAGATATTTTTGCTGCCGTAATTCGCTACATAGGTTTTTCCGGTTACCTGGTTTATCGCAATTGCACAGGGGTTGGTTCCCACCGTTACCGTGGTGGCGGCATTGGTTGTCCCGTTGTACATGGTGACCGTATTGCCGGCATAATTAGCGACAAAGACCGTATTGGTCACCGGATTCACGGCTGCTGCCGCCGGGTTGGTGCCGGCGGCCAGAGTTGCCGTGGTAAAATCGGCATTTACTGCCATCGCAGCGGCGAGAACCGCCAGCGCCCCATGGAAGACCTTTTTATAAATCAATTGCATGACCGCCACCTCACCGGGTGATTATTTGACAAAGCCAAAACCGGCACTATTACCGGAGATCTAAACTAACCTTCGCGGCACGCCGAAGCAAGGGGCTTGCACAGCCCTGCCCCTGCTACCGCCAGAAGATCTCCATCAAGCTGATCCAGGTCGAACCCATTGGCTGCCGGTTTCGTCGCGCTTACCCAGTCCGGGCTCAGCACCGCATACGCCTCATCGCAGTAGGCCTGCCAGAATCCCCAGGTCATCCTTTTGAGGGCACCCCAGGTTACCACCGTCACCCCGTGGGAATCATACCCCACTACCGGAACGGCATGGCCGCCCCAGGATCCCGGAGCTCCCCGGCCGCCCAGCCCGCAGGGCGGCACCGCCCAGACACTCTGGGTCTGGGCGGAAACCGGTAAGGCCACCCCGATGTAACAGCCTCCGAAAAGAAATACCGAGGCTTTTATATGATCGAAGCTACCGGGTTCGAGCGCCACGAAGGCCGAGATCCGGTGGCCGCCAAATCCGGTATTCTTCCAATACTTAAGCACATCCAGCTCCACCGCGCCATTGTCGTTGGTGCCGGTGCGGGAGTCGTACCCGGTAATTGCCGAGTAGCCGGCAACGATCTGGTCGTCGGACAGGATCACCCTGTTTCCCGAATACGCGGTCCACTCCTCGATGAAATGCCCGGCTGCCGCGCAGGTGCAATCGCCGAGCCGGTCATTCATCATCATGGGCCAGGTGCCCACTTTATCATACCATTCCTGCGATTCCGGCAGTGCGGGAATCACTTCCGGACGCAAATACTGCGCCATCTGCAGGGTACGACTCTCGTGTCGCGGGGCATTTTTGCCCAGCCTCATTCCTGAATGATCTGCCATACCAGCCTCCTGTCCTCCGACAATGTCAAAGAGCGTGACGGTAATTGTATCCGGCTTTTGCCGGCACTACGATAATATAGCATTTCAATGAATGAAAAGCAACAAATTTATTCTATATATTTTATTTAGCATATTTTATTGATTTTTATATAGTTATAAGATTGCTTCCTGACCGTTGCCCGTTTTTTTATATCCGGGAAAGAGTGTTGGCAGCTCCCCGAAGCTTGCTGCGGAGAGCTCTATCGGCAGCGGGGGTTTAAAATCGAAGCGGGGAAATCCAAATAGCCAGACTTGACATATTGGATGCCGGGGCGGAAAATATCGCCTTATCGCCGTTCCATCAGTTTGCTCCCGGCTCCCGATTTTTACTATCATCCCTACAGGGAACGCACATTCGCATTTGCCCGCAATCCCCGCCCGGCAGGGCGGCAGAATCATCCGGCCCCTGCAGGCGGTCTGCAGCGCCACATGGTGGATCCGACAACATCAGAAGCAGCCGGTCGGTACCGGCGGAGGAGCGTCTATGCATTCAATGAAACGGTTGGTTATGGGTGCCGCCATTGCGGCGCTGGTCGGCACCGCAATGGTACAGGCTGATTTCGTTACCGCCACCAGCGCGGTGGGATCGTCGCCCGTCGCCATGGCAGTGAACCCGGTTACCAACAAAATTTATGTTGCAAATGACAGCGGCAACAGCATCACGGTGATTGACGGGGCCTCCAATGCGACCACCACCGTTTCCGTCGGCTCAAATCCCGACGCCATAGCGGTTAACCCGGTAACCAACAAGATTTACGTTGCAAATTACGGCAGCGGCAGCGTAACGATCATTGACGGCGCGACGAATGCAACTTCCTCTGTGGCCGCCGGCACCAATCCCTTCGGCATAGCGGTGAATCCGGTAACGGCAATGGTTTACGTATCGAATAATGGAAGCGGCAACGTCACGGTCATTAACGGTGCGACCGGCGCGGTAACGGCCACGGTAACGGCAGGGACCAACCCCGGGGAGGTGGCGGTAAACCCGGTTACCAATATGATCTATGTGTCGAACACCAGGGGAGGCAATGTCACCGTTATCAATGGAGCGACCAATGGGACGTCAACGGTTACCGTTGGAACCGATCCCTATGGAATCGCGGTCAATCCGGTGACAAACAAGATTTATGTGGCGAATTCCGGGGCCGCCACCGTTACGGTCATCGACGGCGCAACCGATACGACAACCACTATAACCGTGGGAACCAATCCCTACGGGATCGCGGTAGATCCGGTAACCGACAAGATTTATACGGCGAATCCCGGCAGCAACAATGTCTCGGCCATAAGTGGGGCGACCAATACGGCAAGCTCCATTCCCGCCGGGACTGAACCTCTGGCCATCGCGGTGAATGCGGCCACCGACAAAATATATGCGACCAATACCGGCAACAATACCGTCACGATCATCGACGGTTCTACCAATATGCCCGCAACCGTCATGGTGCAGACGGACCCGAAGTCCGTTGCGGTAAACCCGGTGACCAACAAGATTTATGCCGCGAATTTCAAGAGCGCCAGCGTCTCGGTAATCGACGGTTCGACCAATACGCCGACGACCATTACCGCCGGCTCGGGCCCCGTGGAGGTCGAGGTCAACCCGGTGACCGATAAAATTTACGTGGGAAATTTCAGCGGCAGGAGCGTCACGGTCATTGACGATGCGACCGGCACCTCTTCAACGGTGAGCGTCGGCGCGGGACCGGAGCAGATCGGGCTCAACCCGGTGACCAACCTCCTCTATGTGGCAAATGACAGCAGCAACACGGTTACCGTGATCAACGGGGCGACCAATGCAACGGCAACCGTCGCCGTGGGAACCAATCCCCGGAGGATGGCATTCTCGGCTTCCGGGAATATTTATGTGGCGAACTTCGGCAGCGGCAATGTCTCGGTAATCAACCCGGCCACCGATGCGGTGGTTGCGACCGTGGCCACCGGAGCCAATCCGACGGCGGTCTGGGCCGATCTCGCGACCGACAAGATTTACGTCGCCGACAGCGGCAGCAACCAGCTCACGGTCATCGACGGAGCGACAAATTCCGCAACGAACATCGCCGTTGGAACCGGCCCCGTTGCGATTACCGTGAACGAGGCGACCGGGATGGTCTATGTCGCCAATGAAATCAGCGGTACCGTCACGGTGCTCAGCGGCGCGACCAATACCGTGACGGCGACCCTTACCGTGGGGACAAAACCCCTCGAAATGGCGCTGGACGAAGCGACCGGCATGATTTACGTGGTTAATTACGGAAGCGACAACGTTACGGTAATAAACGGCGCGACCAATGCGACAACGAACGTGACGGTGGGGACGGAGCCGCGCCGTATTGCGGTGAACCCGGTAACCGATAAGATATACACGGCGAATTTCGGCAGCGACAATATCACGGTCATCGACGGGGCGACAAATACCACCACCACCGTCACCGCACAGAGCTATCCCTTCCAGGTTGCCGTGAATCCGGTGACCGACAAAGTTTACGCGGTAAATTACGGGAGCGACAACGTCACGGTATTCACCGACGCGCCGCAAAACGAAACCACGCTCCAGGCGCTTGCCGACTCATTGCCGTTCCGGGCCTGTTTCGTTTCAAAACCGGCGTTAACCGGGAAAGCGGTAAACCGGGCCTTCTCCGGCAGGTGCGGCATCCAGGGTGTCTATGACAAGGCGCATACGGAGCAGGGCGGCTGGAACCAGGCAACCATCACCGCCCTGGCCGGCACCGATTCGGTAGTGTGGAGTTACAACTGGGGGCCTGCCGACTCATTGACCTTCGGGGAGCATTTCCTCTGCTTTTTTGCGACGGATTCGCAGTGCGGAACCATAAACAGCCCGGGCAACGGTACGCCCTTGACCGGCAACGTCACCGTCTATCCCATTTTCCTGATTTCGGGCACGCCGTCGCTTGCCGCACCGGCCAACGGCGCAACGAATGTATCGACCTCACCCGCCCTGAGCTGGGGAACGGTGTATGCTGCAGCCTCCTACTCACTGCAGCTGTCGACGTCTCAGACATTTTCAACCGGTGTTGTCAATCAATCCGACCTCACCGCGGCAAGCGGCCTTGAGACCGGGCTCGCGGGCAAAACCGTCTATTACTGGCGGGTAAGCGCTGCGAACAGCGGCGGGGCATCCCCCTGGTCGGCGGCATGGAGCTTCACCACCGGTAATTCGGCGGTGCTGCCGCAGGGTGCAATTGCCGCTCCGGGCTTCAGTATGAAGAACGGTACACTTTCCTACTCCCTGACCCGGCAAAGCCCGGTTGCAATCGTTATTTACGACATGCTCGGCAGGAAGGCTTTTGCCTTCAACCGGGTCCAGGCACCGGGGAGCTACTCCCTGACGGGCACCAGCCTGAATCTCGCGCCGGGACAGTATATCGTGCACTTCAGGGCCGAAACCATGGATTGGACAACGACAATGATTGAGATGCCGGAGCAGTGAGACGCGCAGGGGTCGCGGGAGGGACGGAGGGCAGGCGCCGGGGTACCTGCCCTGCACAATATATATTCGTGATGCGGCGCAAAATTGACATAGCATAGCACCCCCCCATCTCTGCCGATGACCTCAAAATCACTGGTATTCGCAACCATTCTTCTTTCGGCCCTGTTCACCGGGTGCAACCGGCAGTCCGCTGACGGGCCTCCCGTCGTCGCCGTCAGCATCGCGCCGCAGAAATATTTCGTCGATAAAATTGCCGGGAACCTTGTTTCGGTTCTTGTCATGGTTCCGTCCGGCGTCTCCGAGCATACCTACGAGCCCCGGCCGTACCAGATGACCGCGCTCTCCCGGGCCGCGCTCTACTTCAGTATCGGCATCGAGTTTGAACACGCCTGGCTCGAACGGCTGTCGGGCACCTATCCGCAGCTCAGGGTGGTGCATACCGACAGCGGCATCGCCAGGCGTCCCATGGAGGCGCCGATTTACCTGGGTGATAGTACCGGGACCGGCAGCGAAGAGGGGCTGGACCCGCATATCTGGCTCTCGCCGGAGCTTGTCAAAACGCAGGCGGCTACCATAACCGCCGCACTCTGCAGCACCCTCCCCATTCACGCGAAGGAATTCCGGGCCAACGACTCCCTCTTCGTTCTCGAAATAGATTCCCTGCAGCATGAAATAAAGGCTCTATTCGCTCAAAAAAACGGGGCTTGCCCGTTCATGGTTTTTCATCCCGCATGGGGCTATTTTGCCCATGAGTTCGGGCTCCGGCAGGTGGCCATCGAGGTCGAGGGCAAGGAGCCGAGCGCGCGCACGCTGGGATCCATTCTCGAATATGCCCGGACCGGCCATATTGCAACCATTTTTGTCCAGCCGCAGTTTTCCCGCCAGACCGCAGAGATCATCGCGCACGAGATCGGCGCCCGGGTTGCGGTCGCCGACCCCCTGGCCGCAGACTGGGCCGGAAATCTCCTGAGCTTCACGAAAAATCTGGTGCACCAATGACCCGCCCGGCCGCAATCGAGGTTGATAAGGTCTCGTTCTATTTCCGGAACGAAGCAGCGGTCCGGGATGTCAGTTTTGCTATCGAGCAAGGTGACTTTCTCGGCATCATCGGCCCGAACGGCGGCGGCAAGACAACGCTCCTGCGACTCATCCTCGGCGTTCTCAAGCCCAATTCCGGCACCATCAGGCTCCTCGGCGGATCGCCGGAGAGAACCCGGCGCTCGGCAGGGTATGTCCCGCAGGAAACCTCCTCGAACAAGGAGTTCCCCATACTCGTCCGGGATGCGGTACGCATGGGTCTCGCGGCGCGCCGCGGATTGGGCCGACGCCTGACCCGGGGCGACAAGCAGGCGGCAGATTCGATGATCGAGGAGGTCGGACTCGGACCCTTACGCAACCTGACGATCGGCGAGCTCTCCGGCGGCCAGCGCCAGAAGGTATTGCTTGCCCGCGCGCTGGTTTCGCAGCCTGCCATCCTCTTTCTCGACGAGCCGACCGCCAGCATCGACACCACCGGCACCGACGAAATCTACCAGCACCTCGCGCGGCTCAACAACGGCGGGACCACGGTGGTGCTCGTGACGCACAATGTCAGTGTCGTGTCGAAATACATAAAGTCGGTCGCCTGCATCAACAAGGATCTGTACTTCCATGCCGACGGCAAGATCGATGAGGAGATGATCACGAAAACCTTCGGCTGCCCGATCGATTTCGTTGACCACGGCGTGCCGCACCGGGTCCTCCACGAACATGAGAAACGCCACGGGGGGGACCGACGCCATGCATGAGTTCCTGCACTACGACTTCATGCGCAACGCGCTGGCGGCAGGCTTCCTGGTCAGCATCGCCTGCGGCGTGGTCGGCACTCTCGTTGTTGTAAACCGGCTCTCGTTCCTGGCCGGAGGCGTTGCGCACGCGGCCTACGGCGGGCTCGGGCTGTCGGCCTTTCTCGGCATCTCCCCGATGACCGGCACCATCCCGTTTTCGCTTGCTTCTTCGCTCCTCATGGGATTTGCGAGCCGGCGGCAGAAGGAGCGCTCCGACACCATCATCGGCGTCATGTGGGCGCTCGGCATGGCCATCGGCATCATCCTCATCGACCTCAAGCCCGGCTACTTCGTCGACCTCATGAGCTACCTCTTCGGCTCCATCCTCGCGGTTTCGCATGCCAGCCTCGTGCTCATGGCCGTGCTCGACTGCATCATACTCCTCATCGTCATCGGTCTGTACAAGGAATTCCTGAGCATGTCGTACGACGAGGAGTTCGCACTCGTCAGCGGGATCCCGGTAGCATTACTCTACTATGTCATGATCCTGCTCATCGCGCTCACGGTGATCATGCTCATCCGGGTCGTGGGGCTCATTCTCGTGATAGCGCTCTGCACCATTCCCGCCTCGATAGCGGAGATGTTCACCAAGGACCTGCGGCGGATGATGGCGATTGCCGCGGCGCTCGGCATGTTCTTCACCACTGCCGGGCTCTTCCTCTCCTACTACTGCAACCTCACCTCGGGTGCGACGATCATCCTGGTTGCCGGTATATTCTACATTATTTCGCTCATCATGAAATCCCGCCGGAAGAACGGCAGACATTTTGCCGTTCAGGCGCGGCAGTAGCGGCTGAGCGATCCCCTGACCGAATCGAAGGCAAGCAGGCCCGGATCCAGAGTTTTTGGATCGACCAGGCAAAAGTCGCTCGTCTCATCGGATAGTTTGAGCGTTCCCGCGTCCACCGGCCGGCAGCAAAAAGCGGTGTCGGTGGTGAAGTAGGTCACATCGCAGTAGTGATACACGTTCGCAAAGGAACCGAAGTAGCGGATATCCGTAATAGCAAGGCTGGTCTCTTCCATGACTTCGCGGGCCAGGGCCTCTTCGAGCGACTCCCGGTAGTCCACGAAGCCGCCGGGAAGGTCGAGGAGACCTTTCTGCGGGTCGTGCGCGCGCCGGAGGAGCAGGACCTTGTTGTCTATTTCGATAATCGCGGCAACTGCGGCGGCGACATTGTGAAAGTAAATGTAGCCGCAGGAGGTGCAATGAATCGCATTTTTCATGTACACCTCGATCGAGGCGCCGGCGCAGCGGGGGCAGAATTGGAACCGGGTGAAGGATTTCATTATAGCCTTGTATCTCTCTTTTCAGTCATCAATTTATTTGCCAGACTTGTATGGGCTGCCCATTCTTCAGTTGTTCAGGCCGGATAGTGACCGCAATTTTCTGCAATTCGATTAAAATCTTCATTTTTTCTTCGATGGGCAGGCGGGCCCGACTGCGATGGAATTCCTTTTTCTGCTCGAAGATCTTTGCAATAAACTCCTTATTTTTTTTATCTATGACAGACTGGTCATTTTCCATTGTAGGTCCTTTTCAATTCAAGGAATTTCTCGGTAAGGTGATGTTTTTCAAGTATAGCGGAGAGGACCGTTTCGCTTATTTTCGTCTCCTCCATAAACTTTATGCAACGGTCGCGGTCTTTGGGGCGACCGGTTTGAACCATGATTGCCATCAAGTATTCCGGTCCAACTATCCGAGAAGGGATATTCCGGTAATTTTTCTGCACCGCATTCCTTACGGCATCTCTTATAAGGTCATTGTAAACGGGGATAAACTGAACCGGAACCCCTTCAATGATGACCTGTTCCCTGGCAGGCCTATAGCCGCTTTTTTTCAGCCAGGAATAAATGGGGTCCAGCGAAATGAGACCGCCGGAATCATCCGGGAGAGTTACAAATACATCCAGATCGAAGGTCGAAACAGGGTCGATATAATACATCGCGGCTATGCCGCCACCGATGGCATAGGATTCGATTATGCGCTCATCAACCATTTGATTGAGGACTGCTATTGTTTTTTCCATGGATGGCCTTTTAAAAATATTCAATGCGTGAGGGAAATCATAAAAATCAGGGGAATCACAATTCAGACATTCTTCCCTCCCCTGCTACTCTTACTTTTTCATGATCTCTGTAGTATTCACGCCTAAAATAAAATAGGTATTAGGGTTCATTTAAATAATCTTCTGCATGCTTTATTACAATATCGTACCCTCGGTCTCCATATTTTGCAGGTGGAGAAGCGCCGGTTTTAAAATCTTTATGCTTTTCGCGGTATAACGAATCATTGAACGTGCCTTTAAGCAATAATTCGACAATCGAATCCTTCGTGGCTGTGGCCTTCCTCCGTTGCTCGGTAACCGAGTCTCTCTGGGCCGGGGTCATGCTCATATATCTTTCATAATCATACACCCATAGGATTTTGTCTAGAAATGGCAGGCCCGGAGGAGAATTAAATGAATTGTAAATATGCGGTTTTGAACAATACATTTTAATTCTTTGTAGAGTGATTTTGGCGAAGTATTTCCTATCCTGCCTGCTTAACTGGTTAAATATTGTGTCATGCAGCAAAAATGATCCGAAATACATATTTCTCATCGAGTTTGTGGTATCGGTGAGGTCTTCCGAAGAATAATATCTTTTCAGTTCTTTGACCATATCTTTTCTTCTTATCAACTCCTGGTATCCATTGAACGATTGAGGTCCATAGTCAGGCACTTGAGGATCATAATCAGGTTCATTATAAAGAACTGCTGTACTCGACTTGGCCGCAATCATTATATTACGTGTTCCAAAATTAAAAGGATAGTCAAGGCATGCTAATAAAAGATCCCTTGTGGAAATAGCCTTTAATTTTTCCGGAGGCATATCGTATGCCAATTTCCTTTTTTCGAAATCGAGATAGTTGGGGTCGCATTTAGCAATGGATTCAGCCTGCATTTTCTGCCATTCCGAGCAAAGGGGACATAGATCGGGATATTTATATCTCGGGTCCTGGTAGAAGGTCGTTATGCGGTCAGGCGAAGTTTCAGGACCAGTTGGGACCGAGTCGGCGCCGAATAGGAATCGGCAGGGAAGCATGAGGGAAAGCAGGATCAGGGAGAATCGACTACATGATTTTTTGATCATATCTTGTCACCCCTGTCTGAACTACGATTTCTTTGGTCCATTTGATTCGTATGATTTAAAATCAATAGAATCACAGTTCAGACATCTTCCCGGTTATTCCGCCTTTGCCATGATCTCCGTATTATTCACGCCGAGGATAAAATAGGGGTTCTGGCTATCCTGGCGTTTCATGATCAGCCAGAAGGGCTTGTTTAATATAAAGTTCCTTGGAGTTCGGACGGGAATCTTCTCTCCGGTTGCGGCCATACTCATTGCAGCTTCATTTTCCATCTTGATTCCATTAAAATCGAGGTCATATTTTATTTTTTCATAAAAAACCGAAATAGTATCCGGTTTAAGCTTAACATTTTCACATTCTAAGCCTTCCATATCGCTTATTATATGAGTATCGAGAAAATGCAATTCCGGCATTCCAAATGCATCTTCTTCCTCAAGATTGCAAGGTTGTACCGTATCATCTCTCCGGATAGCTTCCAGTACTAACAATGGGTTACGCTGAGGGAAGCCCTTTGCAATAATCAGCTCATCTTCAGGATTTTTAAGCTTTAATTTTATGATGAAATTATCATCGGTCCAATATCGTACGATTTGAACAACTTTATTTTGCGAATCATTAGTGGCCCAAAACCCATTCACATGCTGTTTCCCGAAATCAAAGGCTTTTTCAGAATGAAAGCAGTCAAGGAATTTTATTTTCTTATAAATATATGCGTACGCTATCATATCGTTCGGGCTTAACGAGAACACTATCCTTGGAAAGGTTTTATCCGGAAATTTCGCAAATACCTCCTTATTAATAATGTCTTCCGTTTTTTGCCCGAATCCACTTTTGATATAATAGCTCTCCGAATCCAAATCATTTCTTGTAAAAGGATAGAGATTCATCATATCGATAAAGTGCAAGATTTTCCGGTTTTCCGTTTTAAATTTCAGTTCTTCCCCGGTGATATTCTTTTTGACATCGTTCCAGACCAGGTTAATCGCCCCGGCATAGACGTAGTTTCCCTTGAACATGCATCCCGGATAGCTGTCGTTCGTGTCCGGGAGGATCGTCGTCTCATAGCCGGTTTGAGTATCCGGAGCTTCAGTAAGAGAGTCGCCAGCGAATAGGAATCGGCAGGGAACCGTAATAAATAGCAGGGTCAGCGAATACCTACTCAACGTTTCTTTGATCATGCTTTATCTCCCCTGTCTGAACCACGATTATACGGATTAATGGATTTATCGGATTGAAATCACAATGCCCTTTTTAAATCGGTAATCCCTGAATCCGCGTAATCCAAGTTCGGACAGTTTTTTTCATTATAGCTTCCATTTGCCCGCCAGAAATGGCTTTCGCTCGCATTATAACCATTATTTCATAAGAGACCTTACCATTTCTCTTTCGGTTTCATAAAAGAGGACAGCTGCTAACTTTGTTTTTTAGGAAAAAAGGGCAATGTGGTGTTTTTCAGATTGGCTCGATACATCCAACATGAAAAAGCGTTAAATCTTATCATGGCAATGTAAGGTGCGAGCATATTGTCATTTAAATAGGTATTCCGCGTTGAAGTTCTGATTGAATATGAAATTGATCGAAAATGTTGAATTTTTGAAATGCCTTCATATATTAGGCTATCGGGGATTGCAACTCCATTAAAACTGCTTAATATGCAATAGGTAATCGAAGAACCTCCTATGCTTGAAGATTCCACAATGAATGAATAAGCCATTCCTATTTTTCTAATATAAAGATATGCATTTTCGAGGCCCAAATTGTTTATGGAATCATAACCATAGAAAAAACCGTTGCTATCGTTAAACTTATAGCAGGGATAGATATTTTTTTGAAGCCCAAGCAATATTGGGTATTCAAAAGATGAACCTGGCAATAAATAAATGCTATCATTCAAAATGTGCAATGTATCAAGAAAGGCTTTGGTTCCTTGGCCGGTCAATTTGAGAACGGCAATATTCCCGGCATTACTTATAATTTGAAAATCCATCGACTCACATGAATAAGTATTCTGCCCTCCGTCCTCATCGTCAAAAATAGTCGATATATCGTATGTCCATCTATTACCAACGGAAAGATTTGCAAATGAATCTGAAACAGTATCTGGTTCCAATGCACTGCTTACTGCATATTTCAGCGGAACATCTGTCCACATTGCTGCTATTTGAGGGCAATTATTTGTTTGTTGTGGGAATAGATTTAAATTGCAATATGAAAATAGCAAAAGAATCAGGAATGGAAATATAGCGAATTTCATGATATTAATATTCCCTTGGGAATAAATAATGGCTCCATCCATTCCATTGTGGGGCTACTCAAAAAAATCCATCTTAGGTTCAACCCGCCAGCCACGAAGGGATTTCGCTCTCGTCCCGATCGTTATTGCTCTTAAGAGAAATCTCCGCTTTTTCCACTGCGGTGTATCCCTGACCTACACACGGTTTTGATTTTCCGGTTCTGATTTTCCTGCCTCTTCCGTGTTTTTTCTACCTAATAGAGGGCGTTGCGGGAGGGGGAGAGTGTTTGCCTTCAGGCAAACATCGCCTCCCCCTTCCGCAGGAAGGGGTGTGTCGGAGACGCGGCTTTGCGCGGCTCCGACCAGGGGGAACCGCCTGAGCGGTTCCCCCACCAAGGGCATTTGATTTAAGCTCGGTTCCCCCACCAGAGCAGTAACCAAATCATAAAAATCACTATTCTATTTTTTCTTTTCCTGCCACTTCCCCACCGTCGACAACTGCGACGCGGTGCCGTAGATATCGATGGAGGCCGGGTCGAACTGGGTGCTGAAATACGCGAGCGAGGGCAGCGAGAAGAGCCACGCTCCGAGCGCGAGCTTCGATTCCAGCCCGTCGATGAGGATCGCACCCTGCTGCTTGTCGCCGATCTCATGGGTCGACATGAAGAGGTAGATATCGTCGAGGAGGTGTTTGACGTCGGCGTTTTCCGGCGAGTCCTTGGCAAGGTCGAGCCGGAAAAAGTTCTTATCCGCGGCAAACGACGAAGGATCGATGACCTGCACGCCCTTCGGGTCGACCGCGGTCTGGAGGTTGATGCGGTGCGTGCCGAAGTCGGGCGCACGAAGGAAGATGTTGTACAGGTCGAACAGGAAGTTGTTCCGGTAGCCCGTAACCGGGACCAGGACCGCGTCGTAGTTGCCGCGGCCTATCTCGTCGTTTGACACCGCGGTGACCTTGATCTTGCCGTGGTACATGCCGGGATCGTTCATGATGTCGACCAGGTCGGAGAGCTCCTCGCGGAAGTCAAAGTTGAGGCAGGTCTGGATACGCACGGTGTCCGGCAGGGTGGAAAGGTCCCCCTCGGCCTGCAGGGTATCGGGCTTCACCACCTTCTCCTCGACATAGTACGAGGTGGAGGGGAAGACACTGTAGTTGAGGTTCTCGTCGTAGTTGTCGCCCGCGCCGCGGTAGTTGGCGATGTGGCGCTGCTGCGGCGTCCCGATCTTGAAGAAGCGGTTCATGATGGCGCGGTTGTCGACGAGCTTGCGCACCGCCTTGCGCTGGTCGAGGGAAAGCCGCTGCGTGTTGAAGTACAGCGCAAAAAAGGTCGTGGCGATACTTGACTTATAGAAGAACTCGGTGCTGTCGCGCAAAATGGGCGACAGTGCGCCGAAGGGGGTCGACAGCAGCACGTTGATGTTCTTGTTCTTGAGTTCGGTGGTATAGGTGCTGTTGTCGATGAACGGGTTCAGGATAAAGTTGGTGATGTTCGCCGGCCCGCCGGGCATTTTCTTGAAGTAAATGGCGTCCTCGTATTCGCCGCAGCGCAGGTATGGCCCGGTGCCGTTGGTGTACTCCGGAGCGTCCATTTCGGAATTCGCGGGCAGGATCTTGAAGCAGAGTACCTCCTTGATGTCGCCCTCGGTCCACATGCGGTCGCCGCGGAAATGAAACTGTATCACGCCTGATTCATCCGGGCCGGTGAAGCTGAAATCCGGGAACGCCTGCGAAACGAGAATATAGTCGGGCGACAGGCTGCCGAGCGTCTGGATGCGCCGGAGCGTGAACTTGAGGTCCTCGGCCGTGAAATCGACCTCTGCCTTCGGCGATATGGTGCTCTTCTTCTTGTCCATGGTGACGGTGAAGCTCGCGTGCCACTTCCGGTTCGGTTTGAGCCGCACCGAAACAACGCTGTTCTTGTCCACCCCGAGGTATTCGCCGAGCCCGTCTTCATAAACAATGCCGCTGGCGCTGGCCCGTACGTTGAAGAGGCCGTCGAACACCACTTCGGCGAGCTTGTCGGCGAGCGGGACCGAACTTGGCACATGCGGATCGATGCGCGGCTTCTGGTGGGCTATGTAGGGAATGACGATCTGGTCGCTCAGGTTCTTCCGGAATATAAACCAGTACGCCGCGCCGCCGATGATGAGCACGGCCAGGGCAATCGCAATGCCGACAATGGGTTTCTTCATGGGTGATCTCCTTGTTGGAACCGTTCAGTTCT